>CAYPZN010000014.1:0-34700 GCA_964415335.1 uncultured Crocinitomix sp.
TGGATTGGCAAAGTTGGTAGATGTATTACAGAATTGTACTTCAATTGGTCCTATTCCTTGGCAATCTGAATTTAGATCATCAGACACAATTGTAAACGCAGCTACTGGGTTCAATGAATCAAGTGTGATTGTTTGTTCAATAAAACCTCCTTAACCCCCTCCATCACCTGAGATAGGTAATTCAGCATCTATAAAACCCATAATATCAAACTCAGTGAAACCGCATAAGTTAAAGTAATCTGAAGTAGCCAGAGAGGATTGAATCCAATTTTCAGCACATGACAACATTGCAGGAGGCCCTGGGCAGCAACTCATCTCTTCAAAAGATGGATTCGGAATTAAACTTGAAATTTCGCTTCCTCCAAATCCGCTACAATCACAATCATCATCATTCAGATTAATTAGCCCGTCCATATCGTCATCTAAAGCATTATTACATATTTCTTGTGTAACCCCAATCAATGAAAACCCAAAAAGAATTAGAAATGAAATTTATTTCATAAACGTGATTTTAGAAACGACTAATTTGTATTAAAGGATCAATTTTTTAGTTCAAATTGATCTAAGACAAGAAATATTAACAGAATGATTTAAACCTTTTAAATTACTTTCAGTCATAAGGATATAATTAAAAATAAAAAAAAGATGAAGAAAATAGGATTAATACTAGGAGCAATATTGTTAATGACAACTGCAAGTTTTGCTCAAGAAGATAAAAAAGAGCATGCAAAAAAATCTCCAAAGCAAAAAGCAGAACTGCATACGAAAAAATTAACGGAAGATTTAGAATTAACACCAGAGCAATCTGAAAAGGTTTATGCAATTAATATTGGGCATGTAGAAGAGATGGAAGCGATAAAAAAACAAATGAAAGCGCTAAAGAAAGAGGCAAAGGAAAAGAAAAAAGCCCACCATGAAGAATTAAAGAAGGTTTTGACTGTTGAACAGCAAAAGAAACTTGATACTAGAAAAGAGGAGCATAAAAAGAAACGAGAAGAAATGCGTAAAAAACATGAATAACATTTTAGAGGAGAGTAGTTAGATATAATTACATGTTTTCGTTAAACCCTTTTCACATTGTGAAAAGGGTTTTTTATTTTGTCCGTTTTAAGAAGTGCTTTCGGATAATTAGCAGTAATTTTGCACAATGTCCGTGAAAAAAGGGTATTTCGAATCGCTAAAAACATATTCAACCTCCTTTTGGTTACTTTGTTTAAACATGATCATTTTTATGATGAGTTTTAATATGTTTTTACCCGAAATGAACGAGTATTTGACGGATTTAGGAGGAGAAGATAAAAAATGGCTGATTTTAGGAATGTGGACTTTTGCAGCAGCGGCAGCTCGTCCTTTTAGTGGAAAGATTGCAGATAATATTAGTAGAAAGTCTGTCATGTATTTTGGTGTCTTAGTGAGTGTTTTAATCTGCTTTTTGTACCCAGTTTTCATGACGGTAACAGGGTTTTTAGTTTTACGTTTTTTTCATGGATTCAGTACTGGGTTTCATCCAACAGGTGTAACAGCGCTCATTGCAGATATTATCCCAAAAGGAAAACGAGGCGAAGCCATGGGGCTTTTTGGGGTAACGATTAGTATAGGGTTTAGTGGTGGTCAGGCTTTAGGAAGTCCAATTAAAAATGCAATTGGTATCGAAGGATTATTTATCGTAGGTGGTGTTTTAGGAGCACTTTCTCTAATCTTACTTTTTTTTATTAAAGAAAAAAGAACTGCCGAACGACTTGCGGAGACAAATGATGAAATAACTACCGAAGAAGAGCGAATAGATTTTGTTGAAAACCAAGAAAAACAGCATTTTTGGGGAAAGGTAATTCCAAAAAAGGATGAAATTATAGCACCTGAAGTTTTACATCCTTCAGTAATTATGTTTTTAACAGCAATGTGTTCCGGGATTTATTTAATGGCTGTCCCTGATTTTAGTGCACACTTAGGAATGGAAAATAAAGGAATGTTTTATATGGTAAATGTCACCTTTATGATCGTTACACGATTCATGTCGGGTAAATTTTATGACAAGTATGGTGCACGAAGAAATCTAAATGTAGGATTAACTCTAATGATGATTGGAGCAATTATAACAGGAACTTCAACGACTGTTGAACAATTCCTCTTTAGCTCAATTGTTTTTGGAATTGCTTCAAGTATTTGTTCTCCCGCATTATTTGCATGGACTGCAGATTTGGCAAACCCGATTTACAAAGGGCGTGGAATGTCAACAATGTTTATTGCATTAGAAATAGGAATTGTTTCAGGAACTTTCATGACACAACGCCTTTATGATAACAATCCTGCAAATTTCATTATCCTTTTTTCGGCAACAGCAGGCTTGTGTGTTTTAGGAGTAATCTATCTCTCTTTAACAAGAAGAAATAAGATCGCAACCAATTCGCAATAGATATCCTTTCTATTTAACTATTTTTGCCCCATGTACAATAATAAATTTAGGCGAGAAGAAGATGAAGACATCATCTATGGAGTAAGGGCAGTAATTGAAGCAATTCGGGCGGAAAGACCGATCAATAAAATTTTGATTCAAAGAGGAATGCAAAAAGAACTCTTTTATGAATTAAAAGAAGAATTGGCGAACAAAAAATACAACCTTCAATTTGTGCCTATTCACAAATTAAACCGGATGACACGTAAAAATCATCAAGGTGTAATTGCACAAGTCTCTCCAATTCGTTATCAAGAAATTAGTCCGATTCTCGATCAATTGTATGATAAGGGAGAAGTACCATTGTTTTTGATTCTTGATCGATTAACAGATGTTCGGAATTTTGGAGCAATAGCTAGAACTGCTGAATGTACAGGTGTACATGCAATTATTATCCCAAACAAAGACAGTGTTTCCGTTACAGCAGATGCTGTTAAAACTTCAGCTGGTGCATTGAATAAAATTCCAGTATGTAAAGTCCATGATTTAAACTCAACGATTCATTATTTGCGTGAAAGCGGTGTATTAGTTGCTTCAAGTACAGAAAAGACAGAACGCCTGGTCTTTGATGTTGATTTTACTGTTCCAATTGCAATCGTAATGGGGTCAGAAGAAGACGGTGTAAGCAAAAAAATATTAGCGGAGTCTGATATTAAAGCGAAAATACCCATGGCTGGTTCAATCGGTTCTTTAAATGTTTCTGTTTCTGCTGGTATAATGATGTATGAGGTAGCACGTCAACGAATGCAAGAGTAAGATGCAATTATTGAAACGCAATATTGATATCGCTTTAATTTTGAGCATTGGATTTATTTTGCGTTTCTCAGTATCAATCACCCATTCATATTCAAATGATGAACTAAGTGCCATTAGTAGGTTAAGATTTGATAATTTATCTGACCTAGTTGAATTTGGTGTAATGAAAGGGGATATGCACCCCGCAGGAGTTCAGTTTTTTATGAAATTTTGGGGAGCATTATTTGGAAAGAATGAGATGGTTATGCGTTTCCCATTTGTTTTATTTGGCACGGCATCCATCTTTGTTTTATTTTTAATTGGAAAAAATTGGTTTAATCGAAAAACAGGCCTTATTGCGGCTAGTTTTTTAGCAGTCCTTTATTTTCCGATTATGAATTCGGAATTTGCCCGGCCATATAGTCCTGGTTTATTACTTATATTATTGATTGGGTATTTCATCTATAAAGTCTTATTCGACGATCATAAAAAAGAAAAAACCAAACAACAAAAATTAGTGAATTCATTTACGCTTGGCTTATTATTTGCGCTTGCAATGTACACGCATTATTTTGCTTTTTTATGTGTTGGCTTTATCGGAATCTCTGGAATACTATTTTTGAATTCTAAAAATTGGATGTACTATATTTTGGCCGGCGTTTTAGGAATCATTTTATTTTTACCGCACGTTGGAGTGACCTATTATCATTTAAATGTTGGCGGATTACAATGGTTGGGTGCCCCTGAAAATAATTGGCTTTTTCTTTTTTTGTTTCACGCTTTTAACGAATCCTATTTACTGGTTGTTCCATTGTTATTGTTTACAGGATTTTTTATAATCAAAAAAAACGAATACTCAGAAAAATTGGATAAAAAAGCAATTACATTACTGACTATATGGTTTTTTGGAGTTTACTTATTGGGACATATTTTGTCCTTGATTTCAACCCCCGTACTTAAATTCCCCGTAATGCTGTTTACGTTTCCATTTTTCCTTTTGTTAGTTAGTATTGTACTTGCTAAGGCGAAAAACGAGCTTTGGGTTATTATTCCTATAATTCTACTTGGATCGAGCTCGACAGTTATTGAAAAAGACCTCTATGGAAATAGACATTTTGCATTGTTTAAGGAAGTTGGACAGAAAATTAATAAATGGAATGAAGTATATGGTGCAGAAAATATTTACACCATTTATAATCTGAATAATCCAAATTACATGAATTTTTATGCCGAAGAATGGGGAGGAGATTCGATAAAATTTGACCTACATGAATTAGAATTTGATGGTGATTTCATTATTCATGAAAAACTGCAAGAAGCATCACAAGAATACTGTATTATTGGCTATTCTGCCCGAACAACCGTACTTCAGATTTTCGAAACAGTTCGTGAATTTTACCCACTAGTAATCGACTTTGAGCAATATAATAATGGGGCAGTATTTTTGATGAAAAAAGGCGCTAAAAAGTCATTTGGAAAGACAAAATTAATCGCCGATTTTAATCCAAGTACCGGAGTTGATTCTTCATGGAGTTTTAATTCAAACTACTTGAGCAAAACAGCTTATTTATTAGATGAAGAAAATAAATATGGGCCCGATTTCAAGTTTAATTTGAAAGATCATCAAATTGGAGATAAGGATTATATCAAAATTGTAGTGAATGCAACAATTTTAGAGGGAGGTTTGCTAACTGCTGCTATATCAGGAGAGCGAAATGGAAAATTAATTCAACACCGGAATGAAAATTTCTGGATGGGAAGAGATTTAGAACACATGATTAATTATTCAGAAAGTAATGAAGGATTTTTCGCGTTCAAAATACCAGCATATATCTTGCAAACGGATCAGCTTAAAATTAGCTTATGGAATAGGGGAGAATCAAAAATTAATATTCACGGAATTCAAATTTTTATGATCGAAAACCACTGGAATTAAACTGCTGCCATTCGCCACAAATTAGAATTCTTACGGTTTATTTACTTATCTTTAACCAGTATTAATTAAGCTTTTTAAATGAAATTAGTAGTACTTTTTATCACACTATCAATAAGTGCAATTGGTTTTTCAAACGAAGATTCACTTTTTATTCGAAAGATTTATGACATGGCTTTGGAAAAAGGGCATGCATATGAAAATTTAAGATCATTGTGCAAAGATATTGGAGCTAGAATTACAGGTTCAGCAGAGGCGCAAATGGCAATTGATTGGGGACGAAAGAAAATGGATGATTATGGTTTTGATCATGTTTATCTCCAAGAAATCAAGGTTCCGCACTGGGAAAGAGGTACGAAAGAAGCAGGTTGGATTGTAAATGAAAAGGGAGAGCTTCGTAAGTTACATATTATTGCCCTAGGAGGATCAGTTGGATCAGAAGGTTTGATTGAAGGAGAAGTTTTAGCTGTTAATTCAATTGAAGAATTACAGAAAATGACAAATGAACAAGTTAAAGGAAAGGTCATTTTCTTTAATCGCCCGTTTGATCAAAAGTTAATACAAACGTTTAAGGCTTATGGTGCATGTGTTGATCAACGTTGGGGTGGAACAGATGCAGCTTCGAAACTTGAGGCAAAAGCTGTGGTGATTCGATCTTTAGCTTCTTCAACTGATATACATCCTCATACAGGGTCTATGCGTTATTCTGAAGGTGTTGTTCCAGTGCCTGGAGCGGCAATAAGTACAGTAGATGCTGACTTGTTAACAACATGGCTCGAACAGGGAAAAGTGACGTTAAAAATGGAAATGGATTGTAAAATTTATGAAGACGAAGTTTCATTTAACGTCATTGGTGAAATGTCAGGACATGAGGATGATAAAATTATTACCTTCGGAGGACATCTAGATTCTTGGGACGTTGGAGAAGGAGCGCATGATGATGGAGCAGGAGTTGTTCATTCTATAGAAGCGCTGAGAATTTTAAAAGAACTAGGATATCAACCAAATCATACATTGCGTTGTGTCCTTTTCATGAATGAAGAAAATGGAAATTTTGGAGGAAAGAGTTATGCAGAAATTGCTGCAGAGAATAAAGAAAAACATATTTGTGCGATAGAAACAGATCGGGGAGGTTTTTTACCTTTAGGTTTTGATGTTGTAGGAAATGAGAAACAATTAGAAATGATTCGCTCTTTTGCCGGTATATTAAAAGATTACGACTTGCTAAGGTTTGATCCTGGTTATGGAGGAGTAGATATTACTCCTTTGAGAGAGTATTATCCGAAGATGCTTCAGTTAGGAATGGCAGTTAATTCACAGCGTTACTTTGATTACCATCATTCAGAAGAAGATGTTTTTGAAAATGTCAATAAACGTGAATTGGAGTTTGGCGCGGCGGCAATGGCAGCAATCATTTATTTAGTTGATCAGTCAATCTAAGTCTAATCCTGGATAAATTGCGTTGAGTTAAGTTCTAAAACCTAAAAGATAATCAAGAAAGAAATCAGTTGAATTAGTTAAAATTCAATTTATGACGACGGAAAAATTCATCCCAATCCCATAGGAAATTCATCATTATTTCATCCATCCGTTTTAAAAATAAAGGATTTGGCGTGCGCATATTTTTAAAATAAGGTTCTTGATGGTCGTTTAATTTAAACTTATGAAAAACAGTTTTAGACATCCCGTAAAGCGTATTTTTAGAAGGATGGTTGACTCTTGAAATAAATTGATTAAAAGATTTAATTAATTTATCAAAAACGGTTCCTTCCATGTCATAAACTTGTGCTAATTTTTGAATGATTTTGGAACGTACAGCTCTTGCTTCATCAGCTTCAAAATAATCATCTAAATAACAAAGATTACCTACAACAACAATCAATAGAAAATTGTCTGAAGCCGTTTCTTCTAATTCAGGAATAGTTATAAAAGCATTATCATCTTTTATCATTGCACATACTTCAGGAAAACTACTTTCTGTTACTTCAAGCAATGAATTAACAAAAACGTTGGCTAGTTTTTCTGCGTCTAATTTTCTCTTAATCAGTCGTCCAATCATTTTGTTTGGGGGTATTATTCTTAATTTACTAAGGTAAGAGATAATCAAAAGCGAGTAAAAGTGTTAAAATTTAGTTATCCACAAAAATAAGTTGAGATGCGTAAAATAAAAGGTTAATTTTTTTGACTAATTCCCATTAATTCTGCTTGATTTAACATGAATTCATAGGCTTCGTTATAATTATTTCGAATTTTCCCTTCTAAAATAGCCTCTTTAATTTCATCTTTTAAAACCCCCACTTGCTTGCACGGTTCAAGTTTAAAGATCTCCATAATTTCTTTACCGCTAATTGGAGGTTGGAAATTTCGGATGCTGTCCTTCTCTTCAACCTGTTTCAGTTTTTTTCTGACATTCTGAAAATTTCGACGATATTTTTGAACTTTGAATTCATTCTTCGAAGTGATATCGGCGTCACATAATGTCATCAGGTCGTCTATGTCATCTCCAGCTTCAAACAATAAACGCCTAATAGCGGTATCAGTGACGTTTCCATTAACCAATGCAATTGGCCTTAAATGAAGACGTACCAATTTTTGAACGTATTTCATTTTAGAATCGAGGGGTAATTTTAGAGATTTGAAAATTCCTGATGTCATTCGAGCTCCAACTTCTTCATGCCCATGAAAAGTCCATCCTACTTTTTCCTTAAAGCGTTTTGTTCTTGGCTTTGCTATGTCGTGCATAATTGCAGCCCATCTCAGCCAAAGATTATTCGTGTTTTCGGCAATGTTATCAAGTACCTCTAACGTATGGTAAAAATTATCTTTGTGTCCTTTGTTGTTAATAATTTCAACGCCGTACAAATTTGTCATGTCTGGAAAAAATTCATGAAGCAAAGTTGTATCAAAAAGTTGTTTAAATCCGCGTGATGGTTTTTCTGAAAGAATAATTTTATTCAGTTCGTCTGTAATCCTCTCTTGCGAGATAATCGCTAAACGTTTTGCATTTTTCTTAATGGATTCAAATGAGTTTTGTTCTATCTTAAAACCAAGTTGTGATGAAAATCGGATTGCTCGAAGCATTCTTAACGGATCATCTGAATAAGTTGTATCTGGGTCAAGTGGTGTTCTAATTACTTTGTTTTTAAGGTCAGTTAGTCCATCAAAAGGATCCAAAACCTCTCCAAATGAGCTTTTACTCAAACTAATCGCAAGTGCATTAATTGTGAAATCACGACGATTTTGATCATCAGCTAATGTACCATCTTCGACAATTGGATTTCGCGAATTTCTCTCATAAGATTCTTTACGCGCTCCGACAAATTCTATTTCTAAACCATCAAAAACAAATGCAGCTGTTCCAAAATTTTTATAGTAAGCGACTTTTTTAACTCCAAGTTCATTTGCTACTAATTCAGCCATTTTAAGGCCATTTCCAAGCACAACAATGTCAATGTCTTTTGAAGGACGTTTTAAAATTAAATCGCGTACAAAACCACCAATAACAAATGAAGAAATACCGTTTTTACTGGAAACCGCACTAATTGATTCAAAAATACTATGTGAAAGATGTTTTTTTAGGTTCAACTTATTTTCTTATTATGCTTACTTCACTGTCTTCTCCGATTTTAATAATTTGAGAAACTTGTGCTGATTTATTTTTGAGTGGTAAATTTACAATATAATCAACATTATCTTTAATAGCTGTAGGGATATTTTCCAATCCGTTGAGATAAATTTCGTTAGAAATGTTGGCCGAAGTTGATACAATACCATGCTTTACTTTTTGAATTAGTTTATTGCAAAACGAATCTTTTGTAATTCGGATAGCAATACTCTTGTCTTCTGCTAAAACCTGATCAGAAACGTATTGTCCATTGGGGTATACTATTGTTAATGGTCGTGTAGAATAATCAATTAAATCATAACACACTTCTGGAATTTCTTTAACATACCGTTGCAATAAAGCTTCGTTGTTCACCAAAATAATCATGCTCTTGGAGGGCGATCGTTTCTTGAGATCAATGATTTTCTTTACTGCGGCATCATTTTTTGGATCACAACCCAATCCCCAAATCGTATCTGTTGGATATAAGATTACTCCTCCTTCTTGAAGAACTTTTGCCGCTTTTTCTAATATTTCTATCACCCGACAAAATTAGTCGATTGGATTAGAATAAAAAAACGCCCACTCAATTTTTTGAGTGGGCGTTTTAAAATTTGTTTGCTAGTAATTTATTTTACAATGAACTTTTCAGTTCTTGTAGCGTTTCCTTTAATTGCTTGAACAAAATAAACTCCTGTATTTAAATCAGAAAGATCAATTTCTTCAATTGTTTTTGGATTGTTAATTGTAGCAATTGTTTGTCCTAAAGAGTTTAAAATCGTTAATGACTGCGTTCCTTCGATAGAAGTAACTGTTGCACTATTTCCGATAACTGGATTAGGGTAAACAGATAAAGTAAGTAATTCAACTTCTTCTTCTACCCCTGCAAACTCTGTAATTTCATCTCTTGAGTATACTGCAGAGAAACCAAAATCACCCAATAAACCAGCCTCAGCTAAAATTCTTCCGTGGATGAAAATTGGAAAGTTAGAACCAGACTCGTAATAAGCATAACTTTCACGTGTAAAGTTTACTTCTCCACCAACCATTGCAATTCCTGATGTTTCTTCTAATGTTCTTACACGTAAGATATCCGTATAAGTGTTTGCTCCAATAATTAATGTACCAAGTCCATCTGCTGTAACTGTAGCAGTTCCTGAAATATCGATAGGAGCTCCTAAAGGAACAACTGCAGTTCCTTCAATATCATCCATATAAGAATCACCTTGATTCATTGGATACATAAAAGAAATTAATTGATCATCATTATATTGAATAATGAAAGTATTTGATAATTCTTCAAATACAAAACCATGAACGATAGATCGATTTGATCCAGGTTCGTGAGATAAGAAAGAAATAACACCGTTTTCAAAATCTTCTGAATAATCAGCTGCAGGGAAATCCGAAGAGAATGCGCTTGCAGAGCGATCAATTACGTTATTTGTATTTGCTGGAAGTCCATAACCTCCAATTGCTGAATAATCCCAAGTAACCCCCGTCCCTGTTGTACTGGCATAGTTATCAGCAGTACTGTCAACAACGTAATACATCATTGCATCACCAGTAGACAAAGTATCTGAAATCTCAATTGTTTGAGCAGAAGCTGAAAGTCCTGCACAAATTCCTAAAAAAAATAGAGGTGTCTTCATAAAGTTCATTTTTCGTTTTAAATTTGTTAAAATTCTCGATTTGAAAAGGTCAAATCTACAATTTGTTAACGAATTAAGGATCATTTAGGTTGGTAAGATTTAAAAAAATTTCGAAATGGGTAATGTTAACAGTCTCGTTAATTTCCCTTTTCTTTCTATACAATATTCAAAATATTGGGTTTGATTATGATTTTGAAGCATTCTTTGCCGAGAATGATCCTTCGACTGATTTTTTAGCGCAACACCGCGATAGATTTGAGACTGACAATGATTTTGTTTTTATTGCAATTGAAAATAACCAAGGAGTTTTCAAGCAAGATTTTCTAAAAAAGACTGTTTCATTTGTTGAAGATTTAGAAAAAAATTCACTAATACGAACGGTACAGTCTTTAACTAATATGCAAGATTTTGTTAAAACGCCTTTTTCACCTACAGTGTTTAAAAGACCGTATATTAACATTGATGAGCCATCTAAATACCAGAAGGATTCAATTCGAATTTTTGAAAGACCTGAGATTGCAGGCTTAATGGTTCGGGATGATGCGAAAGCTTTAATGCTCTTTATAAAACATAAACCTTATTTGTCGAAATTGGATTGTGACCGGTTAAAAGCGAATTTGGATGTATTGTTAGGAGAATATGAATTTGATGATTTCAAATATGCCGGAAGAGCAATTGGTTTAGGGTATTATATCGACGCCATGCAATATGAGACATTATTTTTTATTGGATTATCTTTTGTCCTTGTTACTGTATTTTTGATCTTCTCTTTTAAATCTGTCTGGGGAGTGCTTTTACCACTTTCAATAGTTTCGTTATCCATGCTATGGACGGTAGGTTTTATGGCGTCAGTAGGTCAGCCCATTAACCTTGTTTTGACTGTTTTACCTTCTATTGTATTTGTAGTGGCCATGTCTGACGTAATTCACTTGGTAAGTAAATATTTAGATGAATTACGTTTGGGAAAAGAACGTTTAGAAGCAATTAAAATAGCGTACAAGGAGATTGGGTTTGCAACACTACTCACTTCCGTAACAACAGCAATTGGCTTTTTGACATTATTAACCGTAGTAATGAAACCAGTCCAAGCATTTGGAATATATACAGCAATGGGAGTTTTATTTGCTTTTGTTTTAGCATACACTTTATTGCCTGCAATGCTTGTGTTGACAAAACCTCCCAAAATTGTTACAGTTGGTTATATTAAAAATACATGGTATCCTGTTTTACATAGAATGTTTAGGTGGGTTGTTAAACATTATAAACCAGTAGCAGTTTCGTTTATTGCAGTTTTAGGAATTAGCCTAATTGGCGCATCTAAAATCGAGAGCAATTATTTTTTATTGGAGGATTTAAAAGAAGAAAGTTCATTACGACAAGATTACGTTTATTTTGATCAAAAATTTATGGGGCTCCGACCTTTCGAACTGTCGTTTGAAGTGAAAGAAGAAGGGAAAAACATATACGATTACGAAGTCTTAACAAAATTGAATCGATTAGACAGTTTTTTGGTTGCTGATTACGGCTTAAAACAGTGCGGATCAATCATTCAAATTTTGAAAATAGCCAATAGAACTGAACATGGTGGTCAGGCAGATTATTTTAGTTTTCCTTCAGAAAGTGAAACGAAAAATTATTTAAAAAGAATAGGACGCTTTGATAAAGATGGTTTGTTAAATCTATTTGTTGATTCAACCGAGAGATTTGCACGATTTTCAAGTACAATGGGAGATATTGGACGTTATGCGATTGACGAGAAAAATGAACGATTTAAAACTTTCTTTGAAGAAGAAATAGGAACCGATTTATTGCAATATGAATTTACGGGAACAGGGCATCTTTTGGATGTGAATATGGGGCGTCTTTCTGAAAACCTATTAAGGGGGTTATTACTGGCCGTTGTTATTGTCTCATTGTTGATGGGCTTTTTATACCGTTCAGTTAAAATTGTTTTAATTGCATTAGTTCCAAATGTTTTACCATTGATTATGCTCGCGGCAATATTAGGATTCTTAGGGATTCAATTAAAGGTATCTACTGCGATCATATTTACAATTTCTTTTGGGATAGCTGTGGATGATACGATCCATTTTATGAGTAAATTAAAGCTAGAAATTAATAAAGGTAAATCATTGATTTATGCATTAAAAAGAACTTATTTGTCGACAGGAAGAGCAATTATTTTGACCACTCTCATTTTGTGTTCAGGTTTTCTCCTTCTCTTGTTTTCAGACTTCTTAGGAACTTTCTATGTAGGGCTGTTGATTAGTTGTACGTTGTTTTTTGCACTAATGGCTGATTTACTATTTCTGCCAGTCTTGTTGCTTATCTTTTACAGGAAAAATCCAAAAAAATTACTTACTAAGAAGTAACGTATTTGGTTCAATGCTTTTTGAATAACGAGTTATTGGATAGCGATTATGTGATTTTTCGTAATGATCAGATAATTTGTAGATATAGTATAATTGTTCAAAAGGATTATTGGCAAAAGCCGTATCAGTTGCTTGTTTTTGCTCAAAACTTGTTCGAGTAGTTGGTTGCTCTTCTAAAATTTTAGCTGCCTCATCCTCAAAAACGTAAGAAGAGAACCATTCTTTCTGCTGTAAAATTGCATCAAAATAATTCCAGGAAAAATAGCTGTCAGGTGCATGAGGTTCTAATGTTTCGACAATGAAACGAATATTCTCATTTCGAACAGGAACAACATAATCTCCAGCTTGATAGGTTACCATGTCATTTCGACGTGCTACTTCAGTATTATAATGAAGGTAGTGACCTTCGTATGGTGATTTTCTGGTTTCATAATTTGTTATCTCATAGTAATCCACGGCAAGCGTTGTATTCTGTTTTAATGTGAAAACTTCAATATCACTTGCCTTTAATCGATCTACAATAATATCCCAAGCTTTAGGTATGATATAATATTCAGGGATACGAACATTTTGTGTTACTTTATACGAATTGTAGTAGCGAATATCTTTTGAGAAAGGTTTATCACGATTGTAAAAAAGACGTTGATGTCCGGTTACTGCACTTGGCTTATATTCAGCAGTGTATCCTAAAAAATTGATTTTTTCAAATTTAGTCGTGTCTAATTTCCAATCAATCGGTAATTGCTTTGCATCATTAAGTTCTTTTAGTGCTTTTTTTCTAATTTCCTGTAATTCTATATGGTCTTTTTCCATTAAAATGATCATTTTTTTTAAGAAAATTAATGTTGACATGACTCGTTCCTTGTATGGTTTTAGCATGTGCGCTTCTGTTACATAGCTAATGGTATTAAAAAGATTGGTATAACCCGTTGAATAACGTGGTGTTTCAAGATAATCTTGAATTCCATTGTCCGGAATTTGATTAATTGTATGCACATAAGGCACCATTGGATAACCGTCATTCTCCATTTCTTCGAATAAAGCTGGATTAAGTCGCGTTTTCGTATATTCGGAAAGTGCAGGGTTCATTTTGTCAAGTTGACTCGTAATAAGCGTCATTGTATGTTGATAGTCCGCTCCATTCGAAGTGTGTGTATCTACAAAAATAGCAGGCTTTAAGAGGTGAAATATTTGCTGAAAAGCACGTGTGTTCTTACTGTCCATTTTCACAAAATCTCTATTCAGATCTAAATTCTTAGCATTTCCACGAAAACCGTATTCTTTTGGACCATTTTGATTTGCTCTACTGCAACAGTTTCGGTTATGTGCTCCACCAATATTATAAATAGGAATAATAGCTATGATTACATTAGAGGGAATCAAGTTAGGCTGTTCAATTAATTTAGATGCCAATTTAATTGAAGCATCTACACCACAAGGTTCACCAGGATGAATAGCATTGTTGATTAGTAAAATAGTTTTGGATTGATATTCCTCCGTTGTAAAAACACCTGTTTTATTAATAACAAATAGTGGAACAGGAATTCCATAATCAGAAGATCCAAAATGAGATAAATTACAATATTTTGGAGCTGTTTCAGCAAGTGATGAATACACTTCTAATGCTTCTTCAAACGTATATGTTTCATTCGCCAAATAAGGTTCTTCTTTATTTACGAAAGATGACATTAAAAGAAAGACTCCGAAAATTAATATAATTCTTAGTTGCATAAATTTTAATTAAAGGAACTAAGTTAGGGAAATAATGATTTAAATAAAGTCTAAATAAAAAAGGAGAAACAATATTTTGCTTCTCCTCTTGGGTTAATGAGGACATATTTTGCCCTTATTAAATATGATAAGACAGTAAATTATAAGTTGAAAACAATTAGTATTTGAGCAATACTTCCAATAACAGTACCTGCAAATGAAACATAGAATTTTCTGAGCTTAATAGTGTCTTCTAATTTTTTTCTAAGTATTTTCTGATCCAGTTGAGCATACGCTGGATTTTTCATAGTTCTATCAATTGCTTCTTTTTCTTTTTTGCTATTAACGGCTGCATAGATACCATCCGCAATAGAACCATACATGTTAAGAATTATCCCAGAAGCTGTTCCAACAATAAAGGAATTACGTTCTTTAAAATGCCCTTTAGCTTCTTCCTTTGCCCTTTTAAGAAGTTTCTTTTGTTGTTGTTCAGAAATTGGCACAAGATTTTCTGTCTTTTGAACTTCTTTTTCAACTGTAGTAGTATCTGTTTCAGATTTGGTAGAATAATTCCCCCAAGGGTTTTCAGTTTCTTTTTTGTTTTCCCAAGGATTCTCTTGTGTAAAAGCGATAAGTGGGAATAAACATAAAATGAATAAAATAATTCGCATAATAAGTAGGTTAATTAATACTTGATTTTCGTTTTGTAACATTGAAACCAACGCTTATTCCAGCCATTCCGCCTCCTTTTTGAGAAGAATAAAATATGTTAACTGGAATATTTAGTGCTCCTGATTGAAAAGTTCTACCAAAAGCCATTATCCAACGAGTACTAAAATCTAATCGCCCTCGACTGTCTAGGTTTCGCGTAAATTCATAACCATATGTACTCAATGGGTTTTCGGCAAAAGATGAGTTTTGAAACTCTCGTTCAGACCAATATCTTGGGCTTTCTTCTCCAAGCAGATTGCTGTCATTTGTGAAAAAGCCAACTGAAGTTTTAGCAAATCCAAAGCTTGGTCCGAAGGCAATTTCCCAACCTTGTTTTCCCAACCTGAAGCCGTTCAATATGGAAAAACTTGGAATGAATTTACCTTGCTCCAATGCTGTGAAATTTACCAAGCCTTCAACCAATGCTGAAAAATTTTCAGTTCCTACATATTGCTTTTCAAACTGATATCCTAGATTTGAAACAACGGGTGCAATTTCTAAACCACCATAAATTTCAGGTCGGGTAACAAATTCATTTAATGTACCTACGGTATACGCAGCTCCCATTCTTGGACCAGAATTGTTGACACGACCAATATTGTTTGTTGTAATCAGTTCATTTCTAAACTCCAATTGTTTTTTTAAGATTGGATCGACTGGTAGTTCATGCATTTCTTTTAATACAATACCAATCATTCGTTGTAATTCTACTTCTTGATTGTCAAATTCTAAACTTCGTGTTTTTATAATTGTTTTCTGATCTATATTAATTAGTTTAAGGTTGATGACAATCTTATTTCCTAAACCATCAATATTTCCTGATAAGATATAATCAACACCCAGTTTTTCACCATACTCTACAAGGCATGTTTTACCAAAACAATCTTGAAAATCTTCTGGATTAATAGCTTCTTCCATATCAAAGCGATCTAACACTTGATATTTTTTTAATTTAATTAATTCGAGTGAAGCAATTTTAGAAGCTGTTTCAGGTGTTGCAAATAAACCAAAGGTTTTGATTGGTGCAACACCAATTGTTTGAGAAAATGAATTTAAACTTATTGCTAAAAGCAGTATGAATAGTATATTTTTAATTGATTTCATAATGGTATGATTTAAAGTTTTAATGACGTATTTATCGGTTGATGTTTAATTTTGATTTGGTAACATTAAATCCAACACTAAGTCCTACAGAACCTCCATATTTGTTAAATGAATAATAGAGGTTTAACGGAATGTTTAACCCTCCTGCTTGAAACCTTCTTCCTATTCCCATTACCCAGTTGGCGTTAAATTTTAATTGACCTCTGTTGTCCAAGTTTTCTGAAAATAATGAACTCGGTAAGGTGTTGTAAGTATCAGGTGTTCCTCCGTTGTCAATCCAATTGTTAAAGTCTTGCTTGCGAAAATCTCTTTCTGTGAAATAATCTCCGTCACTATTGAAAATTCCTTGACTGACACGTCTAAATCCAAAGCTAGGCCCAAAAGCAAGTTCCCAACCTTGTTTACCAAATCGAAATCCGTTTAAAAGAGATAAACTCGGAATAAATCGACCTTGTTCCATTCCTGAGAAGTTCACAATTAATTCAGCCAAAGCCGAAAAGCTCTCGGTTCCTATGTATTGCCCTTCAAATTGATACCCTAGGTTGGTTGTCACAGGTAAAATTGCAAGCCCTCCTTGGTTTTCTTTTCGAATAAAAAACTCGGAAAGCTCACTAGGAAGAATATAAGCACCTCCCATTCTTGGACCAGTATTATTTACTTTTCCAACATTATTAGAGATGATTATTTCATTTCTATAAGCTAATCGTTTTTTTGTTTCGAAATCAGGAGTAATTTGATGCATTTCCTTTAAAACGATTCCAATCATTCGTTGTAGTTCAATTTCTTGGCTGTCAAATTCTAATGAAAGAGCAGATTGGATTGTTTTGTCTCTTACATTTATGAGTTTAAGAGAAACAACAATTTTATTTCCTAAACCGTCTATGCTTCCTGATAGTACCATAGGCATTTTTAACTCTTCTCCCAGTGCGATTAAACAATTTTTTCCGTAGCAATTTTCCATTGCGTTTGGATCAAGAATTTCATCCATATCAGCCTCGTCCATTACAACGTATTTGTTAATCTTGACGAGTTCTAATCGAGCTAGTTTCGCAGCTATTTTAGGAGTAACATGTAGCCCTGAGGTTGCAAAATCGGTTACGGCAATTGTTTGTGCATTTGCATTATTTCCAAAAAGGTTGAATAGAAATAAGCTGATCAATATAATTTTTGTTTTCATGATTGGTTTTTTTAATATCATGCCTCAAAAGTATACCGATAAAAGAGGGATAAATAATTGAAAAACGCGTTCGAAAATCCTCTTTGCGATTTGCGCAAAAAAACGAAAAGCATAATAAATTTTGTTTTGCGATTTTTGCAAAACGAGTGATTTAACTAAAATTCAGAGCATAAAAAAAGGCATTCGTTTTAAACGAATGCCTTTTCAGATGGAATATTTAATTACTTATTTCAATACATGTACTGTACCTCTAAATTCTATTCTTCTATCATTAGTAGCCTCTTTTGCATCAACTACCCAAACATATGTACCATCTTGAACAATACTACCGTCACCGTATGTACCATTCCAAATACCTTCAACATTAAATGATTCCCAAACGATTTCTCCGTATCTGTTGAAAACAACACAATGGAAATCAAAAACGTCAATTCCTTCCATATAAACTCTCCAACCTTCATTAAATTCATCTCCATCTGGTGTAAATGCATTTGGAGCATAAATAATTACATCAGATAAGATGTTTACAAAACTTGAGACAGTGTTTGTGCAACCATGGATATTTGTTACAGTAAGTTCAACTGGATAGTTTCCAGGAACACCGTCAGGATATACAACTGATGGCGATTCCTCTGTAGAAGAACTTGGTGCCCCTCCAATTGTTGACCATTCAAATGTGTCTCCAGGTTCTGAAGCAGAAGAGTTTAATGTTACTTCTGTATTAAAGATTGTAGTTGGGTTTGGATTGATAAAGAACGCAGGGTGCGGAATATCAACAATTTCAATATAATCTTCAGCAAGAAGAGTATTGCTACATCCAAATTCATTAATAACTTCTAATTGAACATCATAAAATCCAACTCCATCAAATTCAACTTCTATAATCGAAGAACCTTCTATTACTCGTCCTCCAAGTGTCCATATTAATGTGTCTGTAGACAGTGCAGCAGCTTCAAAAGTAATAATTGAAGGGTTACACGCAACAGTCAAATCAGATGTAAATACAGGAATAGGAACTGGTCTCATTACTGTTCTATTACAAATTTCTACAGGTGTTGTTTCACAACCGTCACTTACTGTTACACAATAGATTGTTTCTTCGGTTGGATTTGCAGAAATCATTGCTCCTACATCTGGAAGAGGAGCTCCATTAGCTGTCCATGAATAAGTGTAAGTTCCGTCACCTCCGTTTGGAATTACTGAACTTTCAGTTAAAAATCCTGGACAAATAGAGTCATTTTCAGTGATTGTAAGTGTTAAAGGACTTCTAACAGTAACATTAATTGTTTCTGTTGTAGAAGGGCACCCAAATTCATTAAATGCTGTTACAGTAACCATTGTTGTCGTTGTAGGTGAAAATGATTGTGTCCCAGAATCATCTGATCCAAGAATACTCCAATCATACGTAAAAGCAACCCCACCTCCGCCAGTAGCATTAAGTATGGCAGTTCCATTTTGACAAATTGTGGTATCAGCTGAAACAACTATTGTTACTTCATCTGGATCAATTAATTCAATGTCACTAGTGAATTCACATCCAAATATATCTCTAGACATAACGCTGTATGTGCCAGAAGGTAAATCAGTGAAAACATTAGAAACTTGCCAAGTTACACCACCGTCAATACTGTATTCTGCAGCATCAAGGGTACCAGTACCAGTAACGGTAATAGTTCCATCAGCAGCACCAAAACAAAGTGGGTTAGTAGAAGCTAAATCATGCAAAGCTTCAGAGAATGTTATTCGAACGGTATCACTTTGATCTGGACAAATGCCAAAATTATCAATTACGGTAAGTTCGAAATCGTAATCACCAGAGATACTAACTTGAATACTGCTAGCTAAAACATCAGCACCAGGTGTATAAACAGTTAACGGAGATCCTGTTCCGAAAAATTCAGCGATATCCCATTCTAACGTAACATCATCTTCAGAAACATCTATTGTTCCAGCAAAATCATAAGGTGATAAAGGATCAAAACAAATCGTATCATCTAAACCAGCAAAAGGATTTGCTTGTTCTACTACTATAACTTCGATCGGAACAGTCCAAACGCTATCAATAGAAGTAATTGTTGCAGTATAAGTTGTTGTAACATCAGGCCAAACTTCAACTATAGGACCAGCGAAAGGATCACTGATGTCTGTTGCAGGGGACCAAGAATATCCTGTAACTCCCGGAGGTACAGTGCCTAGATCAATTTCTGTTGAATCTCCTTGACATATTGTAGGGCTACAAGAACCAACAATAACCAAATAATCTTCTGTTTCTCCATAAGTTTGACTATCACAGGGATTAATACCTGCACCGCCTACAGCGAAATTACTTCTAACTCGCATGTTATAAACTTCACCGATTGGAGCAGTTCCAGGAATTGTAAATGACCCAGTATGAACGAAATCTCCAGCAGTGGGTGATGAGAATACTTTTTCTGCAGCTTCAAAAACATCATTTTTATTCCAATCGACCCAAATGGCAAACCCTTGAGTAAATGTACCTACTTCACATTGAACGTTTGTTGTAATAGATTCACCCGCACAAGCAGTAACAGCCATTCCTGTAAGGTCATAATTGTCGGGAAGTAAACTACAATCAGAATCTAAATTCGAAATATTGGTAATTCCTCCTTCTGTCCAAAAATTGTCGATAACATCAAATGTTGTTCCTCCTCCTCCGGAGAAACATACGGTTGTATATGTGGGGATACAAACTTGTGCGTTAACATTACCTGAAAAGGGCGCAATTAACGTAAGTACTAGGGCTAATTTTTTAATTATTTTCATACTAAATCTATTCTGAATTGAAGTTGCATTTATCCATTAGACGAATAATGCTGCAATTTATTACCTAAAACGTTTTTGGACAACTATAAGTTGCCTTAAAAAATTAAAAAAAATAAAATAAATTGGAATGCTATTATAATGTTAAGAAATTCCTTTTTTCCTATTGCCAAAATAATCCAAACTAATTATCCCTAAAATAGCAAATAAACATAAGACAATCCCTATTGTTAACTCGCTCGATTGCGCAAACAATTCAGTGTACTTGCTGGGGAATATATTTCGTTGAATAAGAGGAACTAACTCTTCATTAATTTCGCCTTCATGTTTTTTATAATATTCCAACGTTTCTTTCCAAGGCCAAATTTTGTTTAGAGAACCAATTAAAAAACCAGTAAGAATAGCGACAATAATATCATGTTCTTTTTTAAAGGCCCAATTGAGTAACCTCGAAAAACTAATTAATCCCACTAAACAACCTAACGCAAAAACTGTTAATAGCAGGCCATGGTCAAAAACAAGCACCCACTGACTATCTTTAAGTGAAGTAATTAAACCGCTTATTGCTCCTAGAATTGAACTGTACGCTCCAAGTAATAGTAATATAAAACTACCTGATATTCCCGGAAGAATCATTGCGCAAATGGCAATAGCTCCTGAAATAAAAATATAGGGGAGTGCTGTTACATCTTTAACTGCAGGTAAAACAGTTATGGTATAAGCGATAATTGTTCCTAAAACTAATCCAAGAATTGGTTTTAATGACCAATTTTTTACTGATTTACCGACAAGCCAAACTGAGGCAATAATTAAACCAAAAAAGAATGACCAAAGTTGAATAGCATAATGTTCTAGTAAGTATTCAATTAGCATAGCAAGGGATGCAATACTTATAATTATACCTGCAAATAATGCAAACAAAAAACTGAAATTTCCTTTTTTCCAAACTGCTTTGAAACCTTCTTTACGCCATATTTTAATTAGTCCTAAATTAAGATTACTAATTGTTTCTAATAATTCTTCGTAAATACCGGTTATAAATGCGATTGTTCCTCCAGAAACACCTGGGATAACATCTGCTGCTCCCATAGCAAGTCCTCTTAAAGCGAGCCCAATCGATCGCTTATTAATTGGACTGCTCATTACTCTGATTGTTGCTTAAGTTGCTGTCCAACCTCTTCTGGGAGAAATTCGAAAAAAGTATCTCCGCGAAGGCCTAAACGAAGACATTCTAATGGAATTACTTCATTTGGCGCGATATTACCTAAATTAACATTTGGGCCAAACAAGCGAATAAACCAAACTTGCTGTGTTTTTTTTGGGGCTTCCCATAAAATTCTGTTTGGATCAATTTTCGCAATAATTTTATTAATCAAATAGGTATGTGCTGTTCCATTAGGTCTAAATACACCAACATTACCGCTTTCTCTTCCTTCAGCAATAACTTTCCAAGATCCGGCTTCTAATTCCGTGCTCATCATCTTAATCCATTTTGTGGGACTAATAATAATTCCAGCATCTTTTGAACCTACTTCTGACATGACTGTGCGATTTTTAGCCAATTCACTAATATATTTCAGCTTTTCATTATGATCAATGATAATTGATCCATCAGAAACCTCGCATAAATCCAAATCATATTTATCAATCAAGCGTTGAAAATCGTTGAATTTATTTCGAGCAATAAAAACTTCGAAAAGCGTACCTCCAAAGTAAGGTCGAATCCCGGCGCTTTTGTATAATTTGATTTTTTCTTCTAAATTATTCGATACAAAGGCAGTACCGAAACCAAATTTGGCAATATCAGTATATTCACCGTTGGCTTCTATAAAATTTTCAACTTCTCTAAGACTTAATCCTTTGTCCATCATCATTGTAATTCCTGATTCTCTTGACTTCTCTGGCCGTTCAGGAATGTGCGATAATTCAAAATTTCTAGTCATTGCTTGTTTCTATTATCTGTATAAACTCCGGAATAAATTCTGCATCCGGAAAATGCAAAAATAATGTTTTTGCCGAACCTTTATCAATTAAATATGCTTTCTTGAAGATCAATAATGCTTCTGTTTTCTGTCCTATTTCCCAAAGTAGATAAACAAGGAATATTTTTACGCCCATATCAAGGTCATCAAGATTTTCTAAGCCTAAAATAAATTCAATTGCTTCATCTAAATTAAATTCCATTTTAATTTTTGCAAGCAAAATAACTGCTTCGCTATAAGATGCATCCAATTGAAGTGCTCTTTCAAGTTGCGTTTCCGCCTCAGTATATCGATCAGCCTTGTACAAAGCTTCACCTAAAACAAGTCTGAAATTTGAATTTTCAGGTTGAATTTGAACTGCTTGATGAATAAAGTTGATTGCTTGACTTGATTCTCCTTGTAACTCAAGAATTATTCCGATTCCTAACCAAGGTTCAGCAATACTTGGATTAATTTCTTTACTACGTTCGTAACAATCTAGAGCTTCATCATATCTTTCTAATCGTTCATAAGCCTCTCCAAGATAACTTAGTGTTAAGGCATCTTCATTGTCAATTTCAGCACATTTTTGATAGGATTTTAGCGCTTTCTCATAGTCATTAGTTTGCATGAAAATATTTCCCATGTTAAAATGAGCAGAAGCAAAGTCGTCATTAATAACGATAGAATAATCATAAGCCCACAATGCTTTTTCAATGTTGTTTTTCAAGAAATAGATATTTCCTAAATTGTACCAAGCAGTAAATGAATATGGATTGTTATCTATGTATTTGGTGTAATATTCTATGCATTTATCGAAATTCCCAATTCGTTCATAGCAATAAGCTATTTCATAAATTGCAGCTTCGTTATCTGGTGTGTTTTCTAAAATGGCTGAAAGAACTTTAATGGCTTTTTGGTACTCATGTATTCCTTCGTATTCCATAGCCAGATCGAAACGGATTTCTTCTAAATCCTCCAAGTAATTAAATTCTTCGGCAATTTCAATTGCTTTTTCAAAGTATTTAATTGCTTTTGTATGATCTCGTAATTGGCTAAAAACACTGGCCTTAGTAATGAAAACTTCAGGATTATAAGGATCAATCTTTTCTAGTGATTGTAGAATAAGTAAACTCTCTTTTAACTGACCTGTTGACGAAAGAATTTGAGCTTTTCTCAAATCAAAAACATTAGAAGAAGGGTGCTGATTTTTTGCAAATTCAGTTGCTTTCAATCCCTTCTTTAATTGATTTTTAATAATGAAATGCTCAACAATCTGCTCTAAAATTTCTGCATCAAAATAGTAGGCATCCTCTTCTTTAAGCATTTTTTCAAAACGATCTAATTCCGAATTAAATCGGTCATTAAATAGTCCATCATTTCCTTCTTCATCCTCTTCATCAAACATATAGAAATAAGTTTACGCTTTAAGCAAAAATAAAATTATATAGGCCTGCAATCCCATCAATAGGTTAATGTTATTAACAAGCTTTTAAACAATTTATTATTTTCCTGCGCGCTTTCTTTCGTTTTCTTTAAGCAATGTTTTTCTGATACGGATACTTTCTGGTGTTAATTCTACATATTCGTCTTCTTGAATGTATTCCAAAGCTTCTTCTAAAGAGAATGTAATTGGAGGAGCTATTTTAACCTTGTCATCAGCTCCAGAAGAACGCATGTTAGACATTTTCTTTGTTTTCGTAACGTTGATTACTAAATCACCAGCTCTTGTATTTTCTCCGATTACTTGGCCTTCATAAATATCTACATTCGGATGAATGAAGAATTTTCCACGTTCTTGAAGGTTTGATAAAGAATATGGAATACTTGTTCCTTTTTCCATTGAAATCAAAGAACCATTTTGTCGTCCTGGAATTTCTCCTTTAAAAGGTTGATATTCAATAAATCTGTGTGTAAGAATGGCTTCGCCTGCTGTTTGCGTTAATAATTGTGTTCTTAAGCCAATTAATCCTCTTGAAGGGATTTTGAATTTACAAATCATTCGCTCACCTTTAGGTTCCATGCTTGTCATTTCACCTTTTCGTTTTGTAACTGCGTCAATTGCTGTTCCTGAATAAGTTTCAGGTAAATCGATTGTTAAATCTTCAATAGGTTCACATTTTTCACCGTCAATCTCTTTAATTATAACACGTGGTTGACCAACTTGTACTTCGAAACCTTCCCTACGCATTGTTTCTAATAGAACAGATAAGTGCATTACTCCACGCCCGTAAACGTTCCATTTGTCTGCAGATCCAGTAGTATCAACTTTTAATGCTAAATTCTTCTCTAATTCTTTTTGTAAACGATCATGGATGTGTCTTGAAGTGACAAATTTCCCTTCTTTACCAAAAAAGGGTGAATCATTAATACTGAAAAGCATACTCATAGTTGGTTCATCAATGGAAATGGATTCTAAAGGTTCAGGATTTTCTAAATCACAGATGGAATCTCCAATTTCAAACCCTTCAATACCTGTAACTGCACAAATATCTCCAGTTTGTACGCTTTCAACTTTTCGTTTTTCAAGCCCTTCGAAAACAAAGACTTCTTTTACCCTTGATTTTACAAGTGAACCGTCTCTTTTTCCTAAAATAATTTGTTGATTAGGCACTAAACTGCCTCTTGTTAAACGACCTATTGCGATACGACCAACAAAAGAAGAATAATCTAAAGAAGTGATTAACATTTGAGTTGTTCCTTCATCAAATTTTTTCGGAGGGAAATAAGTTAAAATTTCATCTAATAGAGGTTCAATTTTATCCGTTGGTTTTTGCCAATCTTTGCTCATCCAACCGTTTTTAGCTGAACCATAAATTGTAGAGAATTCTAATTGATCCTCAGTTGCATCCAATTCAAACATTAGATCAAATACTTTCTCATGAACTTCATCAGGAGTACAATTCTCTTTATCTACTTTATTAACAACTAGTAAAGGTTTTAATCCTAGTTCTAGCGCTTTTTGTAAAACAAATCGTGTTTGAGGCATTGGTCCTTCAAAAGCATCTACTAAAAGGCAAACCCCATCAGCCATGTTTAAAACACGTTCAACTTCTCCTCCGAAGTCGGAGTGACCAGGTGTGTCAATGATGTTAATTTTAGTTTCTTTGTAATTAACCGAAACGTTTTTAGAAGTAATTGTAATACCTCTTTCTCTTTCAAGGTCGTTACTATCCATAATCAATTCTCCGTCACTCTTAATTGGAGCGGCTCCTGATTCAATCATTCGATCGACTAAAGTTGTTTTTCCGTGGTCAACGTGTGCGATAATCGCAATATTTCTGATTTCCATTTTTAGTTGTCTATCTAAATTATTCTAAAATTAATTTTTGTATGATCTTCTTCTGCTTCTTTCGCCATTTCCTCCTCTGTGATTATTTCTCCTTCTGGAGCGATCACCACCATAATTATTTGAAGAAGATTTCTTTCCTCCATCACGGCTTTTTGTTTTTTCAATTTTGAGGACATTTCCTTCAAAATCGACCCCTTCCATTTTGCTTAAAATTGTTTCTGTTTGATTTTTGTCAGCGTCAAAAAAGGAGAATGCGTCTAGAATATCAATTTTACCAATATTTCCTTTACTAACTCCAGTATTATCACATAGTAAACGTAAAAGAGCACCATGGTTAAAACCATCTTTTTTCCCAAGTGCTACGAAAAAACGTTGTTTATTTGAATCATCTCGATCTCTACGATCTCCTCTTCCTTTCCTTCTTGATCCATAATCATCACGATTGTTTCCTCCAGCTCGTTCGTTTGCATTTAAGTCACGTGAATTCTGATAATATTGCATGAATTTATTGAATTCAGAAGCTACAAAACGTTTAATCAAATCTTCTTTCGAATAGCCTTCTAATTTTTCTAGAAGTAAGGGCATGTATTTTTCAATATTACTTGAATCTACTTCGGCCTTTGTTATTCCATCCACAAGATTCATTAATTGCGTTTCGACAATTTGTCCTGAAGATGGTACTTTTTTCAAATCAAAGCTAGATTTAATAATTCGTTCAATACTCTTTATTTTTCGTCCTTCTTTTGTGTTAATTAATGCGATTGAAGTTCCTTTCTTACCAGCTCTTGCAGTACGGCCACTTCTATGAGTGTAATTCTCAACATCTTCTGGAAGTTGGTAATGAATTACGTGTGTAATATCATTTACATCAATACCTCTTGCAGCAACATCAGTAGCTACAAGGATTTGTAATGTCTTATTACGGAACTTGTCCATTACCCGATCTCTTTGGGCTTGTGATAGGTCACCATGGATTGGTTCAGCATTATAACCTCCTGCCATCAATTTATCCGCTACAGCGGCAGTGTCGCGTCTTGTTCTACAGAAAATTAGCCCGTAAATATTAGGATTGAAATCAATTACACTTTTAAGTGCTTGAAAACGATCTCTTTCTTTTACTACGTAATAATGATGCTCAATATTTTTGTTGCTTTCATTTTTTCCTCCAACCGTAATTTCGAAAGGTTCAACCATATAGTTCTTAGCAATACGCGCAACTTCTTTTGGCATAGTCGCTGAAAAGAGCCATACATTTTTGTGATCGGGTGTCTGTTCAAGAATGGAATCAATGTCTTCTTTGAATCCCATGTTAAGCATTTCATCTGCTTCATCTAAAATTACTGTTTCAACTTCCCAAAGTTTAATTTTCTTTCGTTTGATTAAGTCAACCAATCGACCTGGCGTTGCAACAACAATTTGAGAACCGCGTTCAATTTGTCTGATTTGTTTTACAATATCAGCGCCACCGTATACTGGAGTAATGTTTACTTTTCGGATGTTTTTCGCATACGAAGCAATATCTTTCGAGATTTGAATGCATAATTCTCGTGTTGGACAGATAACAAGCCCTTGAACACTTTTAGCACTTTCATCAATTTTATTTAATAAGGGAAGACCAAAAGAGGCCGTTTTACCCGTACCAGTTGAAGCAAGACCGATAAGGTCATCTTCATTTTCAAGTAAATGTGGTATTGCTTGTTGTTGAATAGGAGTGGGAGATTCATATCCCATATCCTTAATAGCTGAAAGAATTGCTTCTTTCAAGCCGATTTCGTCAAATGTCATAATATTTAATTTAGTTATTCCTTTGCTTGGATTCGGTTCAAACTAAATTCTCTTGTTTAACGACACTGAACCATATACCAAGCTTTTACGTCTATACGCAAAATTCGCTGCAAAGGTACATCATTTTTTTACAAGCATGCAAGAATATCGTTGAAAGATGCAGTTTTATTGGTTAATTAGTGTTAAAAGAAAGTATGAAAATGGCATGAAAAACATGAATTAAGATAAAAGATGTATTTTTGTCTCCAGATTGAAAAACCACCATGAAAAAACTTTCTACATTTCTCGCGCTAATGTTAGCGCTCTTTAATAGCTATTCTCAGAGTAGTTTTTTTGATCCAATAGATACTGTTGTAACAGAAAAAGGAACTATGTTGATTTATGGAGATCGAACATGGTCTTATGTAGGAGAGGAAGACTTTGAAGGAGTAATGAATGAGCGAATCCATGAAATGGTTTGTTTGGATACTTCTTATAGCTATAAGTCTTTTTGGACAAATGAAGAGGTGATTACCTGTAGCACAAACGACCCTTCTTTAATAACAGATACGCTTTGGATGTGTGTATTAGATTCTTTACATGATAATTATGCAATTCCTTTTGATGGGCCAATGACTTCTTCATATGGTTATCGAAGAGGAAGAAGACACAATGGTGTTGATATTGATTTAGAAACGGGAGATACAATTTATGCGGCTTTTGACGGTAAAATAAGATATGCAAAATATCACGAGCATGGTTTTGGAAACTTGATTGTAATGCGACATTATAATGGATTGGAAACTTATTACGCGCATTGCTCTGAATTATTGGTAGCTCCTAACCAAGATGTGAAAGCAGGGGATCCTATCGGTTTAGGAGGGAATACAGGAAGATCAACAGGTTCTCATCTTCATTTTGAGGTTCGATTCTATGATAATCCAATTAATCCTGAGTTGATTTTTGATTTTAAAAAGAAAGCAGTTCGAGATAATTTACTTGTTCATAGTGGTGTTTTTACGCATAGTTCTTCATCACGTGGATATTCTTCTTCAACAAAAACAAGCACACCGGTAAATAAGAATGCATCAACTCACCGGGTTAGAAGTGGAGAGAATCTTTGGACAATTGCCAGAAAATATGGCACAAACGTTGATAAGTTGTGTCGTTTAAATGGTTTAAGCGAAACTGATATCATTCATATTGGACAAACAATTCGCCTTAAATAATGGCTAAAAAGCTCATTGTTTCAATTGATGGAGGAGGAATCAGAGGAGTCATTCCGTTACTTATTTTAAAACAAATTCAAACACAACTTTCTTTTGATTTTAATCAACTGAATCCAATTTGGTGGGGAACTTCTACAGGAGCGTTAATTGCCAGTAGTTTGGAAATACAGAAAGGAGAACATTTTGAAACAGCTGTACAAAATGTTTTAGATTTATATGAATTCAGATCAACTGGTGCTATCCAACCAAAGGGAACATCACTTCCAACTCGGGCATTAGATCAAATGATAAACACAAATTTTAGCGGAATTCAACTTAAAAATCTTCCAAATCTGAATATTGTTGTCTCTAAATTAGAGAATAAAAATACAGTTGTTTTTAATGAAAAAAAATCATGTGATTTGGCTTTAGCTGTGAAAGCAAGTTGTGCTTTTCCTGGAATATTTCCTCCTGTAAATATTGGAGGAGAATATTTTGTTGATGGTTTCTATAATGCAAAAAACCCAGCTCAGTTAAGTGTTTCGGATATTGATTTTGATGAAAATGAAGTTATTGTTTTAAGTTTAGGAACTGGTATCTTGAGGCAGTTAGATGAAGTAGAGGACCAGGTGAATAAAGTTGACTTAGCAATGGGGAAAATGGCTGACGAAGGTAAAGTTACTTATCACAGATTGAACCCTAAATTAACGCTTGCAGCTGATGGAATGCAAAATACCAACTCCAAAAACATTTTTAATCTAAGAAAAGATACGCTCTCATATTTGAGTCAAAACGCTTACAAAATAAAAGAAATGGTATTGGAGTTGGAGGCGTTTAAACTTCCATAGCCATTAAACAAACATCATCCAATTGCTCCAAGTCGCCTTTCCATTCATGAAAAATTGCTTTTAAATGATTTTCTTGTTCTTTAATTGATCGCTTTTGTAGGGAAAGAATCGAATTTTTTAGTGCTTTGTATTTAAACTTTTTCCCTTTTTCACCTCCAAATTGATCTGCATACCCGTCACTTGTCAAGTAAATTCGGTCACCTTTTACTAATTTTCCACTGTGATGGTCAAAGGGAACATGCTTTTCAAAATAGCCAATAGGTTGTTTATTTCCTTTAATTTCAAACAGTTTATAACCATACGCTGTTAAATTAGGAACAAGTTCGATTCCATCAATAATAAGATTATCTGCAGTTTCTTTTCGGGTAATCCAAACGGGATTGTTCGCTCCCGAAAATTCAAAAGCAATTTCATCTTTTGAATAATCAATCGAACAAATTGCAATATCCATTCCGTCTTTTACGATCTCTCCTGATTCATCATCAGTAAAAGTTTCTAGCAAAATCTTATTGGTATGGTCTAAAATTTTCGCTGTATCCTTAAGATGTATTTCTTTTAATGAATTGTTTAATGCTTTGGTTCCTACTAAAGAAACCATTGCTCCAGGAATTCCGTGCCCGGTGCAATCGGCAACACCAAAATAGATTAGTGAAGGATTATCAGGTGCTGTTTGAACCCAATAAAAATCACCAGAAATAATATCTTTTGGTTCGTAAAAGACAAAATAATCGTCAAATAGCATATTGAGAGCCTCTTGACTTGGTAATATAGAACGTTGGATACGACGAGAATAGATAATGGAATCGGTTATTTCATTATTCTTTATTTCTAATTCTTCTTTTTGGCGACTTATTTCTGTTGTTCTAAGTGTGATGGTGTCTTCTAATTGATGCTGTTTTCGACGTAACTGGCGTGTTCTTAGCCTTACAACTAAGAAAACCAAAGCAATGGAAAATAGGGCTGCAAAAATTCTAAATAACCACGTTTCCCACCAAGGTTTTTCAATCGTGAAGTCGAATCTTGTCACGTCGTTGATAATGGCACCATGTTCATCAGATGAGCGAAGAAGAAAAGAATAATCGCCTGGATAAAGGTTGGTATAAGTCATGTAATTGTTTGCGGTTTCTGTTTTCCATTCTGTATCTAACCCTTCCAACTTCCAACTGTACATTAAGTTAGTTGGAGAGACATAATTTAATCCGATAAATTGAAATGAAACGTTGTTTTGATTATAGGGAAGTGCTAATTTTTTAGGTAATTTAAAGACACCTTCGACTCCGTTAGTCCATTGACTGTCTTCCCAATTAACAGATTTGCCATTTATTTTGATTGATTGAATGTAGTTGATAGAATTCTGGCCTTGAGTAAGATTTTTTATAGAATTATCTTTACTTGAAAAAAGACCGTTAACTGTTCCAAACCATCCATTTCCTTGACGGTCAATAAAGGCAGCGTTTAAGTTGTTTTGAAGGCCAAAAAAACCTCTTTCAGGACCATAATATTGGACGTTAAAATTGGAATCATTTTTTATGGTCATCAAATCAAGACCATTTTCATGACCGATCCAGACAACACTGTCTTTAATGACGAGTGAAAAAATGTAATTTGAATTTATGTTATTTGGTGCGGCTATATTTTTCAAATCAAATGCTTGATTTTCATAATAACCATGATATAGTCCATTTCCATTTGTGCCAATCCAAAACTTCCCAGTGCTATCAATATTAAAAGTTGTTATTTCATTGATTCCTTGTGGTAAAATTGGACTGAGAAAACGGTTGTTATCAAATGTACATAACTCACCGTCAGAAAAACTTACCCAAATGCTTCCTGATTGATCTTGTTGAATAGCAGATACTGAATTTCCAGGCAAGCCATCTTCATGATTAATAAACTCGACAGAAAAATTAGAATAATCATCAGTAGTTATTTGTCCAACGCCTCCTTTTGTTCCAATCCAATAAGTATCATTAAATTTTGAAATCACCGTGATTTCGTCGTTTTTTAACCCTTGTTCTTTATCAATGTATCGGATCTTATTATCTTTAATTATGGTGATTCCTTTGTCGGTTCCGTACCAATAGAAGTTATTATCATCCTTAAAAATTGCTTTTACGGTATTATTAGAAAGCCCTTCTTTTGTTGTTAGAGTCTTTGTTTCAACTAACTTTTCGTTTGTTATTTTAAGTTTCGAAACGCCATCATATGTTCCAACAATAATGCCTCCTTGTTCATCTTCAGCAATGGACAAAATTTGATTACTTACTAAACCATCTGTAGGAGTATATGCTATAAAGTCTTGATGATTAAATCGCATGATTCCTCCAAAGAAAGTACCAATCCAAACATTATTGAAGCTATCCGTTGCGAAGCATCTGATTCGTTCATTTGGAAGCCCGTTTTGTTTGTTGAGGTTTATAAAACTTTCTGAATTAAATATGCTGATCCCTTGAGAGGTGCCAACCCAAATATTACCAAGGTGGTCTTCAGTAATAGTTCTTACTCGATCGGCTATGAGACCATTTTCAGTAGTCCATTCTTGGATAGAGTTGTTACTTATTTTATTAAGTCCACCTTCTGTGCCTACCCATAATTGATTTTTCTTATCTATAAAAAGAGAAAGAATTAAATCACTAGCAAGACCATCTTCTGTTGAAATAACTTCAATTTGGTCATTCTCATATTTACATAAACCTTCGTCGGTGCCGATCCACATAATTTCTCCTTGAGCTTGTAATGAACGTACTTTTTTATGTGGAAGACTGAAATTAGTTTTCAATTTTTTGGAGACTTCCTTTTCGTTACCATCTATAATTGAAATGCCTCGGTTTGTACCAACCCATATATTGCCCTCATGATCTTGAGCTATGGAGCGAATGAAATTATCTGTTATTCCATTGTTTACTGTAAGACTGATAAATTTATTTTGATCATAATAACTTAATCCATTTGTTGTTCCAAGCCAAATAATTCCAGAATCATCTTCAAAAATAACTCTGATTTTTTCAGCGGCTAAGCCATTGAATCGCGTATAAGTCTTAAAGTTATAACCGTCAAATTTACATAAGCCACCGCCTTCTGTAGCTACCCAAAGGAATCCTTTATTATCTTGTAGAATATCATAAACTCCTGAGCGCGAAAGTCCTTCTTTGAGTGAATACTGTTTAAAGTGAAATTGCTGCCCAATTGATTGAACAGAAAAAATAAGTGAGATTAGAAAGAAAATATAACTCCGCATCCAAAAGTTTAATTGGCTCGCTTAAATGTATGAATTTAAGATCAATTAACCTTCAATATTATAGAAATCAAGCCATTTTTTTAAAGTTGATTCTTCTCCGAAAGAACGTTCAATTGATGCTGTAATTTCAACAGGGTCGTAGCTGAGATATGTTTCACTCATTTTTATTATCTGAGTAAAAAGAGGCTTCCAATTTTCGTCAGAAACTTCGTTTTTCACAGGGTCTAGTAATAAGCTATTGTGCGAATTAAGAAAACTTTCAGGGCCTCCGCAACGTGTTGAAACGACAGGTTTCCCACAATATAAAGCTTCGGCAATAGTCATTCCAAATGTTTCATATCTTGAATTGGTCACGTAAAAATCGCACCGCTGCATAGCCATAAGGACTTCTTCATGAGGTTTTCTTCCAGTCAGGTTAATATGTTGTTCAGGAATCTCTAATTGCTCGACGAGTTGTCGAACGCCACTTTCATCAGGACCACCTCCAATTAAAGTAAGTTTGAGTTTTGGATTTGCTTTATAAGCATAGCTAAACGCAGTAATGAGTCCTTTAATATTTTTCGTTCGGTCGTCCAAATCGGACACAGACAAAACATTAATCCAATCGCTTTTAAAAGAGTTTACTGGTTCCGTTTGTTTTTCAATATAATTAGCGATTACTTCGGATCTAAACCCGGTGTTAGATAAAAATTTTTCCTGTAAAACATCACTTACGGTACTAATTTTTGTTGCTCTTTTTAGGATAGCCTTGTACAAAAATTTGTCAATAAAATTCTTCTTTTTATAGTTTCCGTTGAGATGACCTGACCAATGCTCTGTTATTAAAAAAGGAATTTTATTCTTTGCATTTAATCGAATTGCAGGAAGGGCAGAACGATAGGGAACATGGACATGACATAAATCAATTTCTTGTGATATATCTCTTAACGCAATTTTTTGTGCTTTCTGATAGCGATAAAAGTTAATGAGTTTCTTGAAAGGTCCATTTGCCGTTTTGAAATAAACTTTGTGTTCTGTTATTTCATTTGTTGAGCTTGAAACTCGTTTAAATGCTGTATTCAAATTTTCTAAGCCATGGACGTAAACGACGTAAACTTCAAAATGCTCTTTGATTAAAATTGCTTGACGCTGTATAAAGATCCCAAGCTGAATATCTGTTTCATTAGGATACCAGCGAGGAAGTACTAACAATACTTTTTTATCTTTTTTCGTACTCATTTCTTGTTGATTCAATACTGTTTATTGAGAAACCATCTAACATAGATTCCCAAGTCGTATTTGCATAAACTGTCTCATACCTATTGTGATCTCCAGGAAGGTTTGTTAAAATGCGATCTACATTTCCTCCAAATTTAATCTTTTTACCAATTGGAACGCGAATTTCTATAATTGGACGTTGCATTCTAAATTTTTCTGGTCGGTCAATGGAAAAATAAGGAGCCAGATTAACGTGATTTCCTTTTACGTCAATTTCGTAATTAAAATTCTCAGCTTTTTGTGCAGCATCTTTTTTTGAATAGCCAAAACTCTTTTTCAATAATGTGATTTGAAAACGTGCAGTTTCTCTTGTTTGGATAATTTTCAATTTAGGGTATCCACAATAAATTTGGTCTTCTGTTACATGAATAAGTTCTGTTCGATTCCATCCATAATCAACGTCCCAATTGGAAAACTGATCGTCATTCATAACATCAATGAAAATGTAATCAGTCGAATCATTTTCTAATGCTACATTGTATTCAATTTCACTTTTTGCTTGAAGATGAGTGCCCAACCTTACTCCATTAAACATTAGAGTTACAAGACCAAGAATCCATATAATGGCAAAACCCCAAATGAATGGTTTTAGTTTGTGACGAAGATTCAATGTGATTTTTAACCCTGTAATTACTAACCAAATTAGTGGGATAAAAGTGACAACAAGTAAAGAAAGGTAGATTAAAAAAGTTCCACCTGCTCCAGGGTTAAAAATATCAATCAATGTCGGAATATTGATCGTTCTATTAATTGAAAAGAATGGAAGAATAGAGATGTCGCTGAAGTAAATTAAGGCTAAAGTGAAAATTCCAATTATTCCAACAATAATAAATCCTATTCCAATTATTTTTGAGATTACAGAAAATGATTATCAAGATTTCTTTGATACGTATGAAAAGTA
>CAYPZN010000014.1:34710-62508 GCA_964415335.1 uncultured Crocinitomix sp.
CGTTGCTGTAATGCTCTTGTCTACAGTTTCACGAATATTTTGATGGAATTTTTTGTTGCCTTTTTGCGCAGAATCTGTTACCGTTTTTTTTATGTTAACAATATGATCGCGAATGCTTTCGACATTGACCGAACCTCCTTGCATTTGAATTTTATCTGTTGTCGTTTTAGCTTCTGGAATTACAAACAATAAAATTAAATAGATTAGAAAACCTGATCCACCTACGACAAATAGGATAACAAAAATTATCCGTACAATAACGACATCTAAGTTAAGGTAGTGTCCTAGGCCACTGCAAACACCTCCGATTGAAGCATTATCTGGATCTCTAAAAAGTCTTTTAGTGGTTTCTTTTTGCTTTTCATCATTGTTATTGTCTGTATTATTTTGAAAATCTGATTCTTGTTCAAAGTCTTCTTCAGATTGAAAATCTTCAGGATGACCTAAAATTTCGATCACCTCGCTAATGTCATTTGGAATAATAACTTGTTTAGACGAGGTTATTTTTTCTTGAAAAAGTTCAGCTATTCGAGATTCAATATCTGCCATTATCTCATCTCTTTCTTCCTCATTTTTAAAATTACTACGAATCCTATTAAGATATGTGTTTAATGTTTCGTATGCTTGCTCCTCTATGTTGAAAACAAAACCTGAAATATTAATTGAGATTGTTTTATTCATTTTAATTATTTTTAGAGATTAGGTTTACGGCCTTGTACAATTCGACCCACGTTATTTTTAATTCGCTTAAAAAATTAATTCCTTCTTCGGTTAAAGCGTAATATTTTCGGGGAGGACCAGATGATGATTCTACCCAATTGTACCGTAGTAATCCCGCATTTTTTAAGCGGGTTAATAGCGGGTATAGTGTCCCTTCTACAATGATTAATTTTGCTTCTTTCAGTTCTGAAATAATTTCTGAGGGATATGCTTCCTTATTTGAGAGTATGGTAAGAATACAATACTCTAAAATTCCTTTCCGCATTTGTGCTTTTGTATTCTCTACCTTCATAGAAAAAGAATTGAATTAGTCTTGGATGAAAATTTAAAAGATTTTGAATATATCGTTTTCATGTCACAAATGTATATAAAAATATAGTACTATGTATTACATAGTACTATATTTTTTTAAAAACATAATTTCAACGCATTATTGATGCAAAAAAAAAACCGTTTTAGGTTTCCCCAAAACGGTTTTAATATCAATAGAATCTTTTTTAAGATTCTATGTAAAGATCAGATTATTAATGCTTATCCATCATCTCTTCCCCTTTATCCATCATCTTTTCACCTTTGTCCATCATCTTTTCTGCTCCTTCTTCCATCATTTCTTCACCTTTATCCATCATCTCTTCTCCTTTATCCATCATCTCTTCTCCTTCTTCCATAGCATGATCCATCATGTCTTCTCCTTCTTCCATAGCGTGATCCATTTCGTCATGCGCTTCTTCCATTGCATGATCCATTTCAGCTTCTCCTTCTTCCATTGCTTCTTCTATAGCATTTGTAAGGTCTTCAGCGTTTGCTTCCTCTCCACCACCACAGCTAAATGCAAACATTGCTGTTCCTGCAACAAGCGCAAATCCGATTTTTCTTAAATTAAGAACGGTCTTTTTCATAATTTGATTTTTTAATAATTAACAATTGATATAATAATGTCTAAGTATCCCCAAGACAAGGCAAAAGTATATAATTTTTTTAATTTCCAAAGAAAATAACGAATTATTCCAGTGTTATTGCAGGATACAGGCTAAATCTGGTGATTTTTTACTTGATTACGATAGAAAACATCTCCTGTTTCCCTATTAATCCTGTTAGTTTATCGCCAATAGTAACTTTTCCAACTCCTTTTGGGGTTCCTGTATAAATGAGGTCACCAGTTTTTAATGTTATGAATTGAGAAACATGTGCAATTAACTCATCAATTGTAAAAAGCATATCTTGAGAATTCCCTTTTTGAACAATGGTTTCATTTTTAATGAGCTGAAAATCGATAGCGCCTAACTTGAGTTCACTTTTGTGGACAAAAGTACTGGATAAAACAGCACTGTTGTCAAATGCCTTTGCTTTTTCCCAAGGAAGTCCCTTTTCTTTGCATTCACGCTGTATATCACGTGCAGTAAAATCAATGCCTAATCCAACGGTATTATAATAATTATGGGCTTTATCTTTAGCTATGTACTTCCCTGTTTTATCAATTTTAACGACAATTTCTACTTCATAATGAAGATCATTGGTAAATTCAGGATGATAAAAATCGATTTCTTTGAAAATTGCCGTATCAGGTTTCATAAAAAATAAAGGCTCCTTTGGTACAGGAGCATTCATTTCTTTAGCGTGATCGCGGTAATTTCTACCAATACAGATGATTTTCATAGATTTATTGGTTGAATTTATTTTTTAGTGCGTCTAATTTATCGGTAAGGTTTTGACCTTTTTTTTCTTTTTTCCTACGTCCTTCTAAAATAAATTTATCGACGTGTTTTTTAAGAATGTTTTTAGTGATTAAAGGAAAATCATTATCCAAAATCCATCTGTGATACCCAGGTTCTTTATCAAAAACTTCTTGTAGTGTTTTTCCACTGTGCTTACCAAAGTTATAGATCACATTTTTATTTTCATCCATAGCTAATCTCCCAACGAAATCGATTTTTTTATTTTTTCCCGTTTGCGTAAATTCATACAAAAAATCAACGTCATTTTCAATCTCAGGATATCTATCAAGTTGTGATTTTAAAACTTCATAAGTAGCTCTTGTATCTGCTGCTGCGCTATGCGCATTTTCAATTTCTTTATTGCAATAAAATTTATAAGCAGCTTCAAGTGTACGTTTTTCCATTTTATGAAAAATGGTTTGAACATCTACAAATCGTCTATTATCCATAGATAATTCAATCGAATTGTTTAACAATTCTTCAAGTAATAGCGGGATATCAAATCGATTAGAGTTATATCCAGCCAAATCTGCTTCACCAATGAAGACTTTAATTTCATTAGCTAAATCTGCAAAAGTTGGGCACTCTTTTACATCTTCATTTGTTATTCCGTGAATGTCAATTGATTCTTGGGGAATTGAAATGGTCGGATTAACGCGCTTTAAATAGGTCTCTTCTGATCCATCAGGATGGATTTTGAGAATAGCTATCTCGACAATTTTATCTTTTGAAATATTTAACCCTGTAGCCTCAAGATCAAAGAAAGCAATGGGTTTGGTTAACTTAAGTTCCATAAAACGATTTGTATCTAATCGCTACAAAGATAAGTATAAGTCTGCCAATTCAGGAACTTCAACTTTTATTTCTACTCTTCTGTTTAATTGTCTGTTGGCTTCGTTGTCTGAGCCATCAGAGTTTGCATTTGGTACAGAAGGTTTTGATTCTCCAAACCAAGCATTTTCTATTCGACTTGCAGCAATTCCTTTATCAATAAGGTATTTATGTGCTGACAATGCTCTCTTTTTCGATAATGCTTCATTATATTCATCTGTACCAAACCAATCCGTATGTCCGTCCAACTTAACTTCAACAGAAGGGTTTTGAACTAGAAATTGATAAAGATTCTCGAGAACATCTTCACTTTTTTGACGCAAGAAAAACTTATCAAAGTCAAATAAAATATTTGCAAATTCTTGTAAACTTGAATCTGTTTCTGTCATTTTCTTTAAGTCTACGATATCAACACTTTCTGTATGAGTGTAATTTTCATCATCTGGATCAAGTGTTGTAAGTAATGCAGAGTAAAGTATTTCTGAATCTGATTGATCTAAATTATATGTAATGGTTGTGTTATCATTTAACTCTTCAATAACAGAAAGTGGGGTAGTAGGGTTCTTGAATTCAAACTCTCCCACTAAATCGGTAACAGACATGTCTGTTAATATTTTATCTGTTTTTGCCAAGAAAATAGTTGTTTCTGGGCGAGGAATATTGTCTCTTTCTACAAAGTCATAAAGTACACCCTGAAGGTAAAATTGAGATGGGTGAGAATTTGGGCCTTCATTATATGAAATGAGTGCATCATCTTCATTTACCATAACCTTATAACTAACGGATGTGTCTAGTTTTTCAAATATAAAGTCGCCTTTTTCATCCGATCGAGTTACACGAACAATTTGATCTTCTTCGTTTAGTAAAACGATCTCAATGCTTTTTCCATCACTTTCAGAGTCGTGTGCTAAGTTTCCTGAAATTCCACCAATAAAAGTGTTTTGATTTTCTTTATATTCAAAATCATCAATTCCAAATTTTTGTTCAAGTTTTGATTCTACATCAAACATTGCGTGAGAAAATGAAGCTGATTGACTAACTAAATTACCATCTTCATCCTTTGTTTGCTGAATGTTAATTTGCTGAAACAGATTGTATACTTCACATTGTTTAGGAATAAAAAATTCTTCTTTATGCGGTCGTTCTTGTTCGTAACTCCCTTCTTGGGCAACAATCAATTCCATTTCATAAGTCGCGTTAGGAGGAAGAACCATTTGGTATTTTCCTGTTGCTTGATCAATCGGAAATGTTCCCATTTCTTCTCCAGATTTCAAATTAGTAATTTTAATTATCCCGTTTACTGGTAAGTGATTCTCTGAATAAATCGCATATCCTTTAACTTCGGTTGTTTTAATGTTTTTACAACCATACTTTGCAGTGTAAATGTCAAGATAGCCATATGAACCAGGGCGCATAGAAGAATAGTAGGCAAGTGTCCCTTCATCATTTTCAACATAGTAAATATCATCTCCAGCAGAATTAACAGGTGTACCAATGTTTTTCGGTTCTCCCCATTCGCCATTTTCATCCCTTACACTTCGAAAAATATCAAATCCTCCCATTGAGTTATGTCCTTGAGAAGCGAAGTAAAGTGATTTTCCATCTTTTGACAAATATGGGGCATCTTCTTTATATTTCGTATTGATCTTTGGTCCCATATTGACAGGTTTTTTCCAATTCCCATCTTCGTTTTTACTAGAATAATAAATATCTCTTTCTCCAAAACCATCTTTAACTCCTGTAGATACAATAAACATTTCGGTTTCATCTGGTGTTATGAAAATACTTGGATTCGCCTCACCAATATTTACGTTCTGGTTCATTCGAATTGGAACAGACCATTTTCCTTCACCATCTTGCTTACTTTTCCAAATACTATTCCGTTTGTATATGTACAATGTTTGTCCGTCTGGCGATAAACTGACAGGGGCAACATGTTCTTTTCCATCATTGATCTCACGTGAAATATATCCAGAAGATTTGTCAATTACTGCTGCTTCTTGCCATTTGTCGTTGATACGGTTAGTGTAAAAGATATCTTCATAATATAACCCATCCACATGCTTTTTTCTTCCGGGGGGGCGCCTAGAGCAGAATAGAATTAAATTTTGATCATCTGTAAGAACAGGAGAATAATCCAAATATTCTGAATTTACACTATCATCTAGCTTTACAATCTCTTCTACTGCATAGAGGTGAACATTCCTAAGGTCAATCCCATTATTACAGATTTCGATTTCTCGAATGACGTCTTGTTTTGTTGCTTGTCCAGTTTTGTTTTCAGAGATTCTGTTAAGAAACATGTTGTAGAATTCTATCGCCTTCTCAAATTCACCATTAAAATGGTAAGTTTTTCCAGCATAATATAAAATTTCAGGAATAGTATCTTCAACTGAAAGGTTTAGTGCTTTTTCAAAATAAACAATTGCATCTTCCCGTTGCACCTGAGAATCATAATATGCTAAACCAGCTTCAAACCAATATTGCGCTTTAGATGGATTTGCATCAGTTACTTTATCGTAATAAGACTTAGCTTTCCAATACTCTTCTTTTCGGTACGCTTTACGTCCCTTTTTTACAAATTTTTTGACTTTTCGCCCATTTAGTTCTTGTGCAAACGAGTTTTGAGCAGAAAACACAAATAATGAAAGTGTAAATAAAATTAATATGTTAAAAAAACGATTCATTTAAATAGGTTAGAACTGAATGTCAAATTTTATATATTGATACTTTTCGTATTGCCCACGATTCGTTTCGGCGTCATTATTATAAACTGGGCCATTAACTATCGCTTCTTTTAAAATAATGTTTACATAATTGATGTCAACGTTAAATTCCTTTAATAAACGAAGTAATGTTTTCTTTCCGTTGTTAAGTCTTACAACCGCAAGATCTTGATTGTCTTTATAGGACCTCGTAGGAACGGTAGAAGCACTTGATGTGACGAATATAGTTACGGGTAGATCGTTTTCGGTGATTTCTTTTATTCCCTGTACAAATACCCTGAAATTTTGATTTTTATAGTCAAATTTATCTTTATTATATCTAAAAAAGTTTTGATAAGTTGGAGTTTGAATTAGAGAAGTGTATTGCTCTACAGAATCTACATGAGATTCTTCTTTTGGGTAAATACTTTCATCACATTCAATAATCCCATTTTCTAGATCACGGGCATCAGAAGTTTTAATTCGTGTTGCATTTAAATATGCGGCAATAAATGCATCAGGATATTTATCTAAAACTTCTTGACGGACTTTTTCTGCCAATATATATTGGTCAAATGCTCCAAGTAAATAACGAGTGATATTCTTCTCTAGTAATTCTGTTGTAATCGGATTATATTTTTTATAATAATCTGCAGGAAGGTCCTGTTTGAATGCACCCACCTGAATTTTATAGACTAGATCACATGGAAAGTCATTTTTTCGTTCGTTTTGAATTGCTATCTGGGTAGAATCTTCTTCACTTAATACTCTTTCTGCAACTAAGTCTACTAGGTCTAATAGTAATTCATGTTTTATTTCTTGATAAGATGAATTACATGGAACATAAAGTTCAGTTTGATGAAAAACAGTGGTATCTAAAATGTAATCAATTTGATAAGTATGGCAAGGTGTTAATGTCAATACATAACCCCCATCTCTACGTCTTGGTGCATATTTGCTTATTCCAGAGTCATCAGATAAATCTTGAACTTCTATGCGAATTCCAGGGGGGATTTTTGAGCCATCAGAAGTCAAAATGAATCCAGTTAAAATAGCAACATTTTGAATGTAGTCGTTTTCACCATAAACAGTATATATATCATCTCCACCTTTTCCGTCTAATAATCTTGAATTATAATATCCTGTTTTTCCGTCTGAAGTTGTTGTATAAAAGATGTTGTCATTTACAGTGTTTAATGGATATCCCATGTTTAAAGGTTCACTCCATTGCTCTTCTTCGTCAATTTGTGTGACGAAAACGTCAAAACCTCCCATACTTTTATCTCCATTTGAACTGAAATACATGGTTTTATTATCAACTCCTAAAAAGGGAGAGTCTTCGTCGAACTCAGAGTTAATCGCAGGACCTAAGTTAAATGCCTTACTCCATTCACCATTAGGTAATTTTTTTAGGCGATAGATATCGCTTCCTCCAAAACCACCTGGGCGATCTGATGCAAAATAGAGGTAGTTTTTATCGTTACTAATTGTAGCATGGCTCTCGAAATGTTCTGTATTTAATTCTTCAGCAGGAAAAAGCTCAATTCTTCCAAATGCTGTATCTTTTATTTCAGAATAATAAATATCTCCTCCATTTCTATCCTGATAAACAAAAACTGATTGACCGTCAGGAGAGGATGATATTACTGCATCATTACTCCTTGGTCTACAGAAACCTAAATATTGAGGTTTTGTCCATTTTCCATCTCTATCCTTATAACTAACATAAATGTCCTCATAATACTGACCATTAATTCGGTTAATTACTTCAAAATTACTACTGTCTTCTCTTAATTTTTTAGTTGTATAAAATAGAGTTGTTCCATCAATTGTTATAACCGGAGAATATTCATCAGATTCAGAATTGATTTGGTCCCCAACACTCTCAATGACATAAGGTTTAGGTGAAGCGATTAACTTTTTTGCATTAGAACATTGTTTTTGACCTAAAATTCCTAATTTATATTTTTCATGTTTTCGGTGAACGTTCTCTACGAAAAAAGTGTACTGTGAAAAAGCGGAATCAATATTACCGTTGATGTGATTTGATTTTGCTAAATAGTAAAGCACTTCTGGAGGCGCATTTCTTTCTAAGTATGAGGAAGGGTTGTAATTTTTTTGAACAGCATATTGTGCTCTCTCAAAGAAAGGCAATGCTTTTTCTTCTTGATTTAGCGCAATATAACATTGCCCAATTTTATAAAGAATGTTTGCGTTTTTAGGATCTTCTTCAAGTAAAATTTCCCAAATATAGAGTGCATCTATATAGATTTTGTCAAAATAAAGATTTGCTCCTAAATCAAATTTTTGATTGAAGGATGCATCCTTTAATTTTTCCCTTAACTGTTCTTTTTCGGGCTGAGAAAATAACAGTCCAGAGGTGAAAGTTAAAAGGGTTATCAGTATTATTTTAAGTGATGATGACATAATCAACATCAAAGAAAAAAATAAAAGACCTTCGTTTTATTAAATGGGCTTAAACTTTTATACGGTTAATTGTTTATAACTAGAAGACCAGGTTATAATTCTCTGTTGATATCAAAACTTTCTAAATATTCTGCAAGTCTCTTTACAAACATTCCTCCTAAAGCTCCATCAACTACACGGTGGTCATAAGAGTGCGATAAAAACATTTTATGTCTGATTGCAATTGCATCACCTTGAGGTGTTTCAATAACAGCCGGAACTTTTCTGATTGCACCAAGAGCCATAATACCAACTTGAGGTTGATTAATTATAGGAGTTCCCATAACATTGCCAAATGTTCCGACATTCGTTACTGTATATGTTCCTCCTTGGATATCATCAGAAGATAATTTGTTATTTCTTGCTTTATTCGCTAGAGAGTTAACTTGTTTTGTTAAACCAACAAGGTTTAATGTGTCTGCATTTTTGATTACAGGAACAATTAAATTTCCAGAAGGAAGCGCAGTAGCCATTCCAATATTTATGTTTTTACGCTTGATAATATTATCTCCGCTCACAGAAACATTAACCATTGGAAAATCCTTTATGGCTTTAACAATTCCCTCAATAAAAATAGGCGTATACGTAATTTTTTCTCCTTCGTTTTGTAAGAAACTATTTTTGATTTTATTTCTCCACATTACAATATTAGTGACATCAGCCTCAACATATGAAGTGACGTGAGGAGAAGTTTGAACAGACATAACCATGTGATCGGCAATGAGTTTTCTCATTCGATCCATTTCTATAATTTCATCACCTTCATACATAGGAACTGACGGAGTTTCTATTTTTTTAGCAGGTGCTTGGGTTTTTACAGGAGCATTAGCAGTTCCATTTGACTGAGAATTAGTTGCCGTAGTTGCAACTTGTTTTTGAGCTCCTCCGTTTTTAATAAAATTAAGGATGTCTTTTTTCGTAACACGATTGTTTTCTCCTGATCCAGAAATACTTTCCAATTGATCCATTGAAATCCCCTCTTCTTTAGCAATACTTCTTACTAAAGGGGAGTAAAAACGACCTGATGGACCAGACTTTGTACGTGCTGCACCATTGTTGGTTGTTGCAACCGCAACTGCGGGAGCACTTTCAACCGCAACTTCAACTTTTTCTTGAGCAGGTGTTCCAGTATTATCTGAATTACTAACGGGAGCGTCTGCATCAGTAGAAATAACAGCAATCACATCACCAACTTGGACAACATCATCTTTTTCGTAGAGTTTTTTAACTAAAACTCCTTCTGCTTCCGAAGGAAGTTCATTATCTACTTTATCTGTTGCAACTTCAACAAGTGGTTCGTCTAACTCTACCGTGTCTCCAACCTCTTTTAACCAGTTTGTAATTGTTGCTTCTGTAACACTTTCTCCCATTTTTGGAAGTCTGATTTCGATTTCAGCCATCTTTCAAGATTAAAATTGAGTGACAAATTTAATTGATTTTTTCTGTTTCTCTTCGATTTAATGATAGAATTCAATCAAAAAAAAGGAAGTGATCGAAACGACAAACTAATCAAAACGTATTGCCTTGATTGGATTAATTTTAGTAACCAAATAACTTGGAATGATTAAAATTAGAAAGCAAATGATAATTGTGAGTAAATTGATGTAAAGAATATGCAAAACATTAAAGCTGATTGGAACTGTATCTAATGAGTAAACGGTAACATTTAATGAAAAGAATCCAGTAAAGTATTGAAATGAAAGAATCCCTAATCCTAATATATTTCCCCATAACAGTCCTCTTGATAAGAGAAAAAGTGCATGAAAAATAAAGATGCGTCTAATACTTGCGTTTTCTATTCCCATGGCTTTTAGAATTCCGATCATATTCGTTTTTTCTAAAATAAGTACAAGCAAAGAGGTGATCATATTGATAAGAGAAACAACCAAAATGAGCACGATAATAATTAAAATATTAAGATCAAGTAGTTCTAACCAAGCAAAGATATCGCGGTGCATTTCCGTAATTTCCGTAGTTTTGAGATTAAATGGAATCTCTTCATAAATAAGGTCATTTATTTGGATAAGGTCATCCCATTCTTCAATGAGGACTTCAAATCCTCCTGTATAGAGTTGATGTGTTCCAATGCCATTACGGATTTTTAGTCTTCCAAACGGTGTGCTTATATCTTCTGGGTTATTAAATGACACCAACGAAATAGTTTCTTCATTACATTCGCATATAGAGTCTATTGTTATGTTAATAAAAGCAGTATCGGGTGTAGAAGAAATTTTTTCTCTAGAATCGGTAGGATCAAGTGTAAAATCACCAACGATTAGTTTTAGGTTTATAGATTCACCACCAATAATGAATTCTGGAGAGCGAGTGAATCCGCTTCCCCAATCGTATTGATAGCGTTTGGTACCTCCATTGGCAATTCCTTTTAAGACAAATTTATTATCGATACAGGTGTCTGCTAAACTTACAAAGGCTTGTACCCCCCAATTGTTTAGTTTCTGAATATGTCCAATTTGGGTGAAAATAAGTTGCTTATCAAAATCTTCAAAACCAGAATTGTAAATTCCAACAATCTTAAATTTTTGTTTTTTAGGGCCGGAATTGTCCCGAATAAAAAATGCATCACATTGATCACCTATTTTATAGCCCATTATTTTTGCGATATACTCAGAAATAAGTACTTCCTTATTTGGTTCTTCAAAGTTGATTAACCTTCCATCAACTAACTTGTCTTCAAAAAAGGACCAATCATAATCCTTGTCAACCCCTTTAAAAAGAACACCCAAAATATCGAGTGAATTTCTACTTGTATCTCTTCCTTGAAGTTTGAATCCAACAGAATCTCTTGCAGATTGTAAAATAGCTGGTTTATAACCAAATATTTGTATGTTTTTGATTTCCGGTTTATCTTCTAAGCTTGGATAAAAGTCTTGCGCTATTTTTATTGGGGCAGATTCCAAAGGCCTGTTTAATCCATCTTTTGTTATTTGGATGTGCGACCCGAATCCAATTACTTTCTCTCTAATTCCATCCTGGAATCCTGTAATGACTGAAACCGTAACAAGCATTATTGCAACACCTAAAATAATGCTGGCAAGAGAAATAACAATAATTGGCTTTGATAATTTGCTTTTATTATCACCACCACTTATTATTCGTTTTGCTATAAAGAATTCAGTTTTCAAAATGATTACATTTACAACACAAATGTAAGATATAATATCATGATAAGATTCAACTTAGTTCTTTTCGTTCTCTCTTTATGGGGGTGTGCTGCATCTCCCAACGATTCAAATGATGAATTAATATTAGCAGAGTCGGATAGTGTAAAAAGCGACACATTGGTTATGCCAATGTTTTGTAATGACGAAATTAGTGTTGGTGCAGCACGAATGGAATTGTATCTTGATTCGTTACAAGGTTTAAGAGTGGGGGTGGTAGGAAATCAGTCTTCTTTGGTTGATGGTGTTCATCTTGTTGACACCCTATTGTCGAAAGGAATAAATGTGTCAACCATTTTTTCTCCTGAGCATGGGTTTAGAGGAAAAGCTGATGCGGGAGAAAAGATAAATAATGAGGTTGATGAAAAAACAGGTATTCCAATCATCTCTCTCTATGGTAAAAACAGAAAACCAAAATCGGAGCAATTGAATAATGTTGATGTTTTATTGTTTGATATTCAGGATGTAGGTGTTCGATTTTACACCTATATATCAACACTACATAATGTTATGGAAGCGGCAGCTGAAAACAATAAAAAAGTAATTGTACTTGATAGACCTAATCCTAATGGACATTATGTGGATGGCCCTGTATTAGAGATGAAATACACTTCATTTGTTGGAATGCATAAAGTTCCTGTTGTTCATGGTATGACAATAGGAGAATATGCTAGGCTAATAAATGAAGAAGAATGGTTAGCAAACAACGAAAAATGCAATTTAAATGTAATTGCATGTGACGGTTGGAATCATGATAAATTTTATGAATTACCCATCCCACCTTCTCCAAATTTACCAAACATGACAGCTGTTTATCTTTATCCAAGTTTATGTTTTTTTGAAGGGACAGTTGTTAGCATTGGAAGAGGAACTGAACATCCATTCCAAATAGTTGGACATCCTGAATACAATTCGGCTGCATTAGGAGAAGCATTTTCTTTTGTGCCTACTCCTAATGAAGGTGCAAAACACCCTAAACTTGAAAATGAAAAGTGTAACGGAATAGATTTGCATGAAAAAGATTTGATTGAGCTAAGAGAAAAAGAAAAAATAGACCTTAGTTATTTGATCGAATTTTATGCGGAACTTGGTTTAGGAGAAAAGTTTTTTCTAGAAACGAATTTCATTAATTTACTTGCTGGAAATGGAACGTTGAAAAAACAAATTATAGCGGAAATTGATTTAACTGAAATAAGAAAGTCTTGGGAACCTGAACTAGAGGAGTTTAAATTATTGAGAAATAAATATTTGCTCTATTCTGATAATTAATCCAGGGAGTCTAGACCAAGGGATTTAATTGTAGATAATAATTCGTTTCGTTCTTGAGATAAATCTATCAAATCTTGTTTGGATGCATTTTTAATTCTTATGGTATCATTGAGTAGTTTAAAGTAATGATACGCAATTGTCCCACTTAAAGCCGGAATAATCAAATAATAGGCTGCACCAAACCAGTAGCTAATTTCAAAATAATCCGGAATTATAAAGATGAAAGGAATATTTATTAACGCAGCTAAAAATGAAATCAATAACATCTTAACTCCACTCCAAAAAACATCACGTTTAAATGTGTTTTCAACAAACTTTTTGATTACAAAATAGGGAATAAACATATGAATTAACCCTAAAAATATAATTGGAATTCCAACAATTAATTTAAGAACTCGAGGAAAAAGAGCTTTATTTTTGGTTTTATTAAACGAAGCGACCCAATTTTCGTCAATATTCATTTTTGCGCCCTGTTCAAAATAAGATTCAATTGATTGCTTTAAATCGATCCATTTTTTTGAGGGAGTCTCTTCAGCAAATTCTTTATTAACAATCTGCGCTAAATTTTTTGAATAATAGTATCGCTTTGCTAAAGGAATGTGTTTGTCGCTATGAAAAAAATTCATCCCTTTCCGTGTCAAAATCATTATTTGCTCCACAAAAGGGGCAAGATTTTTCTTTTCAACATAAGTGATTTGTTCTTGCAAAGATTTTTGTACATCTCTTGTTAGTTGGGTGATGGCACGAGAACTACTCTCTTCGTATAAATCTTTATAATCTTTCAGATTAATGCAATCCCCATAAGAAACAACAACATTACCTCTAAAATATTTTGGATGCTCATAATTGATTCCTGCAGCTTGAACTTTAATGTCTAATTCCCAATTTGATGAAGACATAGCATCAAAAGCAATTCGAGCAGGTCCTTTTTTTATTGGTTTTAAACTCCGAATAAAAACATCATCCGTATATCCTTCTCCAAATAGGACTAAAGACTTTTTTCGAAGTAAAACTTTTTTTAAATAGGCAAAAGAGTCTTTGTTTTTTTCATGTGAATCGGCTCCGTCTTCTGCTGTTCTGAAAATCGGAACCATTTGAGCGGCCCACGTCACAGGTTGTAACCATTTTGTGAAAATGTCACCACGTGTAACAAAATAAATTACGGGCATCTGAAAATTACCTACAACCAATGGGTCTATAAAAGCACTTGGATGATTAGAAACGAAGATTGTTTGTGCATTAAACTTCTTTTGCGCATTCAGCGTTCTAGCCTTTCTATAAAAGACACCCATTATGTAAGGCAATAAAATTCTTAATATGAAATATAAGGGGCGCATGTTTGCAGCAAAAGTAGTAATTTCTGTTAAAAAAAGTTAAGCTAAAAATAATATTGACCAAGTTCTATTAAATTTGGAGAGCATCAATAAATTCTCTTGAAGAAAAATCGATTTAAAATATTATTAATCCTAATGTCAATAGCACTTTCAGGATTGCTATTGTTACAATTTTATTGGATAAGGAACGTGCACCGTTCAACGCAAAATAGCTTTGCTGAAAAAGTTGAGAGCTCGCTAGAAAGAACAGCATTGGATTTGGAAAGAATAGAAGCAGTGAAATTACTTCACCCTGAATTATTCGAACAAGGACTAAAAGGATCTTACGCAGATTTTGTCAATAGTGAGTTTGGTGATATAATGCAGGTTGATGAATCTATTGAAATTAGAGATACCGTAATTAGTAAAGATGGAGAACAGTATCGATTTTTAGTACTTAAAGGAACAACGATCGATACAGCAAGCGGTTTATTGGCAGAACACCGTATTCTAACAAAAAATCTTGGAGATGTAATTCCTTCAGACCTTGAAAATTCTGTTTTGTCCTTTCAAGATTCGAATTCATTTGCAATTCAATTGAATAATTCATTTGAACAGCAAATTATGCTTAAAGCGCAGTTTTTGAATGAAATGATGGTCAAGATGTTTACAGGAAATTATTTTGATGATATTTCATTGCGTTTAAATGTAGTTGTCTTAGATTCTATTTTATCAAGAAATCTAATCAATAATAAATTGGATACGAATTTCACTTTTAACATTATAGGAGATGATGTCAGAGTACCTGATTTTATTGTAAATAGAACGCATTTTGATGCTGCCTTAACAGCAGATCAGTTTAGCACATTACTATATCCAAATGATATTGTAAAAGGGAATTATAAATTGGCAATCGCTTTTCCAGAAAAAAAATTCTTTTTGTGGAAAGAAATGGCTGGAACATTGTTGGGATCACTCTTATTAGTAATGATTATCGTTTTTGCATTTTATTTGTCCGTATCAACAATATATAGACAAAAGCAATTGTCTGAAATTAAAAATGATTTCATCAGTAATATGACCCATGAGCTAAAGACGCCAATTTCAACAATTTCATTAGCATGTGAGGCAATTCAAGATCCAGATGTTGGTAATGATAAATCAACCCTTGAAAGTTTTGTAGGAATGATTCAACAAGAAAACAAACGCTTAGGAAAATTAGTGGAAAATGTACTACAAACGTCTTTGTTGGATAAAGGTGAAATGAAATTAAAGCGTTCTGAAATTAGATTAGATAATTTATTAAATGACATTACAGATGCTTTTCAAATTCGATTCAAAAATGAAGGGGGAGAAATAATCGTAGATAAGTCAGAACCAATTATCGCAAACATTGATCGAATTCATTTCGGAAATATTATCTACAACTTACTTGATAATGCGCTTAAATATTGTGCGGTTACACCTTATGTTAAGATTGAATTAGAAAAAACCCAAAAGGGATTTTACTTAGCGATTAAAGATAATGGAATCGGAATTTCTAGAGAAGATCAAAAAAGAATTTTTGAAAAGTTGTACCGTGTTCCAACAGGAGATATACATAATGTAAAAGGATTCGGATTAGGACTAAATTATGTTGAGTCCATTGTCCGACTTCACAACGGAGATATCAGTGTTGATAGTTCGTTAGGTAAGGGATCTACATTTAAAATTCAAATTGAAAATGAGTGAAAAAGTAAAATTATTGTTGGCTGAAGACGATACCAACTTAGGAACATTGCTTTCCAATTATTTAAAAGCAAAATCTTTTGATGTTACACTTTGTGTAAATGGAGAAATTGCGTTAAAACGATTCAAAGAACAACTTTTTGATTTTGTTATTTTAGATGTTATGATGCCAGTTAAAGATGGTTTTACAGTGGCAAAAGAGATTAGAGAAATAGATAGTGAAATCCCGATCTTATTTTTGACGGCAAAATCAATGAAAGATGATAAATTAAGAGGTTTTGATGTTGGAGCGGATGATTATTTAACGAAGCCTTTTGCAATGGAAGAGCTTTTGGCTCGAATTAGTGCTATTTTAAAACGATCGTACAAAGAAGGAAAGAAGGAAACAAACTTTCAAATTGGCGATATTCAATACGATTATTTAAAGCAATTAGTGGAAATTAAAGGAGAAGAAAAGAAGTTAACTACCAAAGAAAATGAACTTTTTTATCTGCTCATTAAAAATCAAGAAGATGTTTTGGATAGAAATGAAGCGCTAAAGCAAGTTTGGGGAGATGACAACTACTTTAACGGTAGAAGTATGGATGTTTATATCACCAAATTACGTAAATATGTGGCAAATTCTGAAACAATTGAAATCATGAATGTTCATGGAAAAGGATTTCGATTGCTGATAAAAAACTAAAAACTTCGATTAGTTTAGTTCCATTCGATTAATTTTGTGATTCAATTATGAACACGACCAAAATTAGTCATATAGCGCATCTTGTTGAGATATGCGTTCAGTATGGAATAAATAAAGTTGTAATCTCTCCAGGTTCAAGAAATGCACCTCTAATTATCGCATTTGATTCTCATCCAAAAATTGAGACTTTTTTGATTCATGACGAACGAAGTGCTGCCTTTTTTGCTATGGGATTAGCAGAAGAATCGGGAAGCCCAGTTGCCATTACATGTACTTCGGGAAGCGCTCCAATTAACTATGCTCCGGCAATTGCAGAAGCGTACTATCGTAATATACCATTACTTGTTTTAACTGCAGATCGACCAAAAGAACTTGTCGATCAGGGAGATGGACAGACCATTCGGCAAAAAGAAATGTTTGCAAATTTTATTAAACAAGATTTTGAACTGCCTAATTTTCCTGATAAAACAGAAAAATTGTTAAGTGATGAAATTGTGAATGAAGCACTTAATTCTTTGATGACTAAACCTGTTGGACCGGTGCATATCAATATCCCATTGGCTGAACCGCTTTATGAAATAGAAGAACTAAGATCAACTCCCATTATCCGCCCAATAGAAAAAACTGATTATAAACTTTCTCAAACAGATAAAACTGTAATAAAAGAAGGTTGGGGAAATGCAAAAAAGAAACTTTTATTGATTGGGCAGATTAAGCCTAATGAACTCCCAATAGAGCTTCTTTCGCCATTTTTAAACGATCCATCCGTTGCAATTTTAGTTGAAAATACATCAAATTGCACAGATTTCTCTCGAATTTGTCACTGTATCGATCGTACACTTGCAATTATCAAAGAAGACGAAATTGCAAATTTTGCTCCAGATTTATTGATTACTGCCGGAGGAGCAATTATTTCAAAGAAAATAAAATCCTTTTTTAGAAACAATAAACCAAAAGCAAATTGGAGAATAGGAATCTTTCCTTTTGAAGAAGATACATACCAATCATTAAGTAGTTCCTTTTCTGTTGATTTTCGTCATTTTTCTGAATATATCAATGAATTAGTGTTTGCGCCGAATTCCAATTTTGGGAGCCAATGGAAACAAGCAGATTTTTTAGCTCAGGGTGCGCATCTCAATTATGTTTTCCAAGCTCCTTTTTCAGACTTGAAAGTATTTGAAATTATTTTAGATACCTTGCCAGAATTGAGTAATTTACACATGTCAAATAGTTCCGTTGTTCGATACTGTCAACTATTTGATCCAATCAGATCAGTCAATTATTATTCAAATAGAGGCGTTAGTGGAATTGATGGGTCTACAAGCACAGCACTTGGCATTTCAAATAACAACAAAGAAAAATTAAATGTCTTGATCAGTGGAGATACTTCATTTTTTTATGATTCCAATGCTCTGTGGAATAATTATAATACCGAAAACCTTAGAATCATTGTAATTAATAATGGCGGTGGTGGTATTTTCAAAATAATTGATGGTCCAAAAAAATCGAATCAACTTGATTATTTTGTAGCACCACATAAGGGAAGTATTAAAGATCTTTGTAAAGCATTTGATGTTCAATACCTGAGTGCAAAATCGTTGGGTGAACTTGAAAATAATATGGAAAAATTTTATCAAATATCAGGTAATAAAAAGCCGGTATTGATGGAGATTAATACTGAATTATGCCAAAATGAAGTAGTTTTGGGTGAATATTTTTTGAAAATAAAAAACGAAAAATAAACAAGTAACTGGTTGATAGTTTGTTGAGTTTATAGGTGATTTCAGTTTATGAAAGAGCCAACTTTTACAAAATTTATACGTATTATATATTAGCTATGCGTGCATTAAAAATAATATTACTTTTTTCATTGTTTCCATTTGTTGGAAATTCACAAATGATTTTAAGTGGAGCAGCTACTGGATCATGTGATTGTTACGAGATTACAGACGCAACAAATGAATCTGGATCAATTTGGAGTCCAACATCAATTGATTTAACAAATCCTTTTGATTTTACATTTACAGTTAACCTAGGTGTTAATGACGCGTTTGGTGCTGATGGGATGATGTTTGTGCTTAGACAAACAGGTACAACTACTGGAGGGATAGGAAATGGTTTAGGGTATAGTGGAATTATAAATTCAGTAGGAATTGAAATTGATACATGGAATAGCTCTCCTGCAGTAGCAAGTGATATAGTGTCTGATCATACTGGAATGAGTTCGAATGGAGACGTCGAACATGATTTAGTTGCTCCAGTTGCAATTGTAAATATTGAAGATGGGTTAGATCATCTTTTTCGAGCTACTTGGGATCCAATTACATTTGATCTTGAAGTTTTTATTGACGGAATAAGTGTTTTTGTATACAATGGAGATCTTGTTACAACCATTTTCGGAGGAACACCAGATGTGTTTTTTGGATGGACTGGAGGTACAGGTGGAGCATTTAATATACAATCAGTTTGTATGTTTAGAGATGCAGAAATCACACCAGATGTGTTGACGACTTGTGTAGGCCAAACAGTTAGTTTTACAGATGCTTCAACAAGTGATTTAAATTATAATTTAAATGAAGCAATTACATGGGATTGGGACTTTGGAGATGGAACAACTTCAATACTTGAAAATCCAACACACACCTATGCTACTGCTGGAACATATACAATTCAATTAACAATTACTGATATTTCAGGATGTTCTTCTGTTGAAACAGTTGATATTGATGTTACTCCTGAAATAGACGTAACAGTGACTAAAACAGATGTAACTTGCAATGGACTAGATGATGGTACGGCTACAGCAATGCCAACAACAGGAACTGGGCCTTATACGTATTCTTGGGACGACCCAATGATGCAAACAACAGTAACGTCAATTGATTTAGCACCAAATACTTATGAAATTACGGTTACTGATGCACTTGGATGTATGGGAACTGAAACTATTACTATTATCGAACCGGTGCCTTTAGTTATTGATTCTTCAGTTCCTACAAATGCAAGTTGTGGTACGGCAAATGGAACTATTACTGTTGCTGCATCAGGCGGCACACCTGGATTAGAATACAGTATTGATGGTGGGGTAACGTTTATGCCTACAGGCAATTTTACCGGATTGACAAACGGATCATACACAGTAGTAGTTAGAGATCTTAACGGTTGCTTAGAAACAACTACAACAATAGTTGGCCTAGATTCTCCATTAATGATTGATATGGTGGATATTGTTGATGAAACTTGTGCTGGTATGTCTGATGGTACAATTACAATCACTGCTTCTTCTGGAATGGCACCGTTTGAATATAGTATTGACGGTGGAGCAACTTATCAAGTGTCAAATTTTTTCGATCTATTAGCTGCAGGAATGTATACAATTTCTGTTTTAGATGCCAATGGATGTGAGGTACCAATGAACGTAACTGTAGGTTCATCACCTTCTGTTGTTATAGATGGAATTACTGTAGTTGATGCAACTTGTAACGGTATTGCAGATGGAGAAATTATGATAATGGCATCTGGAGGAACTCCAGGTTATACTTATAGCACAGATGGTGGAGTAACATTTTTGCCAGGATCAACTGTCACCGGACTTTTAGCAGGAATGTATGATGTTGCAGTAATGGACGCAATGGGATGTACAGTTACTGGTATGACTTCAATAGCAGAACCAACAGTTATTTCAATAGATGCAATTGCAGATACACCCGTTTCTTGTTCTGGTATGTCAGATGGTGAATTTGATTTAACAGTTTCAGGCGGAACACCTGGGTATACTTATAGTAATGATGGAGGAATAACATTCCAAGTGAGCTCCTCATTTACAGGACTGGCAGCAGGGACTTATGATTTAGTAATTGAAGATGCAAGTGGCTGTACAATTACAGGAATGACCACAGTATTATCCCCAGCTCCTTTAATGTTAACAGGTATTGTAGTTACAGATGTTACCTGTAATGGTTTAATGGATGGTGGACTTTCTTTTACAGTTGCTGGTGGAACAGCTCCATATGAGTATAGTGTTTCGGGGGGAGCTTTTGGAATGACTTCGGTAATTACTGGATTAGGAGGAGGTGATACACCTTTTGAAATAAGAGATGCAAATGGTTGTAGTATTTCGGGGATGGCTTTTTTAGCAGAAGCCGACCCATTAGTACTAAGTGTAGGTATGGATACAACAATTTGTTTAGGAGGACAAGCAACTCTTTGTCCAACATTATCCGGAGGTACAGCTCCGTTTGATTATAATTGGGATGGTGTTCCAGCTTCACCAATGTGTCTTGTCACACCAGTTGTGGGGACGCATAGTTTACAAGTAACGGATATCAATGGCTGTACATCTGAATTATTATCTCAGATTGTTGATCAATATATTCCTTTAAGTGTGCTCTCATCTTCAGCTTCGACAATTTGTCCTGATACGCCAATAACAATTGCTGGAGAAGCTGATGGAGATGGTCCAGATGGATATACATACACATGGACAAATGATGTGGATGGAATAGTTTTAACTGGTCCCGTTCAAACTGTCGAACCTAATACCACAACAACATATACGTTAACTGTTAGTGTTGGGTGCGAAAACACTGCGTCTACAACAGTTACAATATCAACATTTCCTATTCCTAATCTTATAATTACTGCTGATGTAACTGAAGGTTGTGAAGATTTACGTGTTAATCTCGAAAATTTGAGTGACCCTGGCTTAGTAGCAAATTCATTTTGGACGCTGGGAGATGCAACAATTGCTAGTGGAACAACTGTGGCACATACTTATACTGAAGCAGGTTGCTATGATATAGATTTGGAATTAATGACAGTTGATGGTTGTATTGAAAACGCGACATTTGACGATTTTATTTGTGTTTGGAAACGCCCTATTGCAGATTTTTCATTTAATCCAGATCAACCAGACCTTTTTAATAGCACTGTTTTCTTTTCGAATGAATCAGAATTTGGAGATTCGTATGAATGGAGTTTTGGAGATGGAGGAGGTTCCTCTGATTTCAGTCCAAGTCATGGTTATCCTGAAATAGGAAATGTGACGTATGAAGTTCAATTAAAGGTGACATCTGCTGAAGGGTGTATGGATACTGAAACACAATTTATTACACTGAATGAGGTAGTTCTTTATTATGTCCCTAATACTTTTACACCAAATTCTGACCCGTTTAATCAAACGCTAACTCCAGTTTTTATTCCTGGATTTACACCTTCAAATTATACTTTCAAAATATTTAATCGATATGGTGAGTTAATTTTTGAAAGTCAAAACCCTACCATAGGGTGGGATGGATCATTTAACGGTGGTATTCCGCAAGATGGTATTTACACTTGGCAAATTACTTTCAGGGAGAATAAGTCGGATAAAAAATTCGTTGATTACGGTCATATCACACTTTTACGTTAATCCTCATTTCGCAAATTAAGATCAAATTGCCTTCTTGATTCTAGATCAAAAAAATGTATTTTTGAAAATAAAGAAATCAAAATGATTAAGGCTTTAGTCCTCTTACTTACACTTATTTCATTCTCTTCATATTCTCAACGAGAAAAATGGAATAAACAATGGCAGTTTACTGGGCCAAATCAAGAACCTTCAAATCCAAAATTTAGAGGTGATGGAGGGATAGGGCCTATAGAATTCGTTCGAGTTTATAAAAAAAAGGAAGGTTTTTTATTAGCTGGTTCACTTAATGGAGGCTTGTTTTTTTCTGAAAACGGAGGTGATTTGTGGGTTAATTCAGGTTCAGATCAATGGGATTATTCTGGATGTGCTTGGGCAGATTTCTATCCTGATGATGAAGAGACTTGGTTTGCTTGTTCAAACTTTTCTGATAATAATGGAAAGCCAGGGTTAATTGAAAAAAAAGGAGGCTTATTAAGGACAAGAAATCAAGGGAGAACATGGTTCACTATAGGTAATTACAAAGATTTTGGAGGTTCTAAGTACCTTACAATCTATGGAACAAGATTTCATCCAGGTCAACCAAAAAAATTATTTATTTTAACTTCTGAAGGTCTTTTTTATACAAACAATTGTTTGTCGGATTTTGTAAAATGGAACCGTGTTCCAAATCTAAAAGGTTGGGTTTATGATCTTGATTTTTTAGGAGAAAAAATGTACGTTTCAAACTTCTTTCATGGAAAATGGAATGTTCTGCAATTTGATCAAAACGATTTGAGTAAATCGACAGTTTTAAAGCAAGTGTTTGAGGAGGATAGAGAAATGCGAAATTTAACATTTGAACCAAGGGGAAACGCATTATTAATTGCTAAAGATTTTACAAAAAATCAAGATGAACTTTGGGAACTTGATCCGACGTCAGACGAATTCAATCTAAAATTAAAAGGACAAAGAATTAGTTTTGGAAGTGGTCATACATTAGCCGTGTCTCCATTCAATGAAAATTCATATTATTTTGGCTACGGAACACGAATTAAGAAATGGAATAATGAAACAAATAAGCAATTAACAGTTGGTATAAATTATCATGTTGATATAGAATTTATAGCTTTTGACCCATTTGACTCTACTAAAGTCTTCTTAGCAACACATGGAGGAGTCTTTTTATCAACTGATCAAGGGCTGAGTTGGAAAAGTAAAAGTAATGGGTTGGGAGTAGCAGAAGTTACTGGACTAGCAGTATCCAAAATGAATACAAGTCAAATTGCAATTGGATGTTTCCATGATGGAAGTATGTTATATACCGATTATGGTGATGGACAACTTTTGTGGCGGACAATTAATGGTGGAGATGGTTTAATTCCATTAATTGATCCGGATGATGAAACAATCGTTTACACGTCAAATCAATATACTGGAGGTGGAATCTTTGTCTCCAAGGATTCCGCCAAACAAAAAAAAGAAAACCTTCATAATTTCAATAGCCTTAAAACTTCTGGATGGGAAATGGCTGCAGCACTCCATCCGGAAAAAACAAATGTTTTGTTTTTTAATTTCAGAACAAATTCAAAAGAAAATATTGACATTTGTAGAACCCGTGATGCTACAAAAAGAAATAGCGCTGAAATCATTTCTGATTTTTCGAAATCCCATCAATTAACAAATTACAAGGTGTATGGGTTATTTAATTCGAAAGTACGACCTGAATCCTTGTATGCTTATGTGTTAGATTATGAAAAGGGTGAAGATGGAAAACAAATTATTACTCATAGAATTTTTTGGAATAATAATGTAAATCAAGATGCGGAAGATGTTATAAATGAGTGGAGAGAATTAGAACATCCAATCAATACTTGGATTGCTGATATTGCTCCTGATGGTTATGCAACGAATAGGGTCTTTGTGTCTTATACAAAAGGAAAAGACAACCCAGAAACAATTTTCGGAGATAAGGGATTAATATATGCTTTAAAGTATTCTCGGAAAGAGCCCTATCGTTTAAAAAGAGAAATTGATATCACAAGAAATGTTCCCAATTCAATTGCTGGTAGATTTAATGTTGAATACGTAAAGCGTGATGGAGGTGGTATTTTCATAGCAACTCGAACAGGAATATACTATGGAAATAAGAAGGTGTTAAAGGGAAGATATAAATGGCAAAAAGTAGGTTATGGCTTGCCACACTGTAAAATTTCAGGTTTAGATTATAACGAAAGCGAAAAAGTACTTACTGTTGGTTATTTTGGTCGTGGTGTATGGCAATATTACTTTATTGATTGATCTTTTTTAAAGATTTTATACGGATATTTGTTACTTTCAAGAATTCTTGAATTTAGTTAGAAAAAAAGAAGTTCTTAAATTTTAAAAATTCACTATGTCTACAACTGAAATTTTATTTCAATTTGCCTTATATATCGTTCCATCATTTATCTTTTTTGGAGCAGTATTTTACTTCACCAATAAGTGGGTTGAAGTACAACGGGAAAAAAATAAACTTTTATTGTTAAAGAATCCTGCAGAAGTAAAGAGTAATGGAAAGCAAAAAGGAAATGGAATGCATAAACACTTTTTTCCACTTCAAGTAGAAGCTTATCAACGAATGGTACTTTTATTGGAAAGGATAGCTCCAAATAATATGATTATGCGCTTGAATAATCCTGGGCTACCTGCTCGAGCATTTCAACAAAAATTATTGGAAAACATCCGTCAAGAATATGAACATAATTTGGCGCAGCAAATTTTCGTTTCTCCAGAAGCATGGAAAAGAGTTCAATCAAGTAAGGAAGAAGTGCTTAAGATCATTAATATGGCTGCGACGAAACTTGAGCCTACTGCTCTTGCAAATGATTTAAGTAAGGGTGTTTTTGAAATTACGGCCCAATTAAATGCTCAGCCTACAGAACAGGCAATAGATTTTTTAAAGGCTGAGTTGAACGAGCTTATTTAATAGATTTTTTGATTAAAAAGGAGATGTTTCTTCTTTTATTCAAGTTGAGATTAAATAAAATTTTTTCAAATTAATTTAGCTTCAATCAGGTTAAATAACATAATTTTACGTTCAATATCGGGTTACATAATACAATTATTCACGGATAAAATTCTTGATCAGTTTAATACTTAACGCTTTGTTCGTTTTTCTCAATAAACTAAGATATTTAGGATCTTTTCGTTTTTAAATAAACAAAATGAGTGTTTTGTGTTTAAAATAATGAATTAACAAAACTAAGTCGTTTGAGTAAACGATTGATCCTTGAATTGTTAATAACTCAAATTGTTTTAGAAAATCCTTTCCTTGTTTATCAAATTATTTTGTTTAGTTTTATTCTGCCAACTATATATACCCGCTGTATGAATAATTTACTAGTGAGTGCTTTTATTTTTTTAAGTTTAACAATATCAGCGCAAAGCTTTGCACAGTATGTTGATGAAGTAGAATACTTATCAGCATCAATCACAACAGAGTACTGTGTTTCTCTCGACTCTTCTAGCCCGGTCGGCGAATATTACGAAATGGATATTTCACATCTTCACTTATCAACAGAAAAAGATGCAAACGATCGATTTGGTTTTATTTCAAATAATTTATTGACCTATGTTGTTGATTTTGAGGAAAACAAGGTGTACTTACAAGTCCATTTAAATAGAACTCCGGAACCAAAGGATATTGTCTGGTGGAATAGCTATATAGACAGTCTTTGCGGGCTCTAATTTAAATAAAGGAATTCAGACTTCTACAGTATTAATTGCAACCCCATTTTTATGAAACAACTTTACACTAAAATTTTATTACTCATCCTGAGTTTTGTCTTTTCGGCATCACTTGGTCATGCTCAACTGATAGGCACAAGTGCGTACATTATCGGAAATAGCATAGAATTAGGAATTAATGATGCAGGTTTCGAAGGAGCACCTCTTTTGGCAACCTCAAATAATCGATCTTCAATTTTTGCGGGAAGCCCAGTTTACTTTGGCTTTGTTGCAAATCCATTAGAAGACGGTTGGGGAACCTATGATGGCGATTTTTTCACTCCTGGGTCTCCTGAAAATGGATTTGGACTTGAAATTGCTGGAATAAATTATTCGAATAATGCTTCTGGTGTTTTAGAACAAATTCCAGGATCAATTTCAAGTTACACAGAAGATGGTGACTGCATTTTCGTTGAATGGGACGGTGAAATTGCTGGGGTTGAAATAAATATCGTTTATCGATTAATTGCTACTGAACTTTATTATACAACTGAGGTTACGCTTACCAACACTACTGGAGCTGATATGACAGACATTTATTATTACAGAAATGTTGATCCAGATAATAATCAAAGTATTGGAGGAGGATTCTCAACACTTAATACTGTTGTTGATCAACCTACTGGAGCTTGTCAAAGAGCTTTGGTAACGGCAGAACAAACTGGCCCACATCCTTCTTATATGGGGTTTGGAGCAATAGGAGATAACTTTAGAGTGTCTAGAGGTGGATTTGCTAATAGAGATGCCTCAAATATTTGGGACGGAGTAGGAGGTTTGATAGGAGCAGTTGGTTCGGCGGCTATGGCAGATCAAGCGATATCATTGGCATATAAACCAGACGTTTTAGAAGCTGGTGAAGCTGAAACTTTTTTGTTTACTGTTGTATTGGCTGAAGAGCATGTTGATGCCGCAATTGCAAGTTTATTTTTCTTTGACTATTTAGGAAGTGGAGGAGAAATAGATATTTGTTCCCCTGTTACAGATACGGCAAGTATTTGTTTAGGAGAAGAGATTGAAATATCTGTTGATGGGCCTGGTGCAGATACTTATATTTGGACTTGGGCTCCCCCTGGAGGTTTATCAACAACAACAGGTCCAACAACTTTCGCAAGCCCGACAGTTACAACTGAGTATACAGTTACAGGTGTTCCAGATGCATTATGTGTAACTTCAACAATTGAAAAATCAATTGTGGTAGAAGTTCAACCTTCACCAGAAATAGAAATAATTGATCCTGGACCTTTGTGCGGGCCTTTTGATTTGACAACATTAGTAATAAATAATGTTGGAGCAGGAGGAGCAGGACTTCCTACAGAGTTTTTCTCTGTAATTCCAGATAGTGCAGACCAAGTAGTGGGAATTTGGCCAACAGATATTATTGAAGATGGAGATGTCGTTTATGTTTTAATGGAAGATCCTGTTACAGGTTGTTTTGATGTTGAACCGGTTGACATAACTTTTGGTGGAGGCTCAAATGCAGGAGCAGATAATACAGCTACATTATGTACTACTTCTGCTGCACTTGATTTGAACACTTTGTTGTCAATGGATGCCGAAACAACAGGAACTTGGGCTGAAACCTCAGGAGTTCTTTCAGGAGGATTTACAGTACTTACAGGTATTTTAGACCCTTCAGGAGTTGACGCAGGAACATATACATTTGAATATACAGTCCCAGCAATAGCTTCATGTGTTGCGGATGTTGCGGTAATGACAATTACGATTAATGAGGCACCTCTTGCTGGATTAGATGATGCAATAAGCCTTTGTAATAATCTTGGCATAACAACAGATTTAGATGATTTATTGGATGGAAATAATGCAGTTGGAGTTTGGAATGAAACTACGGCAAGTGGAGCTTTTAATCCAATAACAGGAGTGTTTGATGCAAGTGGATTAGCAGCTGGAGATTATACGTTTACTTACACTGTTGCAGGTATTGCACCATGTATTGATGATGTGGCTGACTTTACGGTAACTGTAATACCTAGCCCTCCTGTTGATGCAGGATTAGATGTAGCCGTTTGTGCTGG
>CAYPZN010000015.1:0-32724 GCA_964415335.1 uncultured Crocinitomix sp.
AAGAAATTTTAACTATTGCGCCTGATAAAAGAGGTTATACCTTTATCAGTCCAAGAAAATTGGGTTCAGCTTTTGCGATAGACCTTGTTTCAATTCCTGCATTAAAATTAGTACCACCTTCGTCTTGTTTTGAAGATTTTGAATTTATATCTCCTGCCATTTCTTATAGTTCGATTATTACAAATTCAACTCAATTGGGCGTAGTTTCGGATAATCCCATACATAAAGTAGAACCATTTGGACTTGAACAAGAGATATTTTGTGAAGATATTTTTGACTTTGATCGTTCTGCTCTAAGCACTGCCTCTACAGATGAAGCAACAGCAAAAGGGTTAGATATATCAATACAACCAAATCCTGTATCAGAATCATTCTTTTTAGAAATTCAGAACGCAACATTTAACAATGCAGAAGTTGTTATACAAAATCCTCTTGGGCAAATTGTTTATAATACAGACAAAATCGACGGAAACTATTATTCTGATCGAATTGATTTATCAAATTATGCTGAAGGAATTTATGTATTGCGAATAATTAATGGAGGGGATCAAACGATCAAGAAAATTATAAAACGCTAATTCATTAAATTATAAAGGAGTTTCAAAAGTTTTTGAAACTCCTTTATTCTGTTTCCTAATCTAATTTAGCTGCAATAAAAGCGGTAGTCCAAGCAGCTTGAAAGTTATATCCTCCTGTTATTCCGTCAATATCTAAAAGCTCCCCAGCAAAATATAAATTTTTACAAACTTTACTTTGCATGGTTTTAAAATCAATGCTCTCTAAACTGACTCCGCCACAAGTAACAAATTCTTCCTTAAATGTTGTTTTCCCTTCAACGTTATAAATATCGTTCGTTAAAATACTAACTAATTTATTTTTCCCTTTTTTACCGAGTTCATTCCATTTTTTTGAATCAGGAAATTCACATTTATTCAATAAATAACGCCATAAGCGATCAGGCAAATTATAAGGTCGAACATTGGTTAATTGTTTATTTTCATTGCTAAAAACAATCCGCTCAACCTCCTCTCCTACCTCCCTATCATCCTGAATATTAGACCAATTTACTTGAATATTAAATTGATATGATTTATCACTTAATAATCGAGCACCAAAAGCAGATAATTTAAGGATGGATGGGCCACTCATTCCCCAATGTGTTATCAACAAAGGACCGTCAGACTTCAACTTCGTTCCTTGGATACTTGTTTTTGTGTTTTCAACAACAATCCCCATTAAATTACGAATTTCTTCATTAGGCATATTAAAAGTGAATAATGATGGAACAGGATCTTCAATTTTATGCCCTAACTTTTCCAACCATTCTAAACCTACTCGTTTTGGCGAACCTCCAGTGGTAACTATAACTTTATCAAAGGTGTGTTTTCGAGAATCATTTCTAAATTCTATTTCGATTTTTGAAGACTCAATTGACTGAATTGAAGCTACAAAATGTTCTGTTTTAACTTCAATTTTTAGGCGACTTACTTCGTTTAAAAAACAATCTATAATCGATTGCGAGTTTTGCGAAACGGGAAAAACACAGTTGTCTTCTTGAATGACTAATGGTACACCTCTGTTTTCAAACCAATTCATTGTATCAGTTGTGCTAAAAATACCAAAAGATTTGCGTAGCTTTTTTCCACCTCTAGGGTAAGCTTCAGATAATGTTTTAATTGATGTACAACCATTAGTAACATTACACCTTCCACCTCCTGAAATTTTAACTTTTGAAAGTGTTTTTTTAGATTTTTCAAAAACGATAACCTTTGCTTCAGGATGATTTTCTTTAACATGAATTGCAGAAAAAAAACCTGCTGCTCCTCCACCTATAATTGCTACTTTCATTGGGCAATTGCAACTGCTAAGTTTTTAAATAGCTTTCCATCACTTATTTCATAGCCTTTCTCAGTCATCTGGAAAATTTCCGATTCGCGAGAATCAAGATATTTTTTTTCTCCTTTATGAAGTTCATAATCTGACGAACTCATTACATCTTCCCATTTTTTAGTACTTAAATCAACTGCATCATTTTTTGCATTAATAGCAATCATAATCATTCTGTCAGATAAACATTGAATAACCTGAATGTACGTTTTCTTTCTTACTTCCAAAAAATCAATTTTCCTGAGTACACCTTCAAAAATAACATCACTAAAAAGCGTCAGAATCTCTTCTGCTTTATCAAGGTCATTATTTTTCAGTTGCACCCAATCTTCAGCTGTTATTCCATTTACAACCAGATAATCAATAAACTCTTTTTCAAATGTTTTTAATTCTTCCGTACTAAGTAATCGATACTTTGCCATTTGCACTATTTAATATAGCAAAGATAAAATTATCCTTGGATGTATATTGTATCATCTCAAAATCACAGCATTTCGCATTTTTATTGGTAATACCAACCAATTTATTATTAAATTCGTCTTAAAAGAAAGGTGAAATCTATGTTAAAAAAACAATTTTTATTCGCATTCGTCTTGTTTGTTCTTTTTGCATCTTCTTGCAAGCGTGAGAAAACGCAATGGGATACGGATTGGGCAGCTCCGATAGCACATGGACACCTTACCATCAATGACATGATTCCTGTTGATTTAACTGAAACAAATGATGACGGTTATCTTTCTTTAATAATTAATCAATCTGTTCTTGAATTTGACATAGATAGTTTGTTTGCTTTACCAGATACGGTTATATCTCAGAAACTTTCAACAGGTTTACCAATTGTCAACTTTGAAGAAGGAGACGCGCTTCCTTTCTTCTATGATCAAGTCTATGATGTAGGTGATATTCAATTGAAAACAATTCGATTTAGTGAAGGCTCCGCAACGATTAATGTTTTATCTCCTTGGCCGGGTAAATTGAAGGTTTTATTTACACTTCCTACGACTACTAAAGGAGGAACTAATTTGTCTCGTAACTATGAATTAGGGGCTGGCTCAATGGATATGCAGGCTGTTGGAATTGATACAATAGATTTAAGTGGATACACAATGAATTTAACAGGCGAAGATAACCTGACTGTAAATACTTTTTCGGGAGCCATTGTTGTTGCTTCTGATGAACCAGAACCGTTTACAGTATTAAACACAGATAGTATTTCGTTCGACTTCGGTTTTAATGGTTTAGTTGCTGACTATGCAAAAGGTTTTTTTGGTCAACATAGTTTTTCTGACACCATTGGTTTTTCACTTCCGCAGCTAAAAAGAATTGTATCAGGTTCGATTGATTTAGATTCTATTCGACTGGACGTTATTGTTAGAAATGGTTTCAATTTAATCGCTCAGGCACGTGTATCAAGGTTAGGTGGAATTAATACAAGAACTGGAACCAATGTTGATTTAGATTTTCCGGAATTAAACAACACGCTAAATATCAATAGAGCTTCTGGTGGATTATTTGATTATACTCCTTCTGAATTTCCAATAGAAATAAATAATACCAATTCTAACATAATAGATTTTATTGAAAATTTGTCCGATTCACTTATCATTGGATATGATCTTGAGATCAACCCTTTCGGGAATGTTGGTGCTGGAGACGACGAACTTTTTCCAAATTCTAAAATGGAACTTTTTGTTGATGGCGAATTTCCTTTAAATTTTGGAATTAACGATTTAACTATCGTTGACACGATTGATATAGATCCTTTCAATTCACCTGAATCATTTTCTCCTGGAGATGCTGTGATTGTAATTGACTATGTTAATGCGTTTCCTGTAGGCGCTACAGCACAATTTTATTTAATTGATGAGAATGGTATTGTCATTGATTCTATTTCGAGTTCTGGTCCTATTGAAGCCGGGATAAACGCACTCGGAGAACTAGAAACAACGTCTACAAGTGGGGCACTCACATTCAATTTTGATCAAACCTTATTCGACAATTTAGAACTAACGGATCAAATGGCTTTACGCGTTTCATTTGATTCGCAAGGAACCGATAAAGTAAGAATTTTTCCAGATTCCTTTTTTGATTTTAAAATGCGCACGAACCTTCAAATTAGTGTTTCTCTGTAATGAAAAAAATTGTTTTTATTCTATCTTTTTTGGTAAGTACTATTTCGTTTCAACAGGATATTACTCCAATATTTGAAGACACTGTTTTCGATAACAGTACACTCAAAATTTCATCATTCAATTATTATTCTAGTAATCGATTTAGTAATGATTTATTGGATAAATTTCTTTTTGGAGGTGAAATTACAACACCTATTAAAGGCGCATCTTCGCAGAGGCTAAAAGATGTAAATACAATTGGAGCACAATTTGAGCAAGAGATAGAATATATGAACGGAAATATTCATCCCATTAGAAATCCAAAATATGGGCTTAAAATTGGTATCTCTGACAATCATTTCTTAAACACAAATATTGAAGCTGACTTGTTCAATCTTGCACTTTATGGCAATGCCCCTTTTGTGGACGAAGTGCTTGATTTTAGTGGAACACATTTTCAATACTTGCATTATCAGAAAGTTGGAATTGGCGTCTTTGAAAAAAGAACGCAATCAAGCTTTCAATTCAACTTTATTGCGGGTTCCAGAGGAATTGATGGAAGTTTAACAGAAAGTTCGCTTATAACGCAGAATGATTCCATTTCTTTGATGTTACAAGGGACAGGTTTTAGAACAAACGAATTTAGCCCTTACATTGGCTTACAAGGCTATGGATTTTCGGTTGATATCAATTATAACTTTTTATTTGCTAATAAAAAGGGAGATTTACAAGTTATTAACCTTCAAATTGAAAATTTAGGAATTATCGGATGGAATAGAACGTCATTTACATATGCAGTTGATTCTTTGACACACTATGACGGATTTAACGCCACCGACTTTCTTAATAGACCAGAAGGAAGTACTGATGACTTTAATTTTATTGATACGTTGGGGTTAATTGAAACGCAAACAACTGCGGTTGGTACGCTCCCTATCCAATTTTCTATTCAAAAAGTAGCATTGAAAAACAGTTCTCAAAAATTTCAGTTTATTGGTGGAATAAAAACCGTATTAGCACTTGATTATTTCCCTTATTTTTATGGAGGAGCGTATTATAAAGCAAGTGATAATTTTAATGCCTCTTCTCGAATTTCTTATGGTGGTTTCGCAGGTTTGCAATGGGGAATAAATCTAAACTATTGGTTGCAAGAGAAGGTTTCGTTTTCATTGGGATCAGCTAATATAATTGGTTATCTCTCAAAGAAAAATGGTTTTGGAAGAAGTTTAAATTTTTCTGCAAATTTTAATTTATAGTAATTATGACTTTAATATCTATAAAAAATATACTCTCAGTTATAATTTGTATTGTTACTGCGCATGGTTTTGCGCAGTCTTCATTCATCAAAGCATATGGTAACACTGGTTTTGATTTTTCTAGAGACATTCAACAAGACAATGATACGGGTTATGTAATAACAGGATCATCAAGCAGTTTTTCTCCTGACAATGGAGACGCTTACCTACTTAAATTAGATGTAAGCGGTAATTTCGAATGGTCGCATAATTATGGAGGATCTGGAGCTGACTGGGGCGAAGCTCTTGTCATTACAAATGACTCTACATACGCTATTGGAGGATATACCAATAGTTTTGGTGCCGGGGGTTTTGATTTTTATGCTGTTCGAATTAATGCGGATGGTAGTCCAGCTTGGGAGAAAACTTATGGTGGTGCTGACTGGGATCGTGCATTTGGGATGGTTCAATTGGCAGATAGTGGATTTGTGTTGGTTGGAGAATCATACAGTTTCAATGATGGACTTCAGCATGGTTATATGGTCAGAATCGATAAAAATGGAGATGTAATCTGGGAACAGTCAATTACTGAGGACTTACCTAGTTTTTTCAGAGATGTTGCTTTTGATGGAGATTCTATTGTTGTCTGTGGGGGTATTGGAGACGGTGGTGAAGAAACTTTTGATGGCTTCATTTTAAAGTATGGAATTGATGGTGGTTTAGGATGGGAAAGACGAATTGGAAGAGAATACAACGATTATTTTAACGCCGTTTACTCTGTTGGAGGCTTATACAGTTTTGCCGGAACAAGAGCCTATAATTTTCCTACTGAAAAAGAAAATATGTGGATGTATCGAACAGAAGATAACGGTACTGAAGTTTTTGACACAACTTTTATCAATTTCAGTCCAAATTCTGACATTTTAAATGATGTCTCTGTACGAGATTTCGATCAGGATTATTACTATGTTGGTCAAACAAAAAGTTATGGTTTTTTGCTAGACGGATTAAATGACATTTTTTTAGGAAAAATGACATTTGCAGCTACTCCTATTACTGCTAATAATTATGGTGAAAGAGGTGACGATATTGGACAAGCGATTGCAAATACGAGAGATGGAGGTGTTGTTTTTGTCTGTGATACTCGCTTTTTTGCTACAGGAGGTCACAATATTCTAATTATAAAACTTAATAGTTTTTGGGAATACCCCGTTTTATTTGATGTGTTAGAATATCAAGACATTACAAATAGCATTACTGAAAACCCTTTTGAAGGCGCTGAAGTTATTGACGTCTACCCCAACCCTTTTACAGCTGAAATAACTTTACCTGAAATTAATACAAATAACAGCCAGTATTTCGTCTATGGATTGGATGGTCAACTCGTTGCCGGTGAAAAATTAAATTCAAACACCATTAATCTTGCACATCTTCAAAATGGGATTTATTTATTAACTGTTCAAACGGAAGACGCAATCTACAAAAAACGTATTATAAAGAATTAAACTAGTGTCTTTTCTGAATTCTTTTTGTTAGAATTTTATAAATTGATTTGAGTTCTTCGTCAGTTAACTGATTCAAGTGTTTCTCGATTGTAGCCTCATCCCCTCTTTTTGCAGGTCCTGTCATTGCGATATTTGGACCAAGCTCTAATGTTTTTTCTAATGTTTCTTTAATTAAAGGATGTAAAAGTGATAAATCCAAATCTGCTTTTTCTAATAAGCCATCAGATTCATTCAATAATTGCGTGGTAAAATTACAGGCAAAAACACCAGCAAGGTGAATTTTCCCTCTTTTTTCGGAGTTCGCTGAAATTAAATTCTCGGAAAGGTATTCTTGACAAAATTCAGAAATGCATTTTTCAAATTCAATGCTATTTGCTTCAATTAAAAATGGGATTGCGGCAATATCTAATGCTCTTTGTTTTGAAAAAGTTTGTAAGGGGTACAAAACGCCATAAGAATTAAATCCTTTAAAAACATGAATTGATTGTGAACCAGAAGTATGAACTGCAGGTACATTTTTAGGCAAAACATTTGAAACACTCGTTATTGCATCATCCTTTATTGTTACAATGTTTAAATCAACTGTATCATCAAGGTCTTTTATATTATCAATAGCCTTAGCACCAAACATCACAGATAACGTTCTGGCATTGATAAAATCTCTTGAAAAGACCGTCGCAATTTCAATTCCATTCGCAAAAAGCGCTTTACTTAAATGTGTTGCAACATTACCTGCACCAATGATATTTATTTTTCGGATTTCGATACCTCTTTGTTTTTAGCACGCAAAATTAGAAATAAATAAGCCTTAAACACTTATTATTAATTTACTTAACAAATTATTAATATTTATAGTAATATACGTTAAAATTTCCATTAAACGCTTTTGACTGAATAAATGTACATGTACTATCGAGTCTTGCTAAAATTCCATTATTTGGATAAAGAAAGTTCGACTCAAAATCAATAAAAGCTATTTGACTGTATTCAGAAGTAATTTTTAAATCCTCAGCATTATAAACTGAGTAAATCTGTTCATTTTCAAGAGCAATCGTCAGCTGATCTTTTCTTTCAAAAAGTTTACGGTCGTAGTGATATGCAACTGTCAAATCGTAATGCGGAGGGCAAAAGTAGACTACTGTCTGATCATCTTTATTTGCTTTTATATAATCAATTAACTCATCCGTTTGTCTGTTAACATCAGGAATTAGTTTAAAGCTCAAAAGAAACGGTAAAACGAGTAAGTAAGCATAATAATTTAACTTTCCTTTAAAGTCAAACTGAAAAACTAGTGCAAAGCATAATACAAAAAGCGGAATCGATAAAAATTGTAAATATTTAATAAAGAATAATGGTTGTATAATAATTGAAATCAAGAACATAATAAAATACGAACCTAAGAACCAAATACTGAAGAAAAGAACTACTTCTTTATCCGCTACAATTCCTACACTTTTCATTTTTCGCGCAATAAAGAGAGCGCTTATAATTATTATCACAATTGTAATCAATGTAAATTGGTTATTTAAAAGTTTAACCAAATTTGTCCATAAATCAATGACTCTCGTTTCGGGAACCCATGTTCCGGAATTGCTAAACTCAGAAGCCCTAGAGATAAACAATTGAATGCCCGGAATAAATAAAATGATTCCAATTAAAAACGCATATACTATTTGCTTTAATTTTTCTTTATTTAAATAGCTCACAAAGAAAACAAGTGTTATACATTCCATCACTATTACGACTCCCCCTAAATAATGTGTATAAAGTAATAATGCATTCCAAATACCTAAGCGAATAAAGACTTTTTTATCGTTAATAATAAAAGCATACAAATCGGATAAAATCAGAACAAAAAATAAGGTAAACAGTCCATACATCCTTGCTTCCATTGCAACCAAATGATTTAGTCTTGAAAACATAAATAGAATTACGGGTAATATTGCATACTCCGGTTTCCATAATTTTCTTAAAAATCGATAGAGTATGGTGATAGTGAAAACACTGATTAAAACTGATAAAGAACGAACTGCAATTGCAGAGATTCCAAAAATTTTAATCCAATAATGAAGTAAAATGAAATGTAAAGGTGAATTATTTCCCTTAGCCAATTCAGGAAGCATATCATTTAAGGGAAATTGCGCGTGAAATATTGAAAAGGGCTCGTCTAATGAAATTGGGAATTCGTTAATTGCAAATGCACATATTACAAGTTGAATTAGAATAAGTAAAACAATAACTTTCGTTTCTTTCATTGTTTCGAAAGATAAAAATAAATTTTTCGTTTAAGGTTTAATTGTGATCAACTTATTTATGTTTTATAGCAATACCCTCTAATAAACTTGCTAAATTTGATGTATAGTTAAATTGAATTAGAATTAAAAACCGATATAAAATGAAAGACGTATTTATTGTCGACGCAATACGCACAGCTGTAGGTAATTTTGGAGGAACTTTATCTCCAGTTAGAACAGATGATTTAGGTGCGATTGTAATGAAAGAACTGATTGCTCGAAACCCTAATTTTGACCCTTCAGAAATTGAAGATGTTATTTTTGGATGTGCGAATCAGGCAGGAGAAGATAACCGAAATGTAGCTCGAATGAGTTCTTTGCTGGCAGGAATTCCAGAATCTGCTGGTGCAGAAACAATTAATCGACTATGCTCTTCTGGAATGGCTTCAACCATTAATGCGGCTAGAGCAATTAAAGACGGGGCTGGAGATATTTATATTTCAGGTGGTGTTGAGCACATGACAAGGGGGCCTTGGGTAATTTCTAAAGTTTCTAAGCCTTTTGGTAGAGATGCGCAAATGCACGATTCAAGTTTTGGATGGCGTTTTGTTAACCCAAAAATGCATGAGCAATATGGTACAGATGGTATGGGTGTTACTGCTGAAAATTTAGTAGAACTTTACAATATTTCGAGAGAAGCACAAGATCAATTTGCTTATTGGAGTCAAATGAAAGCTGCAGAAGCTCAGCGAAATGGACGTTTAGCCGAAGAGATTGTTGCTGTTGAAATTCCTCAGCGTAAGAAAGACCCTATTATTTTTGATCAAGATGAATTTATTCGACCGAATACAACTCTTGAAATTCTTGGAAAATTACGTCCTGCGTTTAAACGCGAAGGAGGATCTGTTACTGCTGGTAATGCATCAGGTTTAAATGATGGAGCGGTTGCATTATTAATCGCTAACGAAGATGGTGTTAAAAGAAATAATTTTAACCCTATGGCTCGAATTGTATCTGCTGCAGTTGCTGGAGTTGAACCGCGAATCATGGGGATTGGACCTGTTTATGCTTCTCAAAAAGCATTGAAAAGAGCCGGTCTTACACTAGAAGATATGGGCATTATCGAAATTAACGAAGCTTTTGCTGCGCAAGTATTAGCTTGTACTAGGAAATTAGGCCTTGAAGATAATGATCCGAGAGTTAATCCAAATGGGGGTGGAATAGCTATTGGGCACCCACTTGGTATGTCTGGAGGACGAATTTTACAAACAGCGGCTATTGAGCTTCAAAAAACCAATAAGAAGTATGCTTTGGTTACAATGTGTATTGGTGTTGGACAAGGTTATGCAACTATTATCGAACGTGTTTAATAAAAACATTGTATTTGTTTAGGGGATAAACTGTCCTTACTTGTATATAATATGAAATTGTGATTTACTAGGGTTTTAAGATTTAATTATCCCAAATCATATTTCATAGATGTTTTTTAATTATTATTGAAATCCTCGCTCAACTAGATCGAGCGAGGATTTTAATTTATTGTCTTAGAAAAAATGTCAAGCGTTAATTCTTAACGATTTTTTTAGTTATGGTACTTCCTTCGGATTTTAATGTTAATAGATAAATCCCGTTTTCATGGTCAGATAAATTCAAATTATTTCCATTAACGCTATTTCCGCTTTGGATAACTTTTCCAGAGATTGTACTCAACGCATAAGTATATGCTGAATTCAAATTAATAAATATCTCACCATTTGTAGGATTTGGGTAAATATTTAGTTCAGTAAATTCATTCTGATCAATCGATAATTGAGAATTAACAATAACTGTTTCACTTACCCGACATCCATTCGAATCAACCACAGTAACTGTATAAGTTCCTCCTGCTAAGTTTGTCTGGTTTTGATCATCATCAAAATCTCCACTTCCGTCAATATCCCAATCAAATTCAAATGGTGCTATTCCTGAAACAATTGTTACTGTCGCTGTTCCATCACCCCCAAATAGTTCATCTGTCGAACTAACAGTAATTTCTGGATTAGCATTTACAGTTACATCTATTGTTGCAATTGCTTCACATCCTTCAGTATTTGTTCCTGTGACAGTATACGTTTCCGTTCCTATTGCCTGTGTGAATCCAACGCCATCAGAAACACCAAGATCCCATGTATATGTATCTGCGCCTTCTCCTGTCAATATAATTTCATCTCCTTCACAATAAGCTTCTTGATCTGAATTTGCAACAACTATTGGAAGTTCATTAACAACAATATCAACAGTATCAAGATCAGTACAGCCGTTATCATCTATTCCTTCTACAATATAACTAAGTTCCCCGGCTCCCATTGGTTCAAATGCTACGCCATCCGTAATTTCAGTTCCCCAGTCATATGTTGTTGCACCGGTCCCCGTAAGTGTAAGTTCTTCACCAACACAAATTTCTTCTGCAGATGCTGTACCTTCAACAGTTGGTAAAGCATTTACTGTAATATCAATAGAACCTGGGCAATCAGCATCAGCATCAGAATTCACTTCGTAAGTCGTTGTACCAATTGTTAATGGTGTAAAAGCAACTCCGTCAATAACATCTATATCTGTCCACACAATTGACCCTCCAGATAAAGAAGTTGCCGAAAGTGTTAATTCTTCTCCTAAACATAATTCAGTTGCTGTAGCTGTTATATCTAATCCAGCACAATGAGAAATTGTGATTTGTCCATTTCCCGCTCTAATTCCAGCAGTTGTCATTCCTAAAGTTACTCCATCAATATATGAAGAACCTCCAGCACCTCCACCACCAGCTGCACCACTACCACCTCCAGGTCCTGCTCCTGCACCTCCGCCGTAGAAACCGCCTCCGCCTCCTCCACTTCCTGCGCCTTGTGAAGCTCCAATTCCATCTCCACCAATTCCTAATGTTCCAGGGTTTCCTGGTGTTCCTTCATCTCCACTTCCTCCTGCTCCACCAGCAGTTGTCGTTCCACCTGATCCTCCTGCTCCGGCGAATAGAAAAACATCACTAGTAGCTGTTCCAGGATCTTCTCCATCACCTCCAATTAACCCACCTCCAACTCCACCATCTTCTCCAATTCCGCAAGGAACACAAGTTCCGTTCACATAATTTCTACCTCCACCGCCGCCGCCGCCAGCAACAATAACACGATCAGTTAAAGTTGTTCCATCAATACGAATATCCGAAGCACCACCACCACTTCCACCATAACCAGTAGTTCCTCCTGAACCAGCGGTAGCAAACCCTCCTGCACCACCTCCATTGTATCCACCTTCTCCCTCAAGTCCTTCTCCTCCAACATAGATGTTAAGTACATCTCCTGGAGTAACAGCTAACATTCCTGTTGCATAGCCTCCTAATCCTCCAGAAGAACTTCCAAAATCATCTATGGTTGTGGCTTGTCCTTGACCGCCCCAAGCTTCTATCGTGATTGAGGTTACTCCTACAGGTATTGTATAGGTTTGTACATCTCCTGTAAAATCAAAAGTTGTTGTAATTTGAGCATTTAAGCTTTTTCCAGCAATTAGCGCAAGTCCAATAACTAAAGTTTGTATTATTCTTTTTTTCATAGCTATTAAATTAAATCTTACCTAAGATAACTTTAATTAACTAAAATCAAAAAACTTACATGATTTCCTTCAAAATCTATCTGTTATATATAATATCACCAATAAAAAAAGCCCTAACATAGTGTTAAGGCTTTTTTTATTCTATTTTTTTATTTTCTATCTGTCGGTAACTTTCACGAAATCTCTTGCTGTTTCACCAGTATAAACCTGTCTTGGTCTTCCAATTGGATCGCCATTATTTAGCATTTCTTTCCATTGAGCAATCCATCCTGGTAATCTACCCAAAGCAAACATTACTGTAAACATTTCTGTAGGAATTCCAATTGCTCTATAAATAATACCAGAATAAAAATCTACATTCGGGTATAAACCTCTTGCTTTAAAGTATTCGTCATTTAAAGCAACTTCTTCTAATTTTTTAGCAATATCTAAAGTTGGATCTTTAATTCCAAGTTCAGATAGGATATCATCACATGCTCCTTTAATAATTGTAGCACGCGGATCAAAGTTTTTATAAACACGGTGACCAAATCCCATTAAACGGAAAGGGTCTTCTTTATCTTTTGCTTTTGCAATCCATTTATCTAAATCTCCACCATCTGCTTGAATCATTTCTAACATTTCAATTACAGCTTGATTTGCTCCTCCATGAAGTGGTCCCCATAAAGCAGAAATTCCTGCAGAAATTGATGCATATAAATTCGCTTGAGAAGAACCTACAATTCGAACTGTTGATGCAGAACAATTTTGCTCGTGATCAGCATGTAAAATCAATAATTTATTTAATGCTTTTGCTATAACTGGATTTGGTTGATATTCTTCAGTTGGCATTCCAAACATCATGTGCATGAAGTTTTCAATATATCCTAATTCGTTTTTAGGGTACATAAAAGGATGACGTACTGCATTCTTATAAACCATTGCCGCTAACGTTGGTAATTTAGCAATTAATCGATTAATTGTTAACTGAAACGCTTCTTCTGAACGGTTTGGATCTTGAGATTCAGGATAGAATGTAGACATTGAAACAATCATTGAAGCTAGAATACCCATTGGGTGTGCCTTTGCAGGGTAAGCTTCAAAAAAACGTTTCATATCTTCATGAACTAATGTATGATGATCAATTTCATCTTCAAAAGATTTTAGTTCAGCTGCATTGGGCAGTTCTCCATTTAAAATTAAATAAGATACTTCTAAGAAAGAAGCTTCTTCCGCTAATTGTTCAATCGGATACCCTCTATATCTTAAAATACCTTTTTCTCCGTCCAAAAAAGTGATAGCACTAAAACAAGAACCAGTATTTTTGAAACCTCTATCTAATGTAATATACCCCGTTTGCGCTCTAAGTTTAGAAATATCAAGGGCTTTTTCATTTTCAGATCCAGTAATAACAGGCAGTTCGAAAACTTTACCCTCCAATTCAATTTTTGCTACTTCACTCATTTTTTTTCTTTTATTATTTTAGCGTTTAATTATTCCGTCTAAGGTAGTCGTTTTTTTCTCAAAATTATTACAAGCGGATCACTTTTTTTAAAAAAAACTCTTATAAATGGCCTTATAATTCATCTTCTGAAAGTACAACTAGGAAGTCGTTTTCATTGATTTCCATCATTTCATCTTTTGGCAAATTTAATTTTACACCAAAATTAGCCGCTGCATTTTTTCTTTGATCTCCTTTTCGTATCCCAAGGCAAATTTCTTCTCTTTTATTTGCAATCCCGATAAGATCAGAAAATCGGATTTTTTGTGGAAATGAAGTAAAATATAAATCGGCCGGTTTTACATAAATTTCGCTTCCATCTTCTGAAAACAAATCATCATACAATAGCTTAATTAATGGTTCTTCACTTAATTGGGCCAAAATCATTGTTATCAGTTTATTACTAATAATGAAATCATCAACATCTGTTTGGGTTATTATTTCTTGATTTTCAGAATTTAGTACTTGTGTGATCACCTTGGTATTTACTTGCCCAAGACCTTCTTTTAGTTTTCTTAACCACAATAAAATGATTAAGGTATCGGAATCAATTTTATCTGCTCTTTGCTCGTTAATGTCTTGTGATAAGATAATAATATTGTCATAAGAGAAAGGAGTTGCTTCTTTCAATACATTCAATTTTAATGAATCTGCATTTTTGATTTCAATTTTAAAATCTGGATAAGCGGTTTTAATTTCTGCTATTCTCGATATGAGTTCGTCGGGTGGATTATTAAAAATAATCTCAAAACTTGTTCCTTCGGATAAATAATCAGCTGATTCTCTAATAAAAATTTCCGCAACACTATGCCAACCCAAAATAAGTACTTTTTTCTGCTTTTGTTCGAGTTTTTTAGTCGACAATTCCAAATCAGCTGAATCAATAAATGAATTCGGCTCAAATTTAATTGTGGAATCATCTTCTGCTAAAATGATTATCTGTTCATTTTCTTTCAGTCTATAATCCTCTCCTGGTCTCAGTCGCATTCCTTCTGTTTCGCTAAAAACTCCTAACGGAATTCCGTCTTTAAAATGAAAAGGCAATTTTCCAAAAGTAATTCCATTCCAATCACTTTCATAAAAATATACTTCGCATCCGTCAAACGAAAGCATTTCATTGTAAACCATCTCCAAACCACTAGTCAATGACGTTTGCACAAGTAATTTACCCATAATATCCCAACTGTCTAGTGCTATGATATTTTCATCATTAAAAAAACTCAGTAGTTCGCGTTTTTCAGCGCTAAAAATTTCAGTAATAATTGGCAATTCATTTTTTCCATTTTGAATAGAAATGATTCCCATGATTGATTTTACGGATTGAACATCAGAAGCAACTTTATCTTCCCAAACCGCACTTTCTGAGCAATTTGCTAATAATATCACTGATTTTGCAGCTTCTATATTCACTCTCTTTAGTTCATTAATGTTTGCATAATCACCAGTTGTCGTTACGATTCTTGTTGTTAGTGTATTTGGAAGCCTTTTTGCAATGAGGTCATCCATTTCTTCTTTATCTTCTCGAGATAGGATAACTACGCTTGCTTGTTTTTCACTTTCATTTGCAATAATGAGTTCTCGAATAATGTCCACCACTCGTTCATTCCAACCTAAAATCAAGGTATGTTCTTCTTCAATGACTTTTCCTCTTCCTTTTCTGAAGTTATAAAATACATTTTCTAATGTTGTTGTAATAAATGCAATAAGCATTGAAAGAATAATTACGCCAACAATACCTGATAAGATAGTCGTTACTTTAAGCCAGGTAGGCGAAGCATTATCCTGATTCATATTTCCAGGGTCAGTTAGCTGTAACCATGTAGCCCAAACATCATCCATAAACGTAATATGATCAGGATGACCAAGTTCTGGGAAAAACAAGAGCAATAGATAACGTATTCCAATAATAAGAATGAATAGAACAACAAAAACAATAAACAAACTCATAAAAATGGAGGAACCACCTTTATTTAAATATCGTTCAAACCTGTATTTTAACTTATCTTTAATGGAAAAACTCATTGAAAATTTATTTAAATTCAGCCGAAAATAAATAAAAAAATAGCCTTTCAAGAAAAAAAGTGTGAATTCTGTATTAAGCTGTCTTATATAGCGTTATTCAACGTAACGTTTCATTTCAGTAAGCAATTGATTCGTTGTCTGATAGCCATTTATTAGCCCTCTCTTAACCTCTCGTTTGTTTAAAATTGCAAAAGAAGGAAAGCTCATTTTTCCACTCAGTAAATTCACTGCAAGTTCATTATACATTTTGCTTCCAAATTTTTTAGGTTCATAAAGCACTTCTTTGTAAGCAATTGCTTCTTTCGATTCTGCATTCATTTTAACAGCATAAAAATGCTCTTTCATGTAACCCACAACTGCTGCACTTCTAAATGTTGATTGATCCATTTTTTTACACCAACCACACCAATCTGTATAAATATCAATAAAAATGAATTTTTTATCCTTTTCATTTCGCTCAACGGCTGTTTCAAAATCTAGCCATTCTATTTCTGTTTCGCTAACCTTGATTGATACAGGGGTTTCATTACTTCCAGCATCTCTACTTCCTCCAGCTGTTGACTCAAGTTTCATACTTCCACTTCCATTTCCTCCATTTCCTTCTCGTTCTGGCTCAGGGTTAGGTATATCGACAACTTCGATATCTCCTTTTGTTCCTGTCAAACTTCCCTTTGGGCTTCCGCAAGTAATTAAATTTAATGCAAGTACACAGGCTCCGACAATTTGATATATTCGTTTCATAACTTCTGTTTATAGATTATCTTCAGTAAATCGCAAAAGTTTATTGAAAAGATGCAATCGCGTTTTACCTCCTCTAATACCATGGTTTTTATTTGTATAAATAAACATTTCAAAATCAGTATTATTTTTTACAAGCGCATCAATCATCTCCATTGAGTTTTGAACATGTACATTATCATCTCCAGATCCATGAACCAAAAGATATTTTCCTTTCATCTTATCAACATGATTTATTGGCGAATTATTGTCATACCCGTCTGGATTTTCTTGCGGTGTACGCATAAATCGCTCAGTATAAATATTATCATACCATCTCCAGTTCGTTACTGGAGCTACTGCAATTCCCATTTTAAATACTTCTGCTCCTTTTGTCATGCATAATGAAGTCATATAACCACCATAACTCCATCCCATTACTCCTATTCTATTTTCATCCACAAAATTCCATTTTTGAACTTCTTTTGCAACCGCAATCATATCTTCGGTTTCCAACTTTCCTAATTGTAAATATGTTGATTTTTTAAATTCAGCTCCTCGGTACATTGTTCCTCTTGTATCTACTGAAATTACAATGTATCCTTTTTTAGCAAGTAATTGATGGTACATGAAATTACTTCCTCCCCAAGAATCAGTCACTGTATTGTAGCCAGGACCATTGTAAATATTAAAATATACAGGGTATTTTTTATTAGCATCAAAATCTGTCGGTTTAATAATAAATGCGTTCAAATCATCTTCTGCACCTTTAATCTTTATAAATTCTTTTTTAGCAATATTGTATTTTTTTAATCGACTCTTTAATTTTTCATTATCCTCTAGCATTTTTAATTGCTCTCCAGATGCATTGTTAAGTGTAATTTCAAATGGGCTATTAGCATTTGAATAATAATTTATAAAGTACTTCATTCCTTTACTAAACGAAGCATCATTATTTCCTTGCTTTTCAGACAATTTAGATTTCTTTTTTCCATCCAACGTAATAGTATAAAGTGATTGATACATAGCCCCTTCTTCTGCAGAAGTATAATAAATTTTTCCTTTAGCATTATTTACTCCTTTCAACGCTATAACATCCCATTTTCCCTTTGTTATTTGCGTTTCATTTCCTTCAAAATCAACTTTATAAATATGATTATAACCATCCTTTTCACTTGTTCTTAGAAATGATTTTCCATCTTCAAGAAAAATCAAATTATCATCAATTTCAACATAAGTATTGCTTTTATCGGTATAAAATACAGCTCCATTTGCTTTGCCGTCAGCACTTATTTCAGAAATAACATAACTCAATTCATTTTGGTAGCGGTTCATTACTAAAAAAACGAGTTTATTATCATCTGTTGTCCATTTCATTCTTGGTACATATTCGTAGCTGCCAATTTCTACCTCTTCATTCCTTTTATTAGCAAGTGAATAAACAAATAGACTCAATTTCGAATTATCCTCTCCGGCTTTTGGGTATTTAAATGTATATGGCGTTGGATAGGTCTTTCCAAAATAATAATTCATTGTGAATTCATTCACATCACTTTCGTCAAATTTTAAATAGGCAATTTTAGTTCCCTCAGGCGACCAATAAAATGCTTTGGTTACAGAAAATTCTTCTTCATATACCCAATCTGCCGAACCATTAATAATTGCATTGATTTTACCATCATTAGTTACTTGAGTAACCTTATTATCTACTAAATTTTTAATGTAGATATTATTTTCAAAAACAAAGGCTACTTTGGAACCATCTGGTGAAAAATCTGCTAGCATTTGAGCGCCTTTATCAAATAATTCAGTTTTTTTGTTTGTCTTTAAGTCAACAACATAGTAGTTTGCAGTAAAGCTTCTTCTGTAAATTGCTCTTTGATTGGTAGCAATAAGTAATTTCGTTTCATCCGCATTAAAGAAATAACCATTAATGTCTAAGTTTAATGCATTTCCGTCAAATATGGTCCCAATTACCTTATCAAAATCCGTATAACTATACTTTACAATTTTATTATTCTCCAACGCAGAAAAATGCTCTCCATCATTCATGGATCGAACGGAGTAAACATAATCTGGTGAAAATTGATTACTTGCCCAAATCAGTTCATTTGTTAGCTCCTTATTTAATAAATCTTGTGCACTTGAATTTAATACTACAGAAAGTGCTAATAAGCATATTATTGATACTCTTTTTATCATTTCATTATTTTAGGTGAAATTCTGTAGCGAAGATATCAAAAATTCTGCCACAACCCTTTTAAAACTATAAGATTACTTAACTTTCGATAATCAAATTGTTTACTTTAGCTTTAAGTTGGAAAGGTATTATTAATAAAAAATGTTCAAATTAATTCTAATTAATTTGAATTTAGTTATTTTTATAACACGTGAAAAATTTATAACACATGAAAAAAATTTACAGTATTCTCTTTATAGGCGTTAGCTTATTTGGTTTCTCTCAAACAAACACGCAGAAAATCAGCTATGGTTGGAGTGGTCAACTAGACACTTATGATCAACCTATATCTGTAACCATGCCTGGTTACGATCAAGAAAAAATTAATAATGAAGATGCTATTGATGACTTAACAAAGGATCATCCTTGGCGTTTTGGATATAAATATGAAACTAATTTTTCGTTGGAAAATGCTGGGGATTGGATTGAACTCGGAAATGGCGATCGGATTTGGAGGATGGCGATAAAAAGTCCGGGAGCAATGACCATAAATTTATTGTTAAGCGATTTATTTATTCCTGAAGGAGCAACGCTTTTTTTATATGACAATAAAAGATCAAATAAAATTGGAGCATATACTAGTAGAAACAACCTTGAAGAAAGAGAATTAGGAACTGAATTAATTCACGGAGATCATATTATCGTAGAATACTATGAGCCGTTTGAGGTTAAAGGAACAGGAAGTTTAACTGTATCAAATGTAATTCACGGTTATAGAAGTTTGAATCGTGTTCAGAAAAAACTAGAAAAAGGATTGAACGATTCTGGAAGCTGTAATGTAGATGTAAATTGCGATTTAGGTGAAGGTTGGAATCCACAAATTCGATCAGTTGCAATGATTGTCGTTGGAGGAAATGGAATTTGTACGGGCGCATTAATAAACAACACTTGTAGTGATGGAGAGCCCTTTTTCTTAACCGCAAACCATTGTTTAGGTGGATCAACTGCAAGTTGGGCTTTTCGTTTCAATTGGGAAAGTCCAAAAGACACTGAATCATGTGCAACGTTTGATGGGAGTACGGACCCAGGAGCGCCTTATGATCAGACTATGAATGGTGCAACGGTTCTTGCTAGTGGTGGAATTGCTGATTTTGGTTTATTACGAATTACGCATATGACTATTGAAGATGCAAAAGAGTGGAATTGTTTTTATGCTGGCTGGGATAATTCTGATGAAGAAACAGTTACACAAGCAACTGGAATCCATCATCCAAGTGGCGATTTGAAAAAGATTTGCCGTGAAGATCAGGAACCTTATCATAACACGGCAAGTGGTGCTCAGGTTTGGTGGATTGATGACTGGGATCAAGGAGTTACTGAACCAGGCTCCTCAGGTTCGCCTCTTTTTGATCAAAATGGTCGAATTATAGGGCAGTTATTTGGAGGTGCTGCAGCTTGTTCTGGAACAGATGATAATGACGCATTTGATTTTTATGGTCGTTTTGGAGTTTCTTGGGTAAATGGCGTTAGTGATCATCTTATAGGAAGTGGTTGTGGATCTGCAACGACAAATGACGGGTTTGATCCAAATCAAGTTTGTGAAGGAATTTCTAGTGTATCTGTATCTGGTGAAAGTTGTTTCGGTGCTGGAGATGGTTCTATAACAGCGAGTGTAGATGGTGGCTTCGGTCCTTTTACATATGACATTGGAAGTGGCCCATCAACCTCAGGTAATTTTGAAGATTTAGATGGTGGAAATTATACCATTACTATTATTGACAACACTGGTTGTGAAGAGAGTTTTACAGTAAATGTTACCTCTCCTGCTGAGCTTAAAATGAATGTTTCTGTGGAAATTGAAGAAGTTGGGGCTGACGGATCAATTAACATAGGTGTTATCGGAGGTGTTCCTGGATATACATACAGTTGGACAGGACCTGATGGCTTTGTTTCAACAGATGAAGACATTTCAGGACTGGTTAGCGGTCTTTATAATGTTACTGTCACAGATGCTTCGGGTTGTACATTAATTCGAGAAAACATTAAAGTGAATTCATTGTTATCTGTCGACGAAAACCAATTTGGAATTTCAATTTACCCGAATCCTTCAAATGGTGTTTTCAACATCATAAATGAAGGAAATGATATTGAAACAATCACAGTTTTTGACGTTAGCGGAAGAGTTGTTTTTTACAATGATAACAATGTTACTGGAACGAACTTAATCGACTTATCTAACAAATCAGACGGAACATATATTATTGAACTAACAACAGGTTCTGGAAAGTATGCTCAACGGATTTTAAAGCGATAAGTTTTAATAGTTAATATAACTACAAAGGAGAAGTATTAACTTCTCCTTTTTTTTGTTAAAAAAGTTTAACATGAAGGTTTCTTTCGAATAAAGTTTAAATCTCTTCGTTTTAGTTCGAAAACAAAACCATTTCATTATGAAAAAAAAGTTAACAGTATTTATATTATTTATTGGAATATTATCCACGGCTAAAGCACAAGATTATAAGCACGCGATAGGTGTCCGAATTGGACGTTTAAATTCGCTTGATTATCGATTAAATTTACAGAACTCAAATCGCCTCGAATTTGGAGAAAGGTTTGGATTTGGAAGTTTTGATAATAGTATTAGGTTAAATAATAATTTATCTATTTATTACAATCATGCTTGGTCTATAAAAGAAGGAATCAATTTTTATTTTGGAGGGGGAATAAATAATTTTTTATCTCGAAGAATACAAAATAACGGGGTTACTACTACCATATAGGAATTGGCGGAGGTTTACAGTTAGGAATCGAATATGACTTTAACAAACATAATATTCCATTCATTATTGGTTTTGATGTAAGACCAACTTATACTATAACCCCTATTTCACCTCAGGTCGGTGCTTTGACAATCAACAACGGGCTTTCACTTCGATATACTTTTTAAATCAATAAGACCTTATCTTATTCACGAAAAAATAAGCGTTCAACATGTTTTATTTTTTCGTGAATTTCCATTTGAACATCTAACCAATGAATTACATAACCATTTTTCTCCATTTTGCGAAACCAGGTCATCTGTCTTTTTGAAAATTGATGGATCGCAATATTAAGCTGTTCAAAAAGTTCTTTTTTAGTGATTTCCTTTCTAATAAACCTTCCGATCCACTTATATTCTAAACCATAATAATCAAGATCATCATGCGATAAAAAATTAGCTAATAAATATTCTACCTCTTGAATAAGTCCATTATTCAAACGCTGGCTTAATCTTTTTGTGATTTTTTCTCGTCTTAAATCTCTTTCAATATCTATTCCTACAATAAGTGGTTTCAAACTAGGGACCTCTGTTGGTTTCCAAGCAGGGTTTTTCTTTAAAAATTGAGCAATTTCAATTGCTCTAATTTTACGTTGTGTAGTTTTTGCATTCAGAACTTTTTTGACCCTCAACTCAATTTGATCATACAGTAGTTCAAGTTCTTCATCAGATATTTGTTTTAATCTTACCCAAAGTTCTTCATCAGAAGGGATTCCTAAAAAAGAGTTCCCCTTTAAGGCTGTTTCAATATACAAACCACTTCCACCGCAGAGAATAGGAATTTTTTCTTGTTTTCTTATCTTATTATAAGCATTGATAAAATCATACTGATAAGCTGCAATATTATACTTATCTCCAGGATTTTGTATATCAATTAAGTGATAAGGAATTTGTACACCTTCGATTGTATATTCTTCAATGTCTTTTCCAGTACCAATATCCATTTGTCGATAAACCTGTCTTGAATCTGCACTAATTATTTCTGCCTCCCATTCCTTAGCAATATGGCAAGCTAAATTCGTCTTACCACTTGCTGTTGGCCCTAGAACGACTAATATGTTATGGTTTGCTTTAATCGTTATTTTTTCGTGTAAAGAATAATTCCTTCAGGAGAACTAAATGAATAACTCAATCCTTTATTAATATAAGATTCAGGCTTATGAATAAAGAAACTAGCAGAGTTTGGAACATCCATTCCCCAAGCACCAGATTTAGACGTTTTACCTGGCAAAATAATAGCTACATGGTTTGTTTTATTGGGATCAAAGGCAATCGTTGCTTTTGTGTCATTTGCATTTTTCTGCGCTTTATCTAGATCATCTTGATTTGTCGCAATCCCAATTGGCTCCCAAGCACCTCCCATTAACGTGACTACATTTTTTATTTCTCGATAAGAAACGTATACCCCTTCTTTTTCAAAATCACTAATTTGATAAAAACGACAGATTGCTTCAGCTGTAAAATAATTACATTCTTTATCCTTAGTTTCATTGGCTTTACAATTATCATAATCTGATTGAATCTCTTCAAGAATTGTAATCGATTCGTCAGAAATAACAATATTTCCATCTTCATCTAAAGTTGTATAATTTTCACGTTTCTCATTTCCACATGCGATTAAAAGAGCAGGTATTAATAAACCAAAAAAAAGTCGTTTCATCATTGTAGTTTTTTATTAATCATTCCATATTCTCCAAGCTTCTTCAGCTTGTTGATGTAACATGGTTAATCCATTTAAAGTCCATGCCCCATTTTCTTTTGCTTTTTTTAAAAATAGAGTTTCTTCAGGGTTATAAATTAAATCAATTACCAAATGTTTTTCAGAAAAACAATGGTATGGTAAATTTATAATTTCTTTGTCGTTAGGATACATTCCAACAGGAGTTGTATTGACAACTATCCCATTGTGTTTTATCATTAAATCATTTATTTCTTCATACGAAAAATGATTTTCTTTTTGAGGTGTTCTGGAAATATAAATAAGATTGACACCCAAATTCTCAAGCACATAAGCAACTGCTTTTGAGGCACCTCCCGTACCAATAATTATTGCTCTTTCATGATGCGATTTAAAAAAAGGTTTAATCATTTGTTTAAATCCATATACATCCGTGTTATGGCCAATTTTTTTACCTTCTTTGAATTGAATGGTATTTACGGCTCCAACTGCTTTAGCTTCCTCCGTCAGTTCATCTAAAAAAGGAATTATAGCTTCTTTGTATGGAATCGTAACATTAAATCCATTAAATTTCTTTTCTAAAATAGTCGAGGCTTTTTCTATTTCATCCAACTCAATATTAGTATAACTTGAATCTAATTTAAGTGCATCAAATTTTTGTTCAAAGTATTTTTTGGAAAAGGAGTGACTTAATTTTTCTCCTATCAACCCAAAATTTCCTGCCTTAATCTCCATAATTGTAAAAATAAAAAAGAGGAATAAATTATTCCTCTTTTCACATTTTATATTTTCCTTAAATTCTTAAACGCGCATTAACCAGTCAAATTTATCTTCAATTTTTCCTTTTTTATACGCTTGAATATGATTTTTTATTTTGTTTGAAAGCTCTCTGGACTCAATGCTAGGTAATTCATAATTTACACCTTCATATCCAATCAAACTTATATGAGCAATAGTAGCAGCCGTTCCTGCTCCAAAAGCATCTTTTAATGTTCCATCTTTTAATGCGTCAATTACTTCTTTTACAGTGACCTTACGTTCTTCTACTGCATATCCCCAATCCTTAGCCAATTGAATAACGCTTCTTTTCGTAATTCCTTTTAAAATAGTATCTTCTTCTTCAGAAGGAGTTATAAGTGTGTCGTTAATGACAAACATGATATTCATTGTCCCTGCTTCTTCAATGAATGTATGTGTTTTCGCGTCTGTCCAGATCAATTGTCTATATCCTTCTTTAGCTGCTAACTGTGCAGGGTAAAGTGAAGAAGCATAATTTCCAGCAGCTTTTGCGCGTCCAATTCCGCCAACAGCTGCTCTTGTATAATACGTTTCTATTTTTACAGGAACCGGCTCAGAATAATATGCTCCTACTGGAGAAGTAATGATCAAAAATTTATAATTCTCTGAGGGTCTAATTCCAACATAATCGTCTGTAGCAAACATAAAAGGTCGAATGTATAACGAGAGTCCTTCTTTTCCTGAAACCCAGTCTTTGTCGAGTTCCAATAAGGCTCTTAACCCTTCCAAAAATATCTCTTCGGGAACAGGCTGCATAGACATTCTTAATGCACTTTCATTAAAACGTTTCGCATTCATATCTGGTCTAAAAACTAAAATCTCTCCATTTTCACCTTTTTGCGCTTTTAGTCCTTCAAAAATAGATTGACCATAATGAATTGCAGATGTCGCTGGATGTAAGCTTAAGTTTTCAAAGGGAACAATTGTAGGTTTTTGCCATTCTCCATCTCTAAAATCCATTTCAAACATGTGGTCTGAAAAATGTTTTCCAAATGGTAAGTTGTCAAAATCTACGCGTTCGATTTTGGACTTATCAACTTTTGTAATTTCAATGTTTACAGTATTTGTTGCCATATATGTCCGTTTTTAAATCCAGCGCGAAAGTAACTATATTTTATTGTTTTATCAATTTTAAAGCGACAATTAATCTGATTACAACATAGTTTATTTATTTTCGCAATATCTAGACTCTTTGTCGTCTAAAACACAAAAATCTTTCAATTATTTCACAAAAATCACTTGAAATATTACATCAATACTGGGGATTTGACAAATTTCGAGAAAAGCAGCAAGAAATTATTGATGCTGTCTTAGAAGGGAACGACACATTAGCTTTACTTCCCACTGGTGGAGGAAAATCAATTTGTTATCAAATCCCTGGAATTGAAAAGAAAGGAGTTTGTTTAGTTATTTCCCCACTCATTGCTTTGATGACGGATCAAGTGCAACAACTTAATAAAAGAGGAATAAAAGCAATAGCAATCACTTCAGGAATGAAAAAAAGAGAGATTGATGTTGCTTTGGACAATGTTATCTATGGAGAAATAAAATTTCTCTATGTTTCCCCAGAACGTTTAAAAACACATCTTTTTAAGGTGAGATTGTCTAAAATGGAATTAAATTTAATTGCAGTTGATGAAGCACACTGCATTTCACAATGGGGATATGATTTCAGACCTTCTTATCTGGAAATATCAGATTTAAGAGAGTTAAAACCTGAAGTTCCATTTTTAGCCTTGACAGCTACTGCAACCAAAGATGTTGTTGATGATATTCAAGAAAAATTAAATTTTAGAAAGAAAAATGCCCTGAGAAGATCTTTTGAAAGAAAAAACCTTACCTACTCTACTTACCTAACAAATAATAAGAGAAACCGTATTGAAGCTTTTCTAAAAAAAACAACAGGTTCAGGGATTATTTATTGCGCTACCCGTCGCGCAGTAAAGGAATTATCCTTATTTCTTTTGGATAAGGGATTTTCAGTTGATTATTATCATGGCGGGCTTGATTTCGAAGTGAGGCAAAAAAAACAAGCTGATTGGATTTCAGATCTAACAACTGTTATTATCGCTACAAACGCTTTTGGGATGGGGATTGATAAACCAGATGTTCGATTTGTATTACATTATGATATTCCTGAAAGTATTGAAGCATACTATCAAGAAGCAGGAAGAGGAGGTCGAGATGGAAAGCAAGCAATAACTCATTTATATTATCACGCGGAGGACATTAAAAATTTAACGCTCAAAATCGCTCAAAAATTTCCATCTATTGAATTAATCAAACGTATTTACAATGCGCTCGGTAATCATTTTCAGTTGGCTATTGGTTCAGGGAAAGATGAATCTTTTTCAATTAACATTCCGGAATTTTCCGAGAAATATAATCAACCGTTAATGACGGTATATAATGCTTTAAAATTTTTAGAATTATGCAATTATATTTCAATTAGTGATAATTATAAGCAACCGAGTAAAATCAAAATTTTAGTTAATAATACAGCGCTTTATCAAGCGCAGGTTAGCGACAACGATACCAATAAAGTTATTCAATTTATTTTGCGCACGGAAATGGGAGTTTTTGACAATTATGTTAAAATAAATGAACTTCTTATTTCAAAAAAAACGGGGGTAAGTTACAAACGTGTTGTCTCTATTTTATCAACTTTAGTTCAATTGGAATTAGTTGATTATATGCAAAAGACAGATTTGCCAAGCATAACTTATACATCAGAGCGATTAGCTGATAATAATTTAAGTATTTCATCAACTTTCTATCAAAAAAGAAAGAAAATCACATTTGAAAAACGAGATGCAATGATCGATTTTTTGAGGGTAGAATCTTGCAAAAGTGAATTTCTTTTAAATTACTTTGATGAATTCAATACACAACCTTGCGGTTCATGCATAAACTGTCTGAAAGAAAAAAAATACAGTAAGTATTTTATACAAAAAGAAATCATTTCGGTTGCAAAGAGGCTTGAAAACAAAAGCAAACACATTCTGATTATTGACTTAATTGCTGAGTTAGAAAATTATTCTGACCAAACAGTTTTAGAAAGCTTACGTGAAATGGCTGATTTACAAGAGATAAACTTAGATCATTTAAAGAAAAAATTTCAATTAAATTGCTGATTAAAACCGCTCATAAAAGTGTAAATATATGGGTAACCAGGTAAAAAATTAGTTGAAAAAGATTGGTTTGAACGAAAGAAAAAATCATATTGAATTTGCCCTCCATACCAAACAAATTTGCGTTCCCAGACATTGTTTTTATTTGATTTTACGAAATTTTTATCCACATAATAATTGGAAATTTCTTTCCAATTTTTTCTATAATAGAAAAGAGGTCCAACACTACCACTAAATTTATGTGTTTCGTTTTTTGCGCCAACTATTCGATCGTGAAAATCTAACCCTAAATGCGTTATGCCTGAAAATTTCCCAGCACAATCACTAGGCAAAACAGTTTGAATCAACTTAACTCCTAAAAAAGGATTGAATTGATAAGCCATAACAATTGAAAAACCAAAATAGCCTACCCAATGTCCTTTTTTATCAATGCTCCACCGATAATAATTCGGATTTACTTTTTTTTGATGAAATGCTAAACCTCCTACCTTTAAGCCTATTGAAAATTGACATTCCCCACTAGTACTGAATGATAATAGTATAATTAAGAGTAATTTGTTTAACCTAGAAATCGTCATCAATTACTGTAAAAGTACATTGTTGCAATTGATCCGTTTCTCCTGTTATTGTAAAAGTCCAATGTTCTTCCACTTTTACAGAACGAAGCAAATTTTCATCATCTAAATTAAAAACAATTAATGTATCTCCATTCCAGGCACAAGGTTCAAATCCTCTATCAGTGTTCAACGCTTCAAATTCTCTAATTAAAGCTCTATTTCCAGGAGTTATTGTATCAATGGCGTCATCAAAATCAGGGTTGATTACGATAATCGTATCTTCAGAAGTGTTATTAAAGATAAAACGTTCGTGCGTTAATGTTGACGGTTCACAGCTTATAAAAAAAAGTAAACCAATTAAGCCTGAAAATGCGCTGAAACGATTCATTAATTCTTAATTGGAGTATCCTTTAAAACTTCAACTAAAAATGACCAAAATTTTTGAACTGATTTTATGTTTACCTTTTCATCAGGAGAATGTGGGTTTCGTATTGTAGGACCAAAAGAGATCATATCACAATCTGGTAAATGCTTACTTAAAATTCCACACTCTAGTCCAGCATGACAAGCAGCTACTTTGGGCTTTTCATTAAACAGACTCACATATTTATTCTCAAGCACTTGCAAAATTCTTGACGTAGGATTTGGCGCCCAACCTGGGTAATCTCCTCCTTGAGAAACCTCAGCTCCAATCAATTCATAAGTCAATTTAACCGCTGTTGAAATGTCGCTTTTGCCTGATTCAATCATACTTCTTTGTAATGATTTTGTCACAAATTCTCCATCTCTGAAAACTACTTTAGCCAACGAAGAAGATGTTTCTACCAGTCCTTCGATTTTTTCACTCATTTTCCAAACGGCATTTGGTGTTGTGTAAATTGCCGCAACAGCTTTTCGTTGATCTTCCAACGCTATCATCTTTGAATGAGAATTATTACTTTTTTGAAGTACTATTTCTGCATCAGGTTCTACAATAGAAAACTCTCCTTTTATTATTCCAGCAATTTGATTAAACGTTGCTATAAGCATATCCTGGTCTGCCGAGGAACAGGCATAAGTTCCAGAACTTTCTCTTGGAATAGCATTTCTTAAACTCCCTCCTTCGATTTCACAAATTCTTATATCTGTGAACTTCATAAGTTCATTTAAAATTCGATTCATCCAAATATTAGCATTACCTCTTCCCAAATGAATATCCATTCCAGAATGCCCTCCTTTTAATCCTTTCACCTCTATATCGAATAATGCAAAATTTGTTGGTATTTCTTCTTGCTGATACTGATACCTTGTATTCGTATCAATTCCTCCTGCACATCCAACAGAAAATTCATCATCATCTTCTGTATCTAAATTTAACAAAATCTTTCCTGAAAGTTTTGACCCGTCCAATTGTTTTGCTCCAGTCATTCCCGTTTCTTCATCTATTGTAAACAAAGCCTCTAACTTAGGATGTGCGACATCTGTTGAAGAAAGCAAAGCCATTGCTGCTGCCACCCCCATTCCATTATCAGCTCCAAGAGTAGTCCCTTCAGCCTTAACCCAATCTCCATCTATAAAGGAACGGATTCCTTCTTTGTCAAAATCAAAATTAGTATCTGCATTTTTTTGATGAACCATATCAATATGCGTTTGCAAAATGATTGTTTCTCGATTCTCCATCCCTTTTGTCGCAGGCTTCTTTATAATTACATTTCCAATCGCATCCTTTTCAGTTTCCAAACCGTATTTAGCACCAAAATCAAGCATGAACTGTATGATTCTTTCTTCCTTTTTTGATGGTCTTGGTACTGCATTTAAATCCTCGAAATGATTCCAAATTGTTTGTGGCTGTAATTCTCTCGTCTTCATGTATTCGATTTTTCACAAAGATATATATTTTGTCTTGTTTAGAAGATTCTTTGCCAATTTAATTGACTAATTTTTTTGGTTATAATCATTCGTTTTCAGACTAAAAATTTGACTTACAACGCAGTCATAAAATGATATTTAAATAATTTAAACTAAAATCCGTTATTAATTCAAGCGAGTTGTTTGTATATTTGAAACTGGTCTTAGCCTTTTTATGCATAGATTTATTTTAATCATATTATTATTGTTTACAAGCTTTAGTTGGGCTCAAAGTGAAAACTCTTGGACTAAGAAATCTTCATTTGACGGAATGAAAAGAGAAAAAGCTGTAGCGTTTTCAATAGATAGTTTAGGTTATGTTAGTTGTGGTGTTGATACTGCTGAGCAAACACTAAATGATTTGTGGCAATACAATCCGAGTGACGATTCTTGGACACAAATGGCTTCTATACCTGGGTCTGCCCGAAGGAATGCGGTAGCATTTGTTGCTCAAGGAAAAGGATATGTTGGAACAGGGCTTGATTTAGATGATGGAGAACTCGGACAAAAATTAAAAGATTTTTGGGAATATGACCCTTTAGGCAATAGTTGGACTGAAAAAGCCCATTATCCTGGTGGAGGTGACACTGGAATTTATCAAGCAACAGGTTTTGGATTAATGGACAAAGGGTATGTAGCCTGTGGAAAAATTGGATCAGATGCATACATTCCTGAGCTATGGGAATATAATCCAACAACTGATGAATGGACTGAACGGACTCCCTTTCCTGGAGGAGATCGGTATCAATTGATAAGCTTTGTTTTAGAAGGTCGCGCATTTGTTGGTTTAGGAACAGATCATGATGTTTTTAGAAAAGACTTATATGAATACAATCCATTAATCAATGCATGGCAGGTTAAAGAAAATTTTCCTGGAACTGAACGAGCACAGGCAAGTTCATTTACTATCGGTTCTAAAGGATTTGTTGTTTTTGGTACTGATGGTGGACTAAAAGATGAACTCTGGGAATATAGCTTTTATACCGAGTCTTGGACCTCACGATCTTCTTTCAAAGGGAGTCCTCGAAAATACGGTATTGCATTCTCTATTGGAGACAAAGGATATGCTGGTCTTGGAAAAGCAATTGACGGAAAAAAAAGAAGTTTCTATGAATACAGTCCTACTGGACCACTATCACTTTTAGAAAATGAATCCATTGAATTTAGTTTTTACCCAAACCCTTTAACTGATCAAAGCACAATTATTTTACCCAATAAATTATCGAAAGGAAAATATGTTCTCTTTTCATTAAATGGTGTTATTCATAGAAAATCTACATTTGAACAATCGAATTTTACATTCGATAAAAATGACTTACCTCAAGGAAATTATCAATTGGTAATATTTGATCAGAACAATACCCCTCTTGGGTTCAAAAAAATTACTGTCCTTTGAAAATAATTGCTTTCATATTTTTTGCCTTTTTAGCATTTAAAGTAAACGCTCAAGGAACTTGGATCAAACGCGATTCTGTTAACGGTCCACCAAGAGCTGCTTCAACGGGGTTTTCACTTGACGGGGAAGCTTTTGTTGTTGGTGGGGTTAATTTTGAAGAGTTTAAACGTAAAATGTATTCTTATGAATTGGATAAAGACGATTGGGATACAGACCTTAGTCTTGGAGGTGAAAGTGGCTCAGGACTTCAAAGAGCTCTAGCAATTTCGTTTAGTGCTTCTGGGTATGGATATGTAGGTTTGGGAACTGGTAGTGCTACTTTTTTCAAAGATTTATGGCGCTACGACCCTGTTACAGAATCTTGGGCTCAAATGGCAAATTTTCAAGGGTCAGCAAGAAGAGGTGCCGTTGCTTTTGCTATTGACAACATTGGATATGTAGGATCAGGAATTGATGAAGATGGATTAAAAGATGATTTTTATAAATACGATCCAATTACTAACAGTTGGGAAGAAATCAGTTCATTTGAGGGAGGAGCAAGAAGAGAAGCTGTAGGTTTTACAATGGGAGGAAAAGGTTATGTCGGAACTGGTAGAGGTAACAGTGCGTATTATGCGGATTTCTGGGAATATAATCCTATAGATGATGAATGGACTAGAAAAGCAGATTTTCCCGGTAAACCAAGACTTGGAGCCACAGGATGTGGCGTTTTTCCGAACGCATACGTAATGCTTGGAGAAGACAACGATTTTGAATTCAGAGATGATGTATGGGAGTATAACTTTTTCGGAGATATTTGGACACAAAGAGCCGATTACGCTGGAGGAACAAGAACACAAGCTTGCGCTATTGCAGTAGGAGAACGTGTATTTGTTGGATTAGGATTTAACGGTATCTATCATGATGACTTTTATGAGTTTGATCGAATCTTAACAGTTAACGAAAATAGCTTAATCGTAGATGTTCAATTATTCCCAAACCCAGCCATTGATCAATTTACAATTCGATTAAAAGAAAACAACGTCGTTTCTAAAATTGAGATTTATAATACCAACGGAAAAAGGTTAACAGATCAATTTTCAATTAATTACACATCTACTTCTCAAATAGATATCAAGATGAATAATACTGTCGTTACTGAAAACTATTATATTTCACTTTTTAATAATAACTCCTCTCCTATTGGAACAAAGAAAATAGTTATAAATTAATGAAATCTTTATTTTTAATTCTTCCGTTTATTTTACTTTATTCTTGCGGCGAAAATAAACCCAACAGCAATACCGATTCTGAAATTTATTCAATTGAAACTTTCGAAAATGCACGAGAAAATTGGGGATATAAAATCTTAAACGAAGGAAATCTTTTTATTAATCAACCTCATATTCCTGCGATACAAGGTAATAAAGGATTTAAATCATCTAATGATGCTGAAAAAGCGGCAAATTTGATTATCTACAAACTTGAGGCTGGAATTATTCCTCCAACAATTACCGTTGAAGAATTA
>CAYPZN010000015.1:32734-58388 GCA_964415335.1 uncultured Crocinitomix sp.
TAGTTTGGGAGTCCTAAACTAATCCAATATTATTCGCTTTTCTTGAATGCTTTTAAATATATTTACGTTTTTATTCGGATAAAGAAATGAAGATAATCATTACTGGTGCTGGAGATGTTGGATTTCATTTAGCAAAAATGATGGCAAGTGAATTACAAGACATCTATTTAATTGATGAAAATCAACAGCGGCTTAATTATGTACAATCTAATATTGACCTTTTTGCGATTCAGGGAGATGCAAAATCTGTAGCTGTTTTAAAAGAAGCCAAAGTTGAATCTTGTGACCTCTTAATTGCTGTTACTTCATCCGAAGAAACAAATTTACTTGTTTCAATTCTTGCAAAAAAATTTGGTGCTAAACGTACCATTGCTCGAATTAATAATATGGAATTGAAAATTCCTGAAAATGCCCAATTAATGCAGTCTTTAGGAGTAGATGAATTAATATCTCCTGTACAATTGGCTTCAGAAGAAATTCAACGCCTAATTAAGCATTCTGTTTTTACAGACGATCATGAATTTGAAGATGGAAAACTAACTGTTTTTGGAATTACAATTCATCACGATTGTGATTTAGTGAATAAATCTGTTCAAGAAAGTGCTTATCTTAATCCAGAATTAAAATTCAAACCAATTGCTCTCCATAGAAAAGATGAAACAATAATTGTTAATGCCCAAACTACAATTTATCCTCAAGATATTATCTATTTTATTTCTAATCGAGAATCCATTGATTCCATTATTGAAATTTGTGGTCAAGAAAGGTTTGAGATTAACAACATTATGATTCTTGGTGGAAGTAGTATTGGCTTTCAAACGGCTAAAATGCTTGAAAACGATTATAATGTTACTTTGATTGAAAAAAACAGAGAGCGTTGTGAAAAATTAGCAAGCGAATTAAAAGAAACATTAGTGATTAATGTAGACGGAAGAAATGTTGCCGCTTTGGAAGAAGAAGGATTGGCAGATATGGATGCTTTTATCGCTGTTACAGCAGATTCAGAATCAAACATTATGTCCTCATTAGTTGCGAAAAATCACAATGTCAAAAAAACAATTGCACGTGTAGAGAACATTGATTATATACACTTATCGCAAAACATTGGAATTGACACTTTAATTAATAAAAAAATAATTGCCGCAGGAAATATTTTTAAATATTTGAGAAAAGGAAATGTATCTGCTATTGCAAACCTTAATGGTGTTGATGCTGAAATAATAGAGTTTATCGTAAAGCCTAATTCAAAAGTGACAAAAAAACCAATTAATCAATTAGGTTTTCCAAAAACCGCTAACATTTCAGGTGTTGTAAGAGACGATATTGGTTTTATTCCTTTTGGTTCTTTTCAACTTAAAGAAGGCGATAAAGCTGTTGTATTTTCATTAACAGAATCCATTCATAAAATTGAAAAGTTCTTTTTATAGCTAAATGGCAAAACAGTTGATCAATGGAAATGTAACGTTAAACATTATTGGAAGTTTACTTCTCATAATGGGAGTTCTGATGATTCCATCTTTAGGGTTTTCTATTTATCATGATGAATCTGATTTTTTTCCACTAATATTCAGCGCCTCAATTACATTAATTACAGGAAGTGTTTTAAAATTAATTACACGTAAAAGCAAAGACGCTGAAATAAAGAAAAGAGACGGTTATTTAATTGTAACTGCCGGTTGGGTTTCAATGGCCATTTTTGGAACTTTACCTTATCTCCTTAGTGGTAGTATTCCTGAAATTTCTGGAGCATTCTTTGAAACTATGTCTGGGCTTTCTACAACGGGTGCAACTGTTTTAAATGAAATCGAAGCTTTGCCTCATGGCATTCTTTTTTGGAGAAGTATGACACAATGGATCGGTGGGATGGGAATTATTGTGTTAACTATTGCCATTTTACCACTTCTTGGAATTGGAGGAATGGAACTTTTTGTGGCAGAAGCACCAGGCCCTACAAAAGATAAAATTCATCCTAGAATTAAAGAAACAGCGAAGCGTCTCTGGGTTATCTATGTCTTTTTAACTTTAATTGAAACGTTCATTTTAATGGTCTGTGGTATGAATTTTTTTGATGCAATTAATCATGCTCTAACTACCAATTCTACTGGAGGATTCTCAACAAAACAAGATAGTATTGCCGCATTTAACTCTCCACTAATAGAGACAGTAATTATTCTATTCATGTTTCTTGCTGGAACTAATTTTACATTACTCTACTTTGGTTTTAAAGGAAAATTCAAAAAGTTTTGGAAAAATGATGAGTTTAAATGGTACGTTGGCGCAATTTTATTACTCGTCACAATACTAACGCCTGTTGTTTATGTTGAAACTGACAATAGTTTTATTCAGTCGTTTAGAGAGACTATTTTTCAGGTAGTAAGTACAATCACTACTACAGGTTACGCTTCAGCAGATTATACAACATGGGGCTCATTGGCAATATTTATTTTCTTTCTTTTATTATTTTCAGGTGCATCTGCAGGGTCTACCTCAGGGGGAATAAAAATTGTACGAATTGTTATTCTAATGAAAAATGGTTTTTTAGAATTTAAGAAACGTCTTCACCCTAATGCAATCATTCCCGTTTACCTTAATAAAAAAACCGTTCCTAGTCATATTATATATAATTTGTTAGCATTTATTTTTCTTTACCTTTTTGTATTTGTTTGTGGATCATTAATAATGACTGCATTAGGAGAAAATTTCGAAGTTGCAATATCTTCGGTTGCAACATCCCTAGGAAATGTTGGTCCAGGGATTGCTGAAGTAGGCCCTTCTCATACCTTTTCTGAGATAAGCCCTTCAGGAAAATGGTTGCTTTCCTTTCTTATGCTTTTCGGCAGGCTTGAATTGTTCACTGTAGCACTACTGTTTACACCCTATTATTGGAAAAGAAACTAGTATTTAGTAGTTTTAGAAAAACAATCTTCTTTTCATTTTTCATAGAGAAATATTTAACAGTAATTCGTCTTTTAGTTAATGGTACCAATTAATCAAAAAATAATCATGAAAAAAATTCTACTCAGTAGTTTGCTGATTTCTTTTGGCTTTGCGATCAAATTTTTCGCGCAAACTGAAGAAATTAGCACGGACTCATCTTCAACATTTTTGTATTCAATTTCAAGTAGCTCTATGGTGATTACTTCTGCGTTACGTGACTTAGAAAACCAACGTGCATATGCTGATGAAACGAAAGAACATGTCGTAAAAATAATTTAAGACGTCAGAAATATACAAATGCCGCAGATGCTTCTCCAAAAAGGGAATGATCCTATCTGGCAAAAAACAAAAGGAGAAACTTCAAATAAAGAACCTATCCAAAATTGGGAAGGAAATGATAATGGTGCTTTTCCTCCTGATCTTTCTGGAGCTGATGGCCCTAATCATTTCGTTAAAATGATTAATTCTGAATACATCATTTATGACAAAACAGGAACGATTTTAGCAGTACTCAATGCCCTTTCTAGTGTAGTTGATTCTGACGACAGAGATCCAATTGTAACGTATGACCGTTTCGAAGACAGATGGTTATTAAGTGTTTTTGGTATTGGAAATCAGTTAGCTGTAGCAATCTACACAACACCTGACTATGATTGCAATGACTATACCTTCATTGGGAACTGGAGCAGGTACAGAAACTGGTGGCTTTCATGGTGTACTTCCTGCGCATGCAGATTTCGCCTTACTTCCAGCAGATAAAAAATTAAATCTATTTTATTTTCAAGATGATGCTTGGAGTGGTATTCCAGATGATGCAATAAAAATATGAGAGGTCTATGCCCCTGATGGTCAAAACAGGTGGATGGGAAGTCTATCATTTGATTACCAAGGAAACATTGGAATGGCATTTGCACTTTCTGGTTCTGATCATTTTCCCTCTCTTGCATATACTGATCGATTGGCCAGTGACATGATGGGGCCAATGACAATTGAAGAGTTAATTGCAGTTGAAGGAACATTCATTCAAACTGGAATTAATCGTTTTGGTGATTATGCACATCTTTCAGTAGACCCAACTGATGATCCTACTTTTTGGTATACCAGAGAGTATTTAAACGGTGCAAGAGCAACGCGTGTGTTTTCATTTAAGTTTGCGAGTAATTTTGACAATGATATAAGTGTAACCGCTTTTAAATGATCCTACAGATGGCGTATTATCTGCCACTGAATCAATTACTGTGACAATAACTAATTTTAGACTTAATCCTCAAAATAATTTCCCTGTGAGTTATCAAATTAATGGAGGACCAATAGTAACTGAAATGTATTCAGCAGACCCAATTCCAAGTGCAAGTTCTGATACATATACATTCACATCAACCGCTAATTTGGCTGTTCTGGGTGAATACTCAGTAAAATTATGGACAGCATTAAGTACTAATGAATTTTTAGCAAACGATACTTCTCATACAGAAGTAGAAAACTTTATTTGTGCTCCATCAGGTGATGGTTCATTTGGTGATGGTTTTACAAGTTTTATGCTTCGTACAATTGATAACAGTTCAGGCTGTTCTGCTAGAGGTTACGAAGATTATACAGCCTTATCTACAAACTTAGCAAGAGATGCAAAACATACCGTTACTGTAACCTCTGGTTGGGCCGAACAATTCTTTTCGGTTTGGATTGATTATAACGATAATTTCTTTTTTGAACCGGAAGAACAAGTAATCAGTTCATTTGAGAGTGATTTAGGCGCTTCTACAACATTCTTTTTACCTGCTGATGCTCCTTTAGGAGAACATTTGTTAAGAACTAAAAGTAGTGATGTTGAAGATAGTGTTGGCGACCCTTGTACTGATATGGTTTATGGAGAAACTGAAGACTATACTGTAAACATTATTCCAGCTGAAAGTGGAGATCGCCTAGCTGTAGATTTTACTGGAATCACTCCTGGCGGAACAGTTTCTTTCACTGATTTATCGACTGGATCTCCAGATACCTGGGCATGGTCGGTTAGTCCTTCAACAGGAATTACTTATACTGGAGCTACAAGCGCTAAAAGTCAAAATCCTAAAATAACATTTGGAGATGCTGGAATTTATTCCATTTCATTAACCGCTTCTAACAGCTCAGGGTAAAGCACTTAAACCAAGGTTAACTATATTGAAGTTGCTGATAAGTTTAACAGTGTAATAGAAAACATTCCTTTTGGGTTAGAACTTGTTTCAAAACAAAGTAACGTTTTACAATATAATTTATTAGGCAGTACTGAACCTTTTTCTATAAAAATTCATAACGCAATGGGACAATTGATTTATGAAAATCAAATCAATCCTACTGCTGGAAAAACAGGTTTTGTAATTGACCTTTCTAATGAAGCAACAGGATATTACTTGCTGCATGTAAACGACAGTAAAAACAGTAAAATAGAAAAAGTTTTTGCGCAATAAGCTAAATTTAACTAAATGAAATCTAAAAATGGTGAAAGAATTAATCTTCACCATTTTTATTTAGACTTTTTTTGGATAAGGTTATTTAACAGACTAAAAATGGTAATTTATTCTACCTTTGTTTAAGTGCAAAGCCCTGAAAAAATATTAAAAGAATTTTTTGGATACGACAAGTTTCGATCCCAGCAAAAAGAGGTGATTGAGCACGCTTTAAGTGGTCAAGACAGTATTGTAATCATGCCTACCGGAGGAGGAAAATCAATTTGTTTTCAAATACCAGCACTCATTTTTGAAAATGTTACACTGGTCATTTCTCCGCTAATTTCTTTGATGAAAGATCAAGTTGATTCGCTTCAAGCAAATGGTATTAATGCTGCATTTTTTAACAGTTCTCAATCTGATTTTGAAAAACGAATCATTATTGATGATTGTATTGAAAACAAAATAAAATTACTTTACGTCTCACCTGAAACACTTGTTCATGCCTTTGACGGTTGGTTAAAAAACATTCCTGTTTCTATGGTCGCTATTGATGAAGCACATTGTGTTTCTATGTGGGGCCATGATTTTAGGCCCGAATATGGGCAAATCAAAGCATTAAGGTCGTATTATGATTCAATTCCTTTTATTGCACTGACTGCAACTGCAGATAAAATTACTCGAAAAGATATTATAGATCAATTGGCTCTAAAATCACCGCAATTGTTTCTTTCATCATTCAACCGAGAAAATTTGAGTTTATCTGTTCGTTCTCAGGTTCCTAAAAAGAAAAAAGAAAAAGAAATTATTCAATTTATAAATCAACGGCAAGGAGAAACGGGTATTATTTATTGCCTATCACGAAAGGAGACAGAAGCATGGAGCACTTTTTTAAACAATAATGGAATTTCTTCCAAATTTTATCATGCAGGATTAGCCGCAGATATGCGGGAAGCAATTCAAGATGGTTTTATAAATGATCATTTCACTGTTATTTGTGCGACAATTGCATTTGGAATGGGAATAGATAAGTCAAATGTTCGTTGGATAATTCACAACAACCTCCCTAAAAATATAGAAGGGTTTTATCAGGAAATAGGAAGAGCTGGAAGAGATGGTTTACCTAGTGATACGGTATTGTACTATAATTATAGAGACGTTGTACTTCTAAATGATTTTGTAAAAGAATCTGAATTTAAAGAAACCTACCAAGAGAAGATTAAACGTATTTTAAATTATGCGGAAGCAACATCTTGTAGAAGAAACATACTCCTCTCTTACTTTGGCGAATTTAATGATACCCCATGTAATAATTGTGATGTCTGTATTAATCCTCCTGAATTTATTGATGGAAAAATAATCGCACAAAAAGCATTATCAGGAATCATGCGCTCGAATCAACAGGTTGGTTTAAACATGCTCATTAATATTCTTCGTGGTGCACAAACCATGGACCTGTTTGACAAAGGTTATCAAACCCTAAAAACCTATGGTGTTGGAAAAGAATATAGTTTTGCTGATTGGCAACATTACCTCAATCAATTAATCAATTTAGGATTAATTGAAATTGCATATGACGATTATTTAAAATTAAAAATCACACCTGCCGGAGATGAAATTTTAAGAACAGATAAAGTTTTAAAATTATCAAGACCTATCATTCAAAAGAAATTAAAAACAAAAGAAAAAAAGACCCTTTCAAGCAGTTCCCCAAATGAAGCATTATTGGAGAATTTAAAAACTTTCCGTAAAGAAATTGCGGTTAAAAATAAAGTCCCTGCATATGTCATTTTTCATGATGCTACGCTAAAAGAAATTGCTAGCTTAAAACCAAAAACAGAACAAGAAATGTTGGAAATTCAGGGCCTTGGAAAAATTAAAGTCAAGCGCTTTGGAAAAAAAATTATTGAAATTGTGAGTTCACACTCATCACCCCCTTCAGTAAAATTATCAACAACGCAACAAACATTTGCCTTGTATGAAAAAGGATTGGCTATTGAAAAAATAGCACAACAACGAAACCTAAGCCCTACAACAATTTATGGCCATTTATCTAAATTATTTGAAGAAGGGTACTCCATTGACTTAAATAAATATGTTACAGAATATGAAGTTAATCTGGTAAAGGAAACACGGAAAAAACTGAACAACACGAATCAATTAAAGCCCATTTTTGATCAAATGGATGGAGCTCTAGAATATCATAAAATAGCGTTAGCTTTAACTATCTTAACACAAATCCAGAAAGAAAATTATTCGGCATGAATATCAAAAAAGCAACTTATCTCATTATTTTTCTGATTGCCATTGTTTTTATATTAATCATTGGAAAAAGTTTAATTATTCCAATTGTACTTGCAGGGTTAATCTGGTTTTTAATTAAAGAAATGCGTGATGCAGCAAAAAAAATTAAATGGATTAAACGATTTATCCCTTCGTGGTTGCTTACACTTCTATCTGTCGGGACCCTCTACGTAGTTCTAGGAATTATAGTTAATCTCCTAATTCATAACATTAATAATTTAAGTGAAAACATTCCAATTTATGAAGCCAATCTCCAAAAATTTAGTGATAATTTGAGTACTCAACTTGATATTGATTTTGAATCCATGTGGACTAACTTTATTGGAGACTTTGATTTTGCTAATTTACTTAGCACACTTCTTTCCTCATTTACAGAATTACTTGGAAATACTTTTATGATTTCATTATATGTTGTGTTTATGTTACTTGAAGAGGCACTCTTTGAAGGGAAATTCAATGCCATTTATAAAACAAAAAATAAGCGCCTTGAAATGCAAGCCTCTTTTAAACAAATTAGTGATTCGATTAGTAGGTATATTTCGCTGAAAACAATTGTAAGCGTTTTGACAGGAGGGTTAAGTTATATCGCCTTGGCTATTATCGGAATTGATTCTCCACTTTTTTGGGCTTTCTTAATCTTCATTCTTAATTATATTCCGTCAATTGGTTCTTTAATTGGAACTTTATTTCCAGCGATAATGGCGTTATTACAACTTGGAGATATTAATATCGCAATTATCGTTTTAGTTTCGGTTGGCACTATTCAGTTAATTGTAGGAAATATTATCGAACCTAAAATGATGGGAAATTCATTAAACGTAAGCTCTCTAGTCGTAATTTTAGCTCTAAGTTTTTGGGGAGCAATTTGGGGAGTTACTGGAATGGTTTTGAGTGTTCCTATAACAGTAATCATTGTTATTTTATGTGGACAATTCGAATCAACCAAAAATATCGCGATTCTACTATCTGAAAAAGGGAAAATTAATTAAATTTAAGGTTAAACTTCTGAACTGAAAAGTGTAATACTTAAAAGTGGTATTATCATTTCAGCAAAGTTTTGTTCTACCAAAAAAATACTATGAATACAAAAGAAGAAATTGTTAAAGATTGGTTGACAAGATATACAGGCACTGCCCTGGAAGATTTTGGATCATATATTTTACTGACAAATTTCAACAAGTATCTAGAAATATTTGCAGAGATAACTAATGTTGAAATTAATGGCAAAGACAAAGCCATGCCTAATGCAACTGCAGGTGATATAACCTTTATTAATTTTAGTATGGGAAGCGCCAATGCAGCCACAATTATGGATTTATTAAGCGCTATATCTCCCAAAGCATGTTTATTTTTAGGAAAATGTGGTGGTTTAAAACGGAAAACGGAAATTGGAGATTTAATTTTGCCAATTGCAGCCATTCGAGGAGAAGGAACTTCTAATGATTATTTTCCAGCCGAAATTCCTGCTTTGCCAGCATTTACCCTTCAACGTGCAGTTTCAACAACCATTCGTGACTTTAAGCGAGATTATTGGACAGGAACAGTATATACTACAAATAGGCGTGTTTGGGAACATGACGAAGAATTTAAAGCTTACCTCAGAAAAACACGGGCAATGGCAATCGATATGGAAACAGCAACATTATTTGTTACGGGTTTTTCAAATCGAATTCCCACAGGTGCCTTGTTACTTGTTTCAGACCAACCTATGATTGCAGAAGGGATTAAAACAAGTAAAAGTGATGAACTCGTTTCTAGAGATTTTGTTCATGAACACATTCATATCGGAATTCGATCCTTAGAAGAAATTAAGAATAACGGAACTTCTGTAAAGCATTTACGTTTTCCATATTCTGAAGAATAGACATTTACAGACAGCTAAATCGAGTAAAATTAGTCTTTATTTCTAGCGGAAACGATAGCTTTGTCAAAATACTCCTTATTTTTAACTTAAATTTTAACTATGAAATCACGAAGAGACTTTATTCGATTGAGTGCATTTGGAGGTGCTGCATTAATTACTCAAACAGCTTGCTCTAGTGATACTGTTGAAAATGATTCCAATAAAGACTTAGAATTAAGTCCTACAATTGCTTCAGATAATAGTGTAAACAAACCAATTGTAATTTCTACTTGGTATCATGGTCTTAATGCAAACAAAGCTGCTTGGCAAATTCTTGAAAATGGCGGTAATGCATTAGATGCTGTAGAACAAGGTGTTCGGGTAACAGAATCTGACCCAGAAAACACAAGTGTTGGTATTGGAGGATTGCCTGATAGAGATGGTAATGTCACATTAGACGCTTGCATTATGGATCATCAATCCAAATGTGGAGCAGTCGCATACCTGCACCACATTGAAAACCCTATTTCTGTAGCTCGAAAAGTAATGGAAGAAACACCACATGTTATGCTTGTAGGTCAAGGGGCGTTGGAATTTGCTGTAGCTCAAGGGTTTGAAAAAAAGGATTTATTAACTGAAAATTCAAAAAATCAGTGGAAGAAATGGTTGGAAGAATCAAAGTACCAACCTATTATTAATAGTGAAAACCATGATACTATCGGAATGCTTGCTCTTGATTCCGAAGGTAATTTATCAGGAGCCTGTACAACAAGTGGAATGGCTTATAAATTAGGAGGACGTGTTGGTGATTCTCCACTTATCGGTGCTGGACTATTTGTTGACAATGAAGTTGGAGCAGCTTGTGCAACAGGTGTTGGAGAGGCAATTATTAGAATTGCAGGGAGTGCAATGGTTGTGGAAATGATGAGAAATGGAAAATCTCCTCAAGAAGCTTGTGAAGAGGCTGTAAATAGAATCATAAAAAAGCATGATAATTTAGAAAACCTACAGGTAGGGTTTATTGCACTTGATAAAGATGGAAATTATGGAGCTTATAGTATCTATGCAGGCTTTAATATTGCTGTTCGAGATGATAAAATGGAAGAAATGGTAGATTCCAAATACAAAAAGGAATGGTAAGAATTGTTGGAATATTTTTGATTTCATACTTTATCTATTCTTGTAACTCAGCGGTTCCAAAAAATGTACCTGACGAAATTCAATCTTTTGATCAATTAGCACTTATCCCATATCCTCAATCAATTCAAAAAGGTGAAGGTTATTTTGAATTAAATGAAAGTTTTTCAGTTGAGTATGAAACTAATCTATCCAACGAAGGCAAATATTTAGAAAATCTAATTTATGAAGCATTTATCTCTCCAAGTATAGATCATAAAGCTTCTTCAAAAATAAAACTTGAAATTAATCCAGATTTTTCAGACACTATTTCACACAAAGAAGTTTATTCCTTGAACATAACTCCAAACGAAGTTATTATTCAAGCAAGGGCGAATCAAGGAATAATGAGAGGAATACAGACATTACGTCAACTCTTTGTTCCTTCATTTAATAAAAAGGAAAAAAGAAATAATTGGTACCTCCCTACCCTTACAATTACTGATAAGCCTAAATTTGATCATAGAGGACTTTTACTTGATGTCTGTCGGCATTTTTTTGACTATAACGTTGTTCTAAAATATATTGATGCTTTGTCTTTTTATAAAATGAATGTTTTGCATCTTCATTTAACAGAAGATCAGGGTTGGAGAATTCCAATCGAAAAGTACCCCCTTCTTACAGAAATTGGAGCATGGAGAACAGATACTTCTGGAAATAAATATGGCGGGTTTTACACAAAAGAAGAACTAGAAACAATTGTTTCATATGCCGCTGAAAGGCATATAACGGTCATTCCTGAAATAGAACTTCCGGGGCATTCTCAAGCCGCACTGGCAGCTTATCCCAATTTATCATGTGAAGGAGGACCAATTGAAGTGGTAAATGATTGGGGGGTTTTTAAAGAAATATACTGTGCAGGAAATGACAGTACTTTTGTTTTTTTAGAAGATATTTTAACTGAAGTAATGCAAATATTTCCGTCAGAATATATCCATATTGGTGGTGATGAAGCTCCTAAATTTCGTTGGGAACATTGTGATAAATGTCAAAGAAGGATGACTGATGAAGGTTTGCATAGTGAACATGAGCTGCAAAGTTATTTTATCAAACGAATTGAACGTTTTTTAAATAAAAATGGAAGGAAATTGATTGGTTGGGATGAAATTTTAGAAGGAGGACTTTCTGAAAATGCAACTGTTCAAAGTTGGCGGGGATTTGATGGTGGTATTGAAGCAGCAAGAGATAAACATCAAGTGATTATGTCTCCAACTAGTCATTGTTATCTTGATTATGGTTTATCAAAAATTGATTTGCAAAAAATTTATTCTTTCGATCCAATTCCTGAAAATTTAGAATCACAATTTCATAGTTATATAATCGGTGGAGAATGTAATATGTGGACAGAGCATGTCCCAAATGAAACAAATTTAGATAGTAAAGTTTTTCCGAGAATGATTGGATTAGCGGAAGTGTTATGGTCTTATCCAAATGAGCAAAATACTACAGGCAATACTGAATTTGAACAGGATACAAATCAATATCGTCGCTTTAACGATTTCTACAAAAGAATTCAAACACATTATCCAATTCTTGACGCAATGAAAATAGCTTATGGTTTTGAATCAATAGGAGCAGAAATTCATCAAAAATTTGGGGGAGATCAACTTGAAATCAGCCTTGTCTCGAAATTAGATAATCTAGATTTAAAGTACAAATGGGGAAATGCTGATTATAAAACCTATTTAGGCAATATTGATTTTAAAGAATCAGGGAACTTAGTTATTCAAGCTTATAAAAACAACATTCCATACGGTATACCCATTGAGCAAGTATTTGAGTTTCACTCTGGTTTAAACAAAACAGTTTCATATTCTTCTTCATATAACGAATGGTATGTGGCCAATGAAAAGTTTGCCCTTGTTGATGGAAAGTTGGGTTCACTCGATTTTAGAGACGGTAACTGGCAAGGTTTCTGGGGAGAACATTTAGACGTGATTGTTGATTTAGAAGATTCACAAAAAATAGAACACGTAAGTGCTAATTTTTACCAATATGCCAATTCCTGGATTTTTGTTCCTACCGAAGTAGAAGTGCTCTTATCTGAAGACGGTGAAATTTGGCATCATTCATTAAAACAAACCTATTCTGAGGTTGATTTAAGTAATCAACAACGTATACAGAATGTGACGTTTAACCTGAAAAACGAAAAACCCTTTACAGCAAGGTATATTAGGTTTAAAGCGAGAAACTTAGGAAAAGTTCCTGCAGGACATGAAGCGGCAGGATCAGATGCTTGGATTTTTATTGATGAAATAATGATTAATTAATGGATTTTGAAGTTTGCATTAATTCGCTAGACGGAGCAGTTATAGCTGCTAAACACGGCGCCAAACGAGTTGAACTTTGCACGGCTCTTAATGAAGGTGGTTTAACACCAAGTATTGGATTAATTGAAGCTTGCTCTAAGGTTAAATCAATTGAGACTTTTGTGATGATACGTCCTAGAGCAGGAGGGTTTGAATATTCAAAGAATGAACTCGAATTTATGGCTAGAGATATCAAAGTAGTTAAAGCTGCAGGAGCTCATGGAGTTGTTTTTGGCGTATTGGACAACAAAAGCCGAGTTGACATTAAGAAAAATGTTTTTTTAATTGAAACTGCTTTATCTGAAGGACTTGGAACAACTTTTCACCGCGCTATTGATGTTTCACTTGATCCACTTAACGAATTAGAAAATATTATCAACATTGGATTTGATCGTGTTTTAACATCTGGAATGCAATCAAAAGCTATTGAAGGGATTTCTTTAATTGATCAAATGAATCAAAAGGCTAATGGACGTATAGAAATTATGGCAGGAAGTGGGATTAATGCGCAAAATGTGCTGAGATTTCAAACTGTAGGAATAAATTCCGTTCATTTTACTGCGCATCAATCTGTTAAAGAAAATCTTCGTTTAGACTTTGGCTCCAATACTGCCGTAAACGAAAATAAAATTGAATCAATCGCAAAATTATTGGTATGAAAATACAAAATCGGATTATTCTGTTAATCTCCTTCCTATGCCTAAATGCATTTTCTCAAAAGACGATTTTACTGGAAACAGAATGGGAATTTAAAAATACAGATTCTACAAATTGGCGACCAGCTAAAGTTCCTGGAGTTATTCATCTCAACTTACTGGAAAATGGAATTATCCAAGATCCTTATGTTCGCAACAATGAAATTAAGCAGCAATGGATAGAACGTGAAAATTGGGAATATAAAACAATATTCTATGCTGACGATAAATTATTAGAGAATGATCATTTAGAGCTTGTTTTTAAAGGGTTGGATACTTATGCAAGTGTTTATATTAATGGCATTAATGTTTTAGAAGCTAACAATATGTTTCGCGAATGGATTATTGATTTAAAGCCAATTTTGAAAAAAGGGGATAATGAAATTAATGTCAAATTCCGATCTCCACTAACAGAAAATCAAGCAAAGGTTAAAAACTCACCTTATGAACTCCCTGCTGCAAATGAAACAGTTGATTTAAAAGTATCTCCTTATACGCGTAAAGCAGCTTATCAATTTGGATGGGATTGGGGACCACGATTTGTTTCATCAGGCATATGGCGGCCTGTATTTATACGAAAATGGAATGACGTGCGAATAAAAGATATTTCTTATCAAACTGATCAGATAAAGGAACAACAGGCTAATCTCTCTTTTACGTTTGAAATTCTCTCGAATTTACCAAATACAAATGCTTCATTAAATATTGCCGGATCAACATTTAACATTAATCTAAAAAACGGATTAAATATTATAAAACGCTCAATTAATATTGACAATCCTAAACTATGGAATCCTATTAATTACGGTAATCAACATGGTTACAAAGAAGTTTATAATTTAACCGTTCAGTCTGAAAACAATCGTCCAATTGTAATTCAAGATAGTTTATCCTTTTTTATTCGAAAAATTGAATTGGTTAATGAACCTGATGCCATTGGAACATCATTTTATTTTAAAGTAAATAATGTTCCTTTTTATGCGAAAGGTGCAAACTATATCCCGCAAGATATTTTTCCATCTCGCGTAGATTCAAGTCAGTATGAATATCTTATTAAACAAGCTGTTGACGCTAATTTTAACATGATTCGTGTTTGGGGAGGTGGAATTTACGAAAATGATTATTTCTATGATCTATGTGATCAATATGGACTGCTGGTTTGGCAAGATTTTATGTTTGCTAATTCAATGTATCCTAAGGACAATGATTTTAAGGAGAATATTAAAGAAGAGATTGAATATAATGTTAAACGTTTACGCAATCACCCTTGCATAGCTCTTTGGTGTGGAAACAATGAAATTGAAGTTGCTTGGGGAAATTGGGGTTGGAAAAAACAATACAACCACTCCAAAGCCGATTCTACGGAGATTTGGAATACTTACACAGGAATATTTCATGAACTCATTCCTGAATTACTAGCAGATTTAGATAATTCAAGAGATTATGTCCCCACTACTCCACTCAGTAATTGGGGGAAACCAGAAAACTTCAACCATTCATCTATGCATTACTGGGGTGTTTGGCACGGACGCGAGCCAATCGAAAATTTCTCTAAAAATGTTGGACGCTTTATTGCTGAATATGGGTATCAGTCATTCCCATCTTATGAAACACTTCGCAAGGTATTAGATGAAGAGGATTTTGACCTCTCGAGTGACGTTATGAAAAACAGGCAGAAAAGTTATATTGGAAATGGTATAATTGTAGACAATGTATTGAAGTATGCTTATGACGAGCCAAATTTTGAGAAATGGATTGATTTAACCCAACTGGTTCAAGGTCATGCCATGGGTTTTGCCATTCGACAGCATAGAATTCAAACACCGCATTGCATGGGGACATTATTTTGGCAATTAAACGATTGCTGGCCTGGACCATCCTGGAGTGTAATAGACTACTATGGCAATCATAAGTCTTCATATGACGAAGTAAAGAAATACTATCAACCGATTATTGCTTCTTTAGATCAAACTTCTGAAAATTTGGGGATTTCTATTGTTTCGGATTTACGAGATAAAATAGTTGTAGATGCAGTTATATCCATTCATAAAACAAATGGAAAAATCATTGGAAAACGTGATTTTAAATTAACATTAACTCCATTAGAAACAACATTTATTCCAGTTAAATTGCCTCAACGATTAATTCGAAAGTATCTTAAAATGCGAACAAATTTTTACTTTTCGATTCAATTAAAAGATGATAATAGTAATGTTTTGTTTGAGGATGATTATTATCCGGATAAAAATGCTACAATACGTTTTCCTGATGGTTTATAGCGTTTAACTAATCTAATTCAAGCGGTTTAACTTCTTGATTTTGTTTCATTGCTTTTTTCAAGTATTGACCCGAGTTTATCGATAAAGCAACAAAAATTAGATAGAAGTATGTTCCTATTAACGTTTCAGAACCTAAATCTACTCCTACCTCCATATTAGAATAAGCAAAAAATGCTAGAAAAATTGCTGCTATAAGTACATCTGCCATACTCCATTTTCCAAGGTTACGAATAAAGATATAACGTTTTTTATTTTTTTCTTTTTCTGGCCCCATCAGAATAACCAAGGACACGATTAATTTAACTAAAGGAAACACAACACTTACTACCATAAGGATTATTGCCACAAGAAAATTACCTCCAGTATAAAGAATTCCAATTAGTTGCAATATTGATTTGTTCTGGTATAAATAATAGACTCGACCGTCAAACGTATGACTATAAATCGAAAGATCAAACGTTAAATCTTTATTATACGCCATAATTTCAATTAACGGTAATTTTAGACCAAGGTATAAAAAAGACAGGGCCGAAAAAATCATGACCATTCCAAAAGCTTGATATTTTTTGGTCGTATTTCTGTATGCTAAAACATTTAGAGCAACAAATAAGAAGACTAAAGCCACAAGTATGGCAGCGTAAGCTAGGCCTGCCTTGTATTTAGCCGTTGCTTTTTTCTCCAAGGTTAACCAAGTTTCAACAGCTTCATCACCTTCTCCTGTAAATGGAATCCATCCCGAAATACTAGCCAAACGTTCTTTAAAACTCAGCTGCTCAGCAATATCTTCTTTTACATGTTTGTATGCTGTTACTCTACCTTCAATTAGAGCTGTTAGGAAAAAAACTCCTATTGCTAAACCAATAAAACTTAAAAATAACAACCGAAAAGATTTCATTTTTTATTGAATTTTAATGTTATTAGCTATTGCAAATTTTTCCTGATTTTCTGAAAGTTTTGAAAACAATTCTTCTTCCAAACTGGTGAAAGTAGCACTGTATGACTCGAGTTGTTGCAATTCATTTTCTGAAGGACTTGTGATTTTCATTAAAGGAACAACATCAATAAATTGACCATACAATTCATCATTATAATAGGTTAATAGTTTCATTAATGACTTTTTAAACTCTTCTCCTCCTTCGGGTGCTTTTATACTTTTAACTTCCGTAATATTTAAGTCAATTTCAAAACGTGCATTCTCAAGGTTAAAATCTACATTTGAAGAATCTGACAAGAACAGTAAGTTAATTTTATCTAGTGAAGCTTGTTGGATGAAAGAAAGCTTGTTATTGAAGTCAACTGCTTCTAAACGATTTTCATTTAATTCGTATTCAACAATAGTGTTTTCAGAAGAATCTATTTCAGAAATAGATTCATTTTCTTCTACTTTAGCACCACAACTAAAGCAGCCTAAAAGTAAAAGTGCGTAAAAAAAACGCATATTAAATACTTGTAATTTAATTCTTAACTTGAGTAACTACTTGAACTTTATTTCTGTTCACATCCGAAATTACGAAAAAATATGTTCCGCGCTCCATATCACCTATTTCAATTTGTTTTTGAATTGGAATTTCGGTTATAACTCTACCACTAAGATCTAATACTGTAATCCATCCTTCTTCTATTCCATCTATTGTTAATGTTGAACTAAACGGATTCGGATATAGGCTAATTAACGGTTTTTCTTCAGCATCATCTATTCCAGAAATATCAAAATCGGTTACAGAAAAATTATCTAAACCACCTTCAGTTACATTTTCAGTTTCTAAGAAATCACTTAACGTAATCATTAATTGCATGTTCTCAGTAATTTCCATCAAACCTAAAATTTCAATAGAACTTGCTCTCCATTCGCTTATTGGAGGAAACTCTTCTGTATAACGTTGATCGATTAAAACAACGTCACCTAATCCATTCATTAAATAAATTTTAAGCGTATCATCAGGAGTAGCACCATGGAAATCAAAAAACCACGTTGAATAATTGATAAACGGATTAACGAAATCTGTTAAATCAAATGTTGGAGAGATTAACACAACTTCTCCATCATTCACTTCTTCTGTATTAGAACTTGAAGTACCGTTTCCAGTTAAAAAAGCAAAATCGCCACAATCAAAATCAACGTCTGCAAATGGATTTTGAACTAATCCACTTCCACCTACAACACCAACTGGCTTTTCTCTTTCCCAGTCACCTCTTGCAGCAGTGCTTGTTGCTGTCCAACCATAATCAAAAGTAAAATCATCCATTATGCCTTGTTCTAGCATCACTACAATTGTTCCTGTCTCATCAGTAATCATTGTATCCACATAGCATTTAGTTTGATATCCCCATTTACCGACAATTAATTCATAATTATCTTGATAAAATAGATCTAACGTTACCTCGCCATCTGTATTTGTTAATCCTTCATGTGAAGTAAATGTATGCTCTAGCAATACGTTAGCTCCTTCGATTGGCTCTAATGTTTCCGCATCTATAACTTCAATCTCTACTGAAAATTCAGGAATTCTTTCTAAAACAACATCCTGCATAGCAATCACACCATTTTCAAACTCAACAGGAATTGTTTGTGGAAAGTATAAAACTTTAAAATAAGTAACATCAAGTGTTCCTTCTCCCTCTATTCCTGTTGCATAATCACCAGTTATTGCTGATAACTCCGTAATATCTTCTCCGTCAATTGTAATTTCAACATTATTTAATGCAAATCCAGTTCCTGATTCAGTAATATTTCCTTCTAAATAACTCCCTTGGTGTTCATCAGCATCTAAAATAAAAAGCCCTTGTTCACGATCTGTTCCTAAAACTTTTCCTGATTCAAAGAAAGGAAAAGCACCCCAACATCCATTAAAAGTTCCTGAAGTAAAGGGAGAAGTGTCAAAATTTGCTACCTCAACCATATTATGTGGATGCGTAATGTCATGAATCACAACACCATCAGTATAGTAAGAAGTGTATAGATAATTTCCTTTAACGTGCGTATTATGAGGTATAATACCAGCCCCAGGAGAAGATTGTATTTTATCTACTTCGACAATACTTGTCGGATCAGAAACATCAAACGCTCCAACAAAAGCACCTGATACTTCATCCGTCGTAAATACAAAATTTCCATCTTCCGAAGCCCAAATATTATGTGCAAATGTAGTTGGTGTAAACGCAGTTCCTAGTAATACTGGACTTGTTTTATCACTTAAATCAACAACACTAAAAAACCCTTCAAAAATGTGTGCGAAATAACCAATATCATCTTGAACATAACCGTCATGTACATACCAATTATCAAAAACACCCACCTCAATTGGGTTTAATGGATCAGTTGCTACGTCTAGAATAATTACACCTCCGTTATCTCTTCCAGCGCCAAAAATGTATACATATCCTCCTATTTGGTAGATATTATGTGCTGATTCCCATTCATCATCTTCTGGTCCATTGTATATTGTTACTGTCAAATCAGTACTTGCTGGAAGCGGAGATAAGTCAATAATCATTAGACCTTGTAATGCCTCTGTTGTAATATATGCGTAATCACCAAACGTTTTTAAATCTCTCCAAGTTGAATTTAAACCAGGCGCCCAAAAAACCTCTTCAGGACTTGATCCATCTGTAATATCTACAACAGAAACGCCGTCTTCTGTTCCTACCAATGCGTATTCGTTCCCCATTTCATCTGTATACCCCCAAATATCATTTAATCGAGTATCTCTCATTTCAGGAATATCAAGAAACCCAATTTCAGTCATATTTAGCTGAGAAAATGCTCCAGAAATAGAGAAAAATAGAATTGTAATTAAAATGGGACGCATAAATTATGTTTTTAACAAAAATAACCCTATTTCTTCAATGAAACAATACCATTTATTCTAGATTTTAATCATTCGGGTATTCTCAAAATATAATTTACATGTGATACAAGTCTAAATTGAACTAATATTCACGTTGAATTCGAAATGAAGAAATGGCATCATTCCATTCTTTGCCTTGGCGAGTAGCTGTCTAATTACTACTTAGACGCATTGATTTCCCATTAAAATTTTCTTTTTCATAAACAGTCACAGTAACTCCTTCAGAAATTGATGACATACTATCATTCCATGATTCAGGAATTTGCGGATAATTTCCTAATGAGTATACTGTTTTATTTCCTGTAAAACATGCATGTTCATAAAACGAGATCCCTGACTCATATCGTCGTTTATTCGGTTGCCATTGTTGTACTGCATAAGGCCCTCTTAGGTAATCTATGTATTGATTCCCTATTTGATAAAATGTTTGCGTTCGATATTTTAGAATATTACTGATACTATAATTGTGATAATTTACTTTGGCAACATCATTATAATTATCATTTCGAATTCGCGCTAAACCTCTTTTCTGATTATAATCAATTCTCCAGATGTAATCGTAGCAATCATCCTTAATTGCATTCAATTCGTTATTGTAATTGTAATAAAAACGCAGTAAATAATTATATCCTCCTTTGTCCAAACGATCCAGGCGACCATTGTAATCATAGCTCAATGCAAAAAGAACATTATAATTTCCATCTTTGATTTTAACCAGCCTTCCACTATAATCATATTGAAACCGTGCAATGGTTGTATATCCATCTTTAAAGCGACTTATTTTATTATCAGAATTCCAATCAATCGAATATCTGCTCTGAATTCCATATAAAGGGACCCCAAACTGATCAATCAAAAATTCGTTTCCATCAATATTTAATCTTAAGTATTTTACTTCTCCGTTACCATGCAAATAAAAACCATTTAAGGGATGAACACTTTGCTCATTTCTTAGGTCGTAATATACCCAGTTTATTGTCCCATTGTTGGATAAGTTTAACGTAGTTGGCTCTTTACCATATGTGAATAATTGAGTAAAAAGAGCGAATACAAAAAAGAGAATTTGTGGTTTCATATGCAGTTTGATTAAAGTTTCAAACTACAATTCAAACATGATGCCAAAATCTAACTAAATCTTTTAGATAATGTTATTTTTCGTTTTTTATTGCTTTCCAAGTTGTGTACATACTTTCTTGTGAAGGTCTATTTTCCTCAATTTCTCTTAAAGGTTCAACCTCTCTTAAAGTAGCATAACATTCTGAAGGTAATTGCTGATAAAGTGCTGTCCCTTTTGTCTTCCATTGGATCATTTCATCAGAAACTTGTTTAACTACTTTTGCAGGATTACCAACAACAAGACTTCTTTTAGAAATTTTCATTTTTGCAGGCACGAAACAAAGTGCACCAATGATGCATTCTTCTTCTATAAAAACATCATCCATGATTACAGCATTCATTCCAATCAAACAATTTTTACCAATAGTTCCTCCATGGACAATTGCGCCGTGACCAATATGTGCACCTTCTTTTAAGCGTACAGTTGTTCCAGGAAACATATGTATGGTACAGTTTTCTTGAACATTGCATCCATCTTCAATAATAATCTGTCCCCAATCTCCCCTTAGCGCAGCCGAAGGTCCTACATATACATCCTTTCCTATAATAACATTACCTGTTACAGTTGCTTGTGGGTGAATGAATGCAGTTTCGTGAATTACGGGAATGAAACCATTAAATTCGAAGATCATATGTTTGTTTTTGACTAAAGATACATTAGAAAATATAAACTCCTTCGCTTGATTAGCTCAATTCTCCAAGTTTTCCAATGGATTTTTTGACTCCAATATAAAAATAGATGATTCCAAGCATCATCAAAATATGGCTAAAGTCATTTTTATCAAACCAAGGATGCAAGTTTATTTTTAAAAGAAAAATGAATGCAGATGGCAAGAGAATAATAACGCCAAATGTAAAGTACTTAAAGGATGGTGTTATCGTTTTAGAAAATTGATTTCCAAGTATTCCTGCTGTAAAAATAACGCCTACTATTGTATTTACGGCAGTTGGAAGGAAAGCGATTTGCGGTTTTTCGTGAATAGGACCAAAAGAACATATCAATGCAAACACAATATAGACACCAATCATTTTCCAAAAAGAAATCAGTTTGAATCCCTGCAATTTCTTTTCATTTTGATGTGCAGCAATCATTCCTTGCTCCAAAAGATAAATTGAAAATGGGCCTAAAATCCACGAAGGAAATTTACCTGCGACTCCCCAATAATTAAAGAAAGCATGGCCTAATCCCCCAAGAAAAGCACCAAGCCCAAAGATAATGTAAAACCAAATCCAATACGATCTAAATGGATGTTCTATTTTAATTTTACTCAATCCTAAACCAAGTGTAATACTTAATACAGCTAGTACTGTATCAGTTATCAATGCCATTGGTTCAACTAAATCAAGTCCGAAAAGAACGAAATGAATCTTTTCAAAATCTGCGCCAATCATACTAAAGTTAACTCTTAGATTTTCTACTTTCCTTTAAATACACCCATTTTACAGAACTTATCAATCCGTTTTTCTGTACGTTTAGTAGCGTCCATTTTGTTTAACTTTTCAAGGTGTTTTAAAATTGTCTTTTTAACACTTGCAAAAGTTTCTTCTCTAAATCGGTGCGCTCCTCCAATTGGTTCTTTGATAATTTCATCTACGATTTTGAGTTCTTTCATGTCAGAAGAAGTTAATTTTAATGCTTCTGCTGCTTTTTCTTTATAGTCCCAACTTCTCCATAAAATAGTAGAACAATTTTCAGGAGAGATGACAGAATACCATGAATTCTCAAGCATAATCACTTTATCTCCTACTCCAATTCCTAATGCTCCTCCAGAAGCTCCTTCACCAATAACAATTGCGATTACAGGAACTTTTAAATTCATCATTTCATAGATATTTCTTGCAATTGCTTCTCCTTGTCCTCGTTCTTCTGCTTCTAATCCGGGAAAAGCACCAGGAGTATCTATTAACGTAACAATTGGTTTGTTGAATTTTTCTGCCAATCTAAACAAACGCATTGCTTTTCTGTATCCTTCTGGATTGGGCATACCGAAATTTCTATATTGTCGCAATTTTGTATTGACTCCTTTTTGTTGCCCAACAAACATTATGGTTTCTCCATCAACATTTCCAAAACCACCAACCATGGCTTTATCGTCTTTTACGTTTCTATCTCCATGCAATTCAACAAAATCCCCATTCGTCAATGCGTTTATATAATCTAATGTATAAGGTCTATCTGGATGTCTCGATAATTGGACGCGTTGCCAAGGTGTTAAGTTTTTAAAAATATCTTCAGTCGTATTTTTCAGCTTCTTCTCTAAGTCTTTAACCATCTTAGAGGTACTAACGCCACTTTTCACTTCAATACCTTTTGCCTTTTCAATTTCTTCTTCGATCATGCAGATCGGTTCCTCAAAGGGTAAATAATTTGCCATCTTTATTAAGTTTCAGAGTTCAAATTTAATGTTTTTTTGAATCTTAGTTGAAGTGAATAATCTATTTTTAAGATTATCTTCGTTAAAATTTGCATTACATGGTTATTTTTCCGGGATCAAAAATCAATATTGGTTTAAATATTGTAGAAAAAAGAGCGGATGGTTTTCATAACTTAGAAAGTATTTTTTACCCAATTCCATTGAGTGATATATTGGAAATTGTAAAAAGTGACTCTTTTTCATTTCGATCAACTGGTTTGTCCATTGATGGAGACATTTCCGATAATCTTGTTTACAAAGCTTACCAATTGCTTCAAAAAAGATTTAATCTAAGTCCTGTCAAAATAGCGCTCCATAAAGTTGTTCCTATGGGTGCAGGATTAGGCGGTGGTTCTGCAGACGCTGCTGCAATGCTAATTCTTTTAAATGATTTATTTAACTTAAACATAGCAACTAAAGAGCTTTGTGATTTTGCGGACAAACTTGGCAGTGATTGCTCTTTTTTCATTGAAAATAAGCCTGCTTTTGTTCAAGGAAAAGGGGAATTACTTTCTTCTACTACACTAGACTTATCTTCTTATTATATACATCTTGTTAATCCGAACATTCACATCAATACGAAAACCGCTTTTTCAGGAATATCAATCAAGAAGAGTCAACAACAATTAGAAAGGTTAACAGAAAAAGAAATCACAAATTGGAAAAAAATAGTTTATAACGATTTTGAATCAACGATTTTTCCAAATCATCAAGAATTAAGTCAAATTAAAACAAAGTTATATACCCGTGGCGCCCTCTATTCTTCTATGACGGGAACTGGATCTACTGTTTATGGAATTTTTAAAGAAAAACCGCAAGTATTATTTCCTGAATATTTTGAGTGGACTTCTAAATTAAACTAATTTTTATGGCAGATTTATTGAAAGATATGTATTCACATGAATTGATTGATCAATTAGCATCTGCTTTGGTTAATCAGGATCGCAATGTCAATAAAGAGGCTTTTGTTAATGCTATTCTAGACGAGCAATGGAATGACAGAGCTTTAAAAGATCGTGCAAATCATATCACAAAACAGATTCATTCCTTTATTCCATATAGTTATAAAGAACAAATTGAAATTTTGGATAAGATCGCTCCTTTGTTCAATGGTTTAACAGCAATCATTTTTCCAACTTTTGTAGAAATGTATGGCAGTGATGATTTTGACACTTCGCTAAAAGCATTAAAACGTTATACCCCATATTCTACAAGTGAATTTGCAATTCGACCTTTTTTAGCAGAAAATCCAAAAATCATTGAAACACTATATCAATGGGCAAAAGACAACAACTATCATGTCAGAAGACTTGCAAGTGAAGGATGCAGGCCGCTTTTACCGTGGGCTATGAAACTGAATCAATATGTGAAAGATCCGAGTCCTATTATCCCTATTCTTGAACAACTTTACAATGACCCTGAAGATTATGTTTACCGAAGTGTTGCAAATAATTTAAATGATATTTCAAAAAATCATCCTGAATTGGTGTTGGAATTGGCCGAGAAATGGTTCGATACATCTAAAACGTCCAAATGGGTTTGTAAGCATGGGTTGAGAACTTTGTTGAAAAAAGGAAACCAAAGAGCTATGCAATTATTTGGTTTTGGGTCAATTGATTCTGTTTTGATTTCTAAGTTTCAGCTTAAAAATATTTCCATTTCAATTGGAAATTCAACGACGTTAGAAGTTGATATTATTAATGAGGGAAATAAAGCTAAATTTAGAATAGAATGCAGTGTTTCTTATCTTAAAAAGAATGGATCACACAATGAAAAAGTATTTCAACTCAGAGAAAGTATAATTTCTAGTAAAGAAAAACTTTCATTCACTAAAAAAATTGATTTTAAAGATCTTTCTACACGAAAACATTACCCCGGGAAACATTTCATTGATTTAAAAGTAAATGGTCATAAAGTAAGACAACTTGATTTTATTTTAGAATAACCAACAATTCTCCCCAAAAAAGAATCCTCTTCCATTCATAAACTGAAGTATTTCAGACTGTTTTTCTAATGAAAGTGGCCAAACTGTTAGAATGGTTTTTAGGCTTGAATTCAGGTCGTTAACTGGTAAAATTTCATGATTAAGCAATTTTGTATTGTAAGTTTTTGCGTTTAAATCAAACCAATCAAATTCAATACTTTGCTCTAATAAGATTGAAGCAACTTGTTTCCCTTTTACCCCTGCTCCAATCAATTGAATTTTTTCCGACTCGTTCAATTCATTTATAATAAATTGATTTGTTTTTAAATTAAAAAAGGCTTCTTGTTGATATGCTAAATCTTTCCGTGACGTTCTATTTT
>CAYPZN010000016.1:0-57005 GCA_964415335.1 uncultured Crocinitomix sp.
TAGGACGCCAGGTTTTCATCCTGGAAACAGGAGTTCGATTCTCCTATGGGCTACAGAATATTGGAGAGAAGAGAGAGAAGGATATAAATAAAGATTATTTAATTTGAATTATGGCAAATCATAAGTCGGCAATAAAAAGAATACGTTCAAACAACGCTAAACGTTTAAGAAACAAATATCAGCATAAGACTGTAAGAAATGCAGTTAGAGTTCTTAGAGCTTCTACTGATAAAAAAGAAGCAACTGAAATGCTTCCAAAAGTTTCTTCTTTAATCGATAAATTAGCGAAGAGAAGAGTTATTCATAAGAATAAAGCTGCCAATCTAAAGTCTAGCTTAACGTTGCACGTTAACAAGCTTTAAAAAAGCTTTTAAAGAAATTTTAAGGTCTAGCACTTGTGTTAGGCCTTTTTTCAGTTTATACACTATATTCGTTAGATGGAGATTAAACTAGAACATTCGTGGAAAGAAGCTTTGGGAAGTACTTTTGATCAACCTTACTTCAATCAATTAGTTGCTAACGTTAAAAAAGCGTACTCAACAGGAAATGTTTGGCCAAAAGGAAGTAACATATTTGCCGCATTTGATAAATGCCCAATACAAAACGTAAAAGTGGTAATTTTAGGACAAGATCCTTATCCAACGCCTGAGCATGCTCATGGCTTATGTTTTTCTGTTCCAGACAATATTTCTCCTCTTGCAAAATCACTTCAAAATATTTTCAAAGAAATTCAAACTGATTTATCAATTCCAGCTCCAGCAACGGGAAATTTGAGCCGTTGGGCTGAGCAAGGTGTTTTTTTACTGAACACCGTTTTAACCGTAAACGCGTTTCAACCCAACTCACATAAAAGTTTTGGTTGGGAAACTTTTACAGATCAAGTTATAAAAACACTTTCTAACCAACAAAAGGGAGTTGTATTTTTATTGTGGGGTTCTCAGGCGCAACGAAAAATTGATTTAATTGACACTACTAAACATCATATTTTAAAAGCTCCTCACCCATCTCCTTTATCCGCTTACCGTGGCTTTTTTGGATGCAAGCACTTTAGTAAAACAAATGAGATTTTAACCTCACAAAATAAAAAATCAATTGAGTGGTAGGCTCGATACGATCAAAAACTGACAACCTTGACACGTTTTATTCAATTAAGCCTATCATCAACAAATAAATTTTGTTTGACGTTTAAAATTGCACTAGTGAACAAAATTTTGAGTTAAAAACTAGTCGTCTTTTCATTCTATATCCAATAAATACCTCCATAATTTCAGTATTTTTGCATTCTTTAAACAAATCATTTACGCTGAAAAGAACAAAACATGTATCAGAACAACACCATACTTAGAATGATCAATGGAGATCAAACCGATCGATTTCCAGTTTGGTTAATGCGTCAAGCAGGGCGGATTTTACCTGAATATCGGGCTATTCGTTCGAGTTTAAGCGGTTTTAAAGAACTTGTTGAAACACCTGATTTAGCTGCGGAAGTAACAATTCAACCTGTGGATATTTTAGGGGTAGACGCTGCAATTATTTTTTCGGATATTTTGGTTGTACCTGAGGCAATGGGGCTTCCTTATCAAATGATTGAAAAGAAGGGACCTTGGTTTGAGAACACTTTAAAATCAGAAGCTGATCTCTCATTGATTTCAGATCAAATTGATGTTGCTGATCGTTTAGGCTATGTTTATGAAGCGATCAAATGCACAAAAAAAGCATTAAACAATCGTGTTCCTTTAATTGGTTTTGCTGGGGCACCTTGGACAATCTTCTGCTATATGACAGAAGGAGAAGGTTCAAAAACATTTTCAAAGGCAAAACGAATTCTTTATACCAATCCTGAATTAGCACATAAAGTATTGGATCAAATTACCAATGTAACGATCAAATACCTTCAATTACAAATTGCTGCTGGTGCTGATATCATTCAGGTTTTTGATTCTTGGGCTGGAATCCTCTCTCCATCAGCTTATTCTGAGTTTGGAACGAAATATGTAAGTAGGATATGTGAAGCAATAAAGGAAGTTCCTGTAACTGTTTTCGCCAAAGGTGCGTATTACGCTAGAGAAGAACTTTCAAAGCTCGATTGTCAAACGATTGGAATAGATTGGAACATGGATATTGAAGAAAGTCGGAAAATAATTGGAATGGATAAAACACTTCAAGGTAATTTAGACCCCTGCGTGCTTTATTCCGACTTTAAAACAATAGAAAAGGAAGCAAAAAACTTATTGAAATCCTTTGGTAATCGGCGACATATTGCTAATTTGGGGCACGGAGTTTATCCAGACACAGATCCCGAGAAGGTTAAATGTTTTATTGAAACTGTTAAACAGTATTCAATTAATTAAAAAAATAAAAAAATGAAAAAATTAATTATTTCGTTTTTATCGTTGAGTTTTATACTAAATGTATCTGCTCAAGATTTAAACAACCTGGTTGAAAACCCTGGTTTTGAACAAACTGAGGGAAGAATTAAAAGAAACGGAGCTATTGCTGTTGCTGTAGGGTGGATTTCTCCAACTAAAGCATCTGCTGATTTGTTTGCTGGAAAAGTTAAAGAAGGCTATAGTACTCCAAATAATAATCTTGGATCTGAAGAACCTCAAGAAGGTTCGAATTATGCAGGTATTAGAGCTTTTAGTTATAATGATAAAGAAGCGAGAAATTATATTTCAACGAAATTAAAAACTACATTAAAAAAAGGACAAAAGTATTGTGTTACTTTTTATGTGAACTTAGCTGAATCTTCTAAATATGCTTCAAATAACATTGGAGTTAACTTTTCGAAAAAGCAATATAATAGTGATCAAGCAAAAAGTATCTTAACAACTACAAGTGTTATGCACAAAGATAATCCTGTTTTTAATGGACAATTCGGATGGGATCAAATTTGTGGTGTTTATACTGCAACTGGTGGAGAAAAATTCTTAACACTTGGAAATTTTTCTTCAAATGGAACTACAAAAAACTCGCGTTTAAAGAAGAGTAAAACATTTTCGGGAGCTTCTGTTGTAAGTGCATATTATTATGTTGACAATATCTCTGTAATTGCAATTGATGATGAATCAGAATGTAATTGTCAAGCGGATAGCCGTAAACCTGAAACAAACTTCATTTATGAAGTAGCGCCTATTTCAACGGAAGGTCTAGAGCCTGCGCAAATAGCAAACAATACTTCTGTTTACTTTGGTTACGGTGATTCTGAATTAAGCTCAAATGGAAAAGCACATGTAGACAATATTCTTAAAATGCTTTTGGATAATGGCGGATCAAAAATAATGATTACAAGTCATTTAGATCAAAATGAAGCAACAGATGCTGAATTGACTGACTTGGGAACAAAGAGAGCTGAAACCGTTAAATTATATTTAATGACAAACGGGGTTAATTTCTCTCGAATTTTAACTGAAGATAAGAAAGATGGAGCTGCCATGACTGGTGACGAAGTCAAAGATGCGAAAAGTAGACGTTGTTCATTTACGTTTATCAAGTAAGCTCAAAAACATAAACCTTAATAATAGCGCTCCAATCAATTTGATTGGGGCGTTTTTTATCTTAAAAAAAGGAAACTGTTCTTTATTTTTAGCATTTTTGTTATAAATCCAATTTACTATGATTAAGAAGGGAGATAAAAAAACAATGCGTGCATGGGCTTTCTATGATTGGGCTAATTCGGTCTATCCACTAGTTATTTCTACCGCTATATTTCCAATCTTTTATGAAAGTATGACATCTAATCCTTTATTAGGAAATAATGTTGGATTAGGAACAAACGGAGATGAAATCATGTTTTTTGGTTCGCAAATCAAAAATACAGTACTCTATACTTATGTTGTCGCAGCTTCATTTTTAATGGTTTGCATTTTATCACCAATACTTTCTGGAGTTGCGGATTTCAGTGGAAGTAAAAAACGTTTCTTGCAATTCTTTTGTTATCTAGGTGCACTTTCTACTGCAACGCTCTATTTCTTTGCCCCTACAAAAATGGAATTAAGCATGCTATCCATTTTCTTTGCGAGTATTGGTTTTTGGAATAGTTTAGTTTTCTATAACGCTTATTTACCAGAAGTGGCCGAACCGAAAGATCATGATAAACTAAGCGCATTTGGTTTTTCTTTAGGATATGGAGGAGCTTCTTTATTATTAATTGCTTGTTTAATTTTAATTCAAGGGGTTGGAATGCCTGCTAAATATGCATTTATAATGACAGGTGTTTGGTGGATTTTATTCAGCCAATACACATATCGTTATTTGCCCAATCCTAAATCAAAAAATAAAATTTCAGCAAAAATATTGGGAGATGGTTTTAGAGAATTGAAAAAAGTAGGAAATTATATCAAAACTACAACTCGCTTAAAACGTTATTTGACCTCTTTCTTTCTGTTTAGTATGGGCGTGCAAACAATTATGCTAATGGCGGTTTTATTCGCAAAAAAAGAAGTTTTTGTGGATAATCCAATTACTGGAGAAAAAGCGAATGATTCAGGTTTAATCATTGCTGTCATGTTGATCCAATTTATTGCTATTCCAGGCGCATATGCATTTAGCTATGCTTCTAAAAAGATTGGTAATATCAAAACCTTAGGTGTTGCATTATTCATTTGGTGCATCTGTTGCTTTTATGCTTATCTATTTGTTCATGACGAATTAAACTTTTATATCCTCGCAGGGATTGTTGGTTTTGTAATGGGAGGTACCCAGTCTTTATCACGGTCTACTTATTCAAAGTTTCTTCCTGAAACAAAAGACACTGCTTCTTTTTTCAGTTTTTATGACATTACCGAAAAGGTAGGAATCATTATTGGAATGGTTATTTTTGGTTACGTTGAGGCAAGCTCAGGTGATATGCGAACTTCTGTTTTAGCCTTAATTGCTTTCTTTATTTTGGGAATATTTGCACTTTTCTTTGTTCCAAAAAATGAAGATCAACAATACGCAGTCTTCAACCCAAATGAAGAAGGTCCGCTTGACGAAGACTTCGAAGTTAATGTCTTGGATACTTAGAATTCATCACTACAGTTTTCCTTCTATTTTTAGTTAATTTATAGGACGGATGGAGGATTTTTGTGTTATATTAACTATAATTCTAATTTATAGAAAATTTGAACTAACACACAAATAATTTTAGATATTTGCTCGATAGTTAAAAAAATTAAAAATTAGCCCATGTACGAAGAAAAAGAAACTAAGAATGATAAAAACACGACTAAAACGTGTCAAAAGCAAAATGACGATATAACAACTTTTCACTTCGAAGATAAGCGCTCTGAAGTTATTAGACAAATGAAACTAAAAAACTTGACGAATAATTACACTTCTAATATAGTTAGTCCAAGTATTCAATTTCAACCAAAAACAGGCATAAATCGAATAAAACCTAGTAAAAAGAAATTGAGTAAAGTAGGTGGTCAAGATTTAGGTAGTCCAGATTATTCAAACTATTTAAAAAAGATTGAATTAGAAATTAACAGCTTAAACAAGGGGGTTGACTCTTTATCCACCAAAAATATAGAATCAGCAATAATTGAATTCTCAAATTATGGATCAAAGCATGAATTAAATGGTAATGATACTCCCATAGGAAATAGTCGTTTTTTTACACTTTACGACGATCTTTATAGGTTAAAAGATATTGTTTTGCCTAAAAAAGTGTCCTCTTATCAAGCTAGAATAGATTTCTTAGAAAAAGAAATTAAATCTAGTTTGAAATTTTCTACATCCTCTGAAGATCTTAAGTTAAAGATGTTAATTTTTGAAGAAAAAATAACCCAGCTTAAACGAAGAATTGAAAAAAGGCACCTTTCTATTAATATTACAGTAGATAATGCTCTTAGAAATCTTGAAGAGGCTAAAAAATCTAAAGAAGAATTTCAACCAAATTTAGAAATATCTCCCGAAATTGATCTCGTTTCATTAATCAGAAAAATAGATCAACAAACTTATTTTAAAAACTGACATAGAGCACAATGATCAATAAAAACATTTGTTTGAAACGCCTTATAATAACTTTTGAATAAAATAATTAGTTATTGTGATGATTTATGCCGATTCTGTTTGGAAGAGCAAATAACATTAATAATAAACGTGCTTATTCATATCGAAAACAACGTTGCTAATAATAAAACGTGTATCACTATATAAACCACTTTTAATCTCATCTCTTCCATAACGTTCGTTTTATTGTTTCCTTTTTTGACTAATACAAACGCAAAAGGTTTAATTTATAATGGTATTATTTAGCTGATTTTTTAATTCTTCTTCGCCTAAATCCTAAAAAGGTAACTACAACTAAGATTGTTGTAATCACACCAAACCAAAAGTAACGGTGTGTTAGCATTAACTGAACATAATAAAGGCTTAATTTCCAATTAAAGGGCTCTTCTCCTACTTCATTTTGCCAATAATCAACCGTGTAATTTTCCAATGGCAACACTGTTTGATTGGTTAAACTTTTTGTTTTAAACGTAACATTACCATTTTTAACAATTACTTGTAACATTGCATCACGTGGCAATGCTCTAATTGCTGTAGCAATAATTTGAATGTTGTTCTCGGTATCATTATAGTTAAAAAAAGAAGCTGGGGCTGTTCCTAAAGAACCTGAAAACAAATGCACGTCCGTTTTTTTTCCAATTTTCTTAAGTAAGGGAAATACATCAGATTCAAAATTGTTTCCCCCTAAAGCCTGTGTATTGTCTTCAAAAATACCTTCCATTTCTGAATACGTACTTTTCCAAATTGTACGGTGCATGTATAGAAAGACATTATTGATCTGATTTTCATTTACCTTACTAAGCGCTTCTTCTAATAACTCAAGCTGCTCTTCCTCAATATTTCCATTATCCCGCTCCGTATCCAAAATAAGGTGCAAGTCATTATTTAGTTCGAAAAGAAAACTTGTTTCTCCATAATTATCTTGATAGATTGATCCTGTTAAATCATGATTTCCCACAGTGTTAACAAGCGGAATGTTTAATTGACTAAAAAACGATTTTTCATAATTTGGAATTTCTTTTGAAATGTCTTTAAATAAATCTCCTAGGCAAATCAACATTTCACTTTCTGAATTATTAATCCAATCTAAATTTGCTAAAAGTGTATTTGCGGGGAAATGAGATTGATTATTGCTTCCGCCATGAAAATGACCACTTACCATAAAGGCATAATCACCTGTTTCACTGTTTTCAATTCTGTTCTTATTAAAAGGAGAAGTGTATTGACTAAACAATACATTTCCCATGAGAAAAAGCGATATGTAAATTAATCTCTTGATCATACTTCTTTATTCCTATCTTCAATCACATCTAGGTTTGTATTTGTTTTATACAATAGGTAGTTTGATTTTCCGACTAATTCGGTTTTATAATCGATTGTAAATCCCTTGATGCTTTTTGTAATACTTCCTGCATAACAGTTAAATATAGAAGCATTGTTTAATTCGCCCATCAAACCAATTTGATCAAACGTTGAATTCCAAGTGCTAAAATTTGAATTATAATTAAGGTTTGTTAGCTGATCAAAATGCCTCACTTTTGAGCCTTTTAATTCAACATCACTACCATAAGCCGTTAAAAAAGTAGTTCCATGATTTGCATTAAATGATTTTATCTTAACTGTGCATCTATCATAAATGCCTAATCCATTTACACTTCCGCTTCCGCAGTTAATGAAGTTTATAGACGCTTGTTTTGCATATAACAATTGCGCATTAATTTCTGCGAAAAAACAAGTTTGAAAACTCAATGTTCCCGAATCAATCTGAATGAGTGGCGAATTGAGATCTGTAATTACTGCATTTGATGCTATTAATTTTCCGCCATTGATATAGATGCTTGTATTCTTTTCTTTTTTACTCGATACATTAATTTGATTATCTGTTGCACCAAACAAATGAAGCTCTCCTTCAATGATAAATTGACCATCTTGCTCAAAGACTATTTCTTGTCCACTGTTGACATAAAGCTTCTTATTTTTTGGGATGATTATTTGATTTGAAATGCTGGCTTTATTTAGCACAGCAATTGAATCGTTGATCCAAGCCAACGTTTCTCTATCATTTATTAAACTTTCATTTACTTGAATCGCAGGAAATTCAGGTTCATAAGCTGGTAAATCAGAAACAGAAACTTCGAACATATTTTTACTCCCAGGTATTCTTGCTTTCAATTTAAGTTTTTTTAGTTTCTTCACGTCATAGTCGATCGTTAAGGGATAATAATGTGCATACGTATCTCTAGCTTTAGCAGGAAGAACAAATTCATTTCTAATTTCCACTTGTTTTCCATCAACTGATAATTCAATTATTTCAATGGGAAAATCACTAACGGGGGTAATGTTAATGGTTAACGTTGAGTCATTATTACTTCCGACAAAAGCGTGAAATGGTTTGGGCAATTCAAGGTTTCTTCGAATTAATTCAATATTATCATAATAAGGTTGAAAAGAAAACTTTATATAGGCAAATTCTCTTGCCAAAACACCTCTTTTCTCATCTAATTCTTTTTGAATGGATTGTGCAAAGTCAGCGAAATAAGCTTCATTGCAAATGCGTTCTAAATTCTGAATATAAGCTTCAAAAAAGACAGGATCTGCAAATAATTTATCGTGGTAATCAAAACCTATTGTAGCATAATCTTCAGGCGTTCGTTGGCCAGCAATTTTAATTGTTTCTCTTACTGAAAAACTTTCATATCCCACAGGTTCAATAAACTTTGTATCGCTATTATAATAGAATTTAACATCACTCCAATCCAATGAATGATACCCTCCAACCAAATCAATTACAGCATGAAAGCGTGCCATTTTTTCTATGTCAAAAACTTGACTTGTTATTTTAAGCCCTCTTCTAAACTCTTCTAGTAATTGAATGCCTTTTTGATACGTTTTAATTAAATCCTTATCTCTTTTTACAGTCCCTCTGTCATAGGCTTCGGCAAAGGAAGCTTCATAACCTGAATACGTTTCGTCTAAATAAACTCCATCCAATTCGTCAATTCTATTTTCCCAATATAATTCGGGGTTCCACCGTAATATTGCCCCAGGAGGCCGTTGATTATCTCGTGGAATATGTTGTCCAAAATGCTCTTCAATTGCATAAATACCAAGGTCCTTGTCATTCAAGTTTAATTGAATAAAGTCGTATTTTAAATGAATGACTTCTTCTTTTTTTAGTAATTGATGATATACCCATTCATACGCATAATTTCGCGTTGCAGGGTTTTGCAATGAAAAACGGTACATTCCCATTACCTCATCTTTCTTAGTTTTGACTCTAAAAGACCATTTATCACCCTCTAGATGATCTGTCATATGGCCTTTTAATCGCATCTCCCCTTTAACTGTATCACCATCATCTAAAAGGAGCTTACATTTTACATAATTATCTCCTCTGTTTATTTGAATTCCTCTATCCAAAGCTTCTTGTCGTTTGTTTTCTAAAAATTTGTAGTTTTTGTCCGAAGTGAAAAGAGTTAATGATTTTGGACTTGTACCTTCAATCAATTTTTTATTTGTTCTGTAGGTTGAAATAAAATCACTTAGGTTATCAAACCCTTTGGTTTTAATATACCTGTTCGAAAAATATACACCAATAACTGCAATGGCTAACACTCCTATTATTAGATTACGTAATAACCGTATTTTATTGATTTTTTTAGCCATGCGCAAGTGTTGCTTCTTCTTTTACGTAATCACTTCCATTCAAGTTACCAACAAAAATTGTAATTATAATAAGGTAAATAATCGTAAACGGATTTAATGAGGCGACAAGCCAAGATTCGAAATAAACATTAAATGCAATTGAGGCAATAAAAGCGATAACAATATAATTATTTTTCATTGCTTTAATCATAAAAGCTATAACTCCACCAAAGTACATTGTCAAGCCAATTATCCCTGCATCAAACCACATTGAAAGGTAAGAATTATGCACCCCTCCTTGATGCCCTAATCGAGACAACCAAAAATAGTTTGGACGCATCACGTGTTCATCATGGCCGAAGCCTCCACCAATAAAGAAATACTGTTGAATTTCTTGCCAGGCAAAAACCCATGCGACTTTTCGACCAGACCCCTCTTCAATAGAATCGATCCGGAAGAATTCTTGCAAACCAAAAAACTCTACAACTCCCACAAAAACAAGAAACAACTGATCTTGAAAAGTTAAAATTGAGGCTAAAATAATGATGGCAAGAAACCAATTGATCTGAATAAATTTATAGAGCATATAAAAGAGAAAGACGCTCATCATTCCATTACGAGAACCCGTCCATATCAAAGATATAAAGATGACAACGCCTATATAAATGTTTTCTTTTTTTGTAAAAGTGGCCAACTTTAATTTTCTAAGAAGTATCCATAAAATAAAGGTTAAGTTCAGGAAAATACCCAAGCCATTAGGGTTTCCTAAAACCCCTTTAAAACGGCCCGCTTTCATTCCAATATCAGGAGCGGCAAATCGCAGTACAATTCCAATCGTCATCAAGCCGATAATAAATGTAAAAAGGGCTTTCCAAAAATTTTCTTCTCTTTTTCTATGTAAATAGACAACATAAAGCGGAATACATAAATACATCAATCCGTAGGAGATTGTTTTTTGAAAACCTACAGTAAACTTGATTGAATCTATCAATCCTATAGCTACAACAATAAGAAAAGGAATGAAATAGATAAAAACGCGTGAATACGGCTTAAATGCCTCCCTATCTCTTAAAAAAAAGAGAAAGAGATAAATTGGAACAAGTGGTTTCAATCTTTTAGCAAATTGCAAATCTTGAAAAGTAGCATTTTCTACCGGAACATAATCGGCGAGAACCAGTGTCCAAATCGCGATAATTATTAACTCAAAGTAATGCTTCTTTATACCGAATAGAAGAACTAGAAGTGGATAAATCAGATAAATCAAAGGTTCAACCCAAACACCTATCACATACATGACTATTAAAATCATGATGAATTGTGCGTGTTCTTTATAAGCTGTTATCATTATAAGTTAGCTACCTGTTTCAAAAACATTGTACGTCGTTCACGCAAAAAAGTCACGTTTTTATCACAATCTTTCTCCCACTGTTCTTTGGAGTCAATAAAACGCCAACGTCTGATTTGTAAATCTATTTCAGGTTCGTAGATTGATTTTAAATCAAAAAAGGTGTTTTCTATTTTTTCGTCCGAGAAATTATCTACCATTAATTCGGTTGCTCTTTCCTTAAATTTTGCTTTATATTTTTCATTAGAAATCAACGCGTTAAAGAGTTGGCCTGTAATTGAATTTCCTGTTTTTAGTTTTTCAAATAAATTTGAATTTAAATTTGTTTCTCCTGAATATGCTAAACTATAATCTAAATCATTGAGCACCCATTTCCATTTTTTATCTCCAGTTTTATACCACGTTGTATTATTATATAACCAATCTTGATTCCCATAAAAACACTCTAACAAAATATAATCGGTAAATGATTCCAAGTCGATCTCTTTTGAAACAACTTCATAATTTTCATTTGATAAAGTTTCTTGCTGGTTGATTTTATCAATTAATTCATCAAACGCCTTTTTTATTTTTTTCTTTCCATCTTTAAGCTGTGTCCTATCACCATAAATCTCACAAAACAAAATTGTTACCTCATCTGATTCTTCATTTTCTTTTTTTGCGATAAAGTAGGGGTCTATTCGCTCGCGAAAATTATAAATCCCCCAATAGTTCCCATTCAAATAAACAGAAATTGGGTACCCATCTAAGGCTAAAACATTAGATTCTTTTGCCAATTTATGCATCAGTAAATCAGCAAATAAAGTTTTATTATTATCATTTCCTGATTGTCTTAAAAGCATACTCGTTGTTGCTTTATTTCCGTTTTTATCGAAAAAAGGAAATTTTAGCTTTGTTCTTTTTCCATTTTCCTCGATTGGATAAAGTTTTAATGATTTCTGTGGAAAATAACGGGTTGCATTCCCACTAATTTTTAACCCGCATTCTTGTTCTACTTTCAATTTCCCTTTATCGAAATATTGAAAGGTTACTTTTCTTTCCCAATCACTTCCTCTGCTCGCAAAATTTGCAGACCTATACCACCAATCTTTATGAAATTTATTGTCTTGAGTAGATTCATTTCCATAAATCATTAGTCCTTCATTCCACCCAAAAAGTCCTTTCTCAGGAATTGTTATATGTACTTCAGGAAATGTTCCATTTATTGCATTCGGATAAGTCAATACTTTCTCTTCTGTTTCTTGTCCTTTTTCCTCATCAATTAATTTGACAACAAGGCTTTTATAGCTGGGAAAATTACCAAATGGGTGACGCCAACGTATCGACGTATTCCTGAACAAAATATGTGGATTTTTAAGGTTTTCTAAATCAACTTTATTATTTGATGCTTTTTGAAAATGTTCACCTCCATCTACAGAATAGTAAAGCGTTAAACTTGAACTGTACGGATAGATATTGTTTCTTTCAGTTTTTTCTATTTCTTGCAAAGGATAACTGAGTAAATTATCAATTTCAAGTTCATTTTTAACGTAATTTTTAGCGCCCCATAAGTCTTCTTTAATTTGAGGGAAAGCACTGAAAAGAAAAGCGGCTGAAAGCAGCAAGAAAAGAAATAATGGATTTAGGCGAAACCGCTTAAACATGTTACTTTTTTATAGGAGTGAAGAAAATCACAGCCAAAATTATAATGCAACCAATAATGGTTTGAATCACACTTCCTATTCCACATCCTACTCCAATTAAGACCACTATGACTTGTGCTAAGGTTTGAATCTTTGTTTGCTTTGCATCTTTTTGTAACAACAAGAGAATAATTGCTGCTCCTAAAACAGAAAAAGGCAAAGAGTATTTAACAATTGAAGCAATTGTTGCGACTCCAACAGCAGTAAGTGCTGCATAATTCATGGTGTTTTCTAATTTTCTATTCAATACAAATTGAAATAAATGTGCTCCAATTCCTGCGCACAATAATTGAAAAATGAAAAGCGGAATTTGCGATAGTGAAAATCCATTTAAACTATCTATTAATATGTTTTGAAGTGTTTGCATTTTAATAAGATTAACTTAAAATAGAAGGACGTGACTTTTTAGCATATTTTGGAATTTCCACTGCAAAATTTTCAAGAAATGTTGGTAAAATTTCAAGTGTTGAAACCTGTTCCTTACTTATTTCACTAGCAATGTATGAAGGATGATAAATGTAACAATGTCCTTGCGGAATATGATAAGCTGTGGCAGAAGATTTATCCTCAATAACAACATTCTCAAGGCCACTATCTTCAATTGAAATTAGTTTTCCATCAAGTTCTATTGTAGTATTTTTTAAATTTTGTTGCCCTAAATCAATCGAAAACCTTCCTTCTCCTAACTCACGATAGTGAACTTTGTTATCATTAATTTTCAAGGTATTCAGTTTTGTCTTAAATTTTTCTGCATCTTTCACAAAGTAATTAAACTGTGGAAGCATTGATGGTAAAAATTCAAAATCATTCGCTTCAATTCCAAAATGTTCAAAAAATGTGTTGTGCGCAGTAACGTAAAGCTGCGTTTCTATTGGTTCAGATTCAACAGCCTCTTGTCCCATACTAGAGGTAACAATTAATTTGTATTCCTTATTTTGGTCCACAAATTTTGCTAACCTTTCAAGCATTTGATCTGTTTTATCCATAGTAAATAAGATTTCATTTTCATACGTTTCAATCCATTCTTGATCGTATTTCAAATCTTTATACTCTGTTGGGAAAACAGCTGCCCAATACCTATGCTGACTAGAAGCAACGTGGTTCGTAAAAAAAGTAGTGAAGTCTGGCTTTTCTTTTTTCAATAATTTATAAAAAACATCAAAACTCAAAACAGTTTGATACGTTCGTCTACGAACAGTTTTCCATCTCGAACTTCTTTCTTGAATCAAGTGTTTTCCAACATCAGTCATAGTTGACGTTTTGAATCCTAATGATCCAATTTTACCAAAAAGCCGAAACATATCTTTATATGGGATGCTAGAATCCACATTTCGTGCAGATTTTCGACTTAACTTCAAATTAATGTCTTGAAATAATTCAACATTTTCTGGAAAACATTCACTCCCTGTTGCAAAGACATCTGGTACATAAAAACTATAATTCCCTTGTTTTTCAGGTGGAGGGTAAGAATGTAAAGAGCCAAAAACACCTGTCTTAATTTTATTTTCAGCTAAAATTTTCCAGATAGGAGGAAATTCAGCATCTACTGCTTCTAAATCTTGATTAAAATCTGAGATAAAATGTTTTTCATTTGTCACTCCTCTGTGCAATGTTGGCCAAGTATTCCAAGGAGATAAATGCCCTCCATTTTCAGAATACGTTTCGAATTTTCGCAATTTGGAGAAGTTTTTAGCGATCCAAGAATTTGGTCTCATTTTCCTATAATATTCGATAATTCGAATTGGAACTTCATTTAATTCAAACAGAATAATTTTATTCATTGCTTTTAAATTCTAACCTCAACAGATTTAAAGGATTATAAATGCTGCAATAAAAGTAGCAAAAAAGCCTCAAAAACGCTATTTAAATCGACAGATTCAATTCGTTTTCAGCTAAAGTGCAGTGCTATAAATTTAAATGGGCAACTTTAATAAAAACATCTCTTTCATAAATGGTTATCTTTGAATAATCCTAAGATGAATGTGGTTAACCTCATTCTTAGATAGTGCATGCCAAAAAAGGAAGACCATATTTTAATTATCAATAGTTTAAGAGGACTAGCTGCGACAGCTGTGTGCTTTTATCATTTTGTTTATACTACTGTTGATTATGTGCATGACGAAACAATTCGTGAAATTTTTCACTATGGACAGAAAGGAGTCCAATTGTTTTTCATTATCTCAGGAATTGTAATTCCACTTTCGCTTATCAATAGTGATTATACATTAAAACAGTGGAAAAATTTTATTTTGAAGCGTTTCATTCGAATCGAACCACCCTATATTGTGGCTGTTTTAATTGGGATTGCTTACTTGATTATTCGCAATTATATTCCAGGAACAATTACTGTTAACCTTGTTCCAAGTTTTCAAGAAATCATACTCCATTTAGGTTATTTGATTCCCTTTTTTGAAAATGCGGATTGGATTAATCCTGTTTTTTGGACTTTAGCTGTTGAATTTCAATATTACCTTGTTCTTTCTTTATTTTTCCCTTTGCTTCTCGGTAAAAAACTCGTTCTTCGAATCGTTTTTTATTTGCTGTTTTTTGGTATTGGGTTTCTTCAAATTGGGGATGGGTTTTTCCCACATTGGGGTCCTTATTTTTTAGCCGGAATTGTTTATATTTTGATGCGTAAAAGAATTATTCCGATTACTGAATTCTGGACGGTTGCTTTTTTACTCATTCCTACAATCTATTACCTTTTTGGAGTAGTTGATTTAGGAATAGCTATTGGCGGGCTCTTACTTATTCATTATTGCAGCAATTTTAAAACAAGGTTCACTTTATTTTTAGGTAAAATATCTTACTCCCTTTACTTGCTTCATTCTATTATTGGCGCAGCCTTTGTAAATTATTTATCACATCAATTTAGAGCACCTTATCAAAAAGTAATTGTCATTTTAATTGGTTTTGCTATAAGTGTTGTTGCGGGATATTTTCTCTATCGGTTTGTAGAAAAACCTACCCACAATTATGCTAAAAAAATTGGTCAAAAAGCTTGATTCTTTTTGTCTAAAATTTTAAGTAAATATTGCCCATATTGGTTTTTAGCCAATGGCTTAGCCAATTCTTTTAATTGATCAGCAGAAATATAGCCTCTTCGATACGCAATCTCTTCAATACAAGAGACTTTTAATCCTTGTCGTTGTTCAATAGAAGCAATAAAATTAGAAGCTTGAATTAATGATTCGTGTGTTCCTGTATCTAACCAAGCCATTCCTCTTCCTAACAATTCGGTTTTTAAGGTTCCTTCTTCTAAATAACATTTATTTAGATCTGTTATTTCTAATTCGCCTCTTGCTGAAGGCTTGATCGATTTTGCTTTTTCAATGACGCTATTGTCATAATAATAAAGTCCTGTTACTGCGTAATTTGATTTAGGATCAGTTGGTTTCTCTTCAATTCCAACAACATTTCTGTTTTCATCAAATTCTACCACACCATAACGCTCAGGGTCGTTAACATAATATCCAAAAACAACGGCTCCTTTTTCTAATTCTGAAGATTTTTGTAATATTTTGGGTAATCCATACCCATAAAAAATATTATCACCTAAAACAAGGCATACATTATCATCTCCAATAAAAGACTCACCTAAAATAAAAGCTTGAGCCAGTCCGTCTGGAGAAGGCTGTACACAATAGCTAATCTCTAATCCCAATGATTTTCCATCTCCTAATAATTCTTTAAACACTTCAATATCTCGTGGAGTAGAAATAATCAAAATTTCACGAATTCCAGATAACATTAAAACAGAAAGTGGGTAATAAATCATTGGTTTATCATAAACAGGTAAGATTTGTTTTGAAACGGCTTTGGTTAATGGATAAAGTCTTGTTCCTGAACCTCCTGCTAAAATAATTCCTTTCATAAGCTTTTTTCTAAATGATATATTTATTTAAACGTAATAAATTGGATAGTGTTACTTTCAATCTACCATTTTATTCTTAGTTTAGGGTATAACTTTAAATTCATTGACCCAAATAATAATGACTTATAAAAATAACGCGAAAGAAAAAATTGAAGACTCTGTTCCTAAAAATTTTTCTAAAGACGAAGGCTAAACCACTTTAAAATTTGATGATAATCGACCAATACAAAAGAAACAGGCTGCTTTACAAAATTTAGCTAATTCTTCATCAAATGTTGTTCAATTGGTTAAATGGCTTTGGGATGGAAAAAAATGGCATCTACAGGGTAAACTCACAAAAAAACAAAGAAAAGCAGACCAAGACGAACCCCAAAAATTAACTCCAGGCAGTAAAAACATCTTCAAGAAATTTATGATACTAAAACGCGATCTTGGGAAAAAGTTGAAAAGGAAGAAGAAATAGAAGAAAGTGGGTACAAAATGAAAAGAGGAGGAAGTGGAAAAAAGAAAGGTTATTTTATCGGTCAAGGATCTGGAATACATATTCATATTGTTGGAAAAAATGACCACCTTCAAATAGGAAATAAACGATTTAACTTTACACATCAAAACCCTGACAATCGAATGAAACTTGCTGCACAAGCCCTAATTGATTATGCTCAAGGTAATCCAGGCTATAAAGAATGTGAAAATTATTTTAAAGAATATTTACCAGTTGATTTTTTCAATGATAGTAGTGACTCAGATAGTGATGATTTCTGATGTTATTCTAATAAGTTTTACTACCCTCATTCTTTTCAATTCCTATGCAGCCTTATAGAATTCAGTATTTTTTTATGATCTTTGGTGATTCTAGTTTCACATAGATGCATAATATGTTTAAGCGTTTTTTTTATTTTTTTGTTTTAATTTGCATTGCCAATAATTCTAAAGCACAATGCGATAGCATCATAGAAACTTATCAATATGAAAATGGTTTCACAGCAACAGGTTTGTTACTTTGTAAAAAGAAAGGAGGAATTTGGCGCCATTACGATAAAGAAATGCGCTTAATCAAAGAGATCAGTTATAAAAACAATGTTTTTGACGGCGATTATATGGAATGGCATCCGACTGGAACGCAAAAATTAAAAGAAACTTATTTTAATGGTAAAAAGCATGGTACTCATTTCCAGTGGACAGAAGATGGAACACTCTTTACTGAAACAAATTATAACAATGGCGTTTTAAGTGATACTGCTAAGTTTTGGTCAAAACAAGGTGTATTTCTTGAATTAACAGTTTATAAAAATGGAAAACGGAATGGAATATTTGAACTTTTTTGGCCAAGCGGACAATTGAAAGAACGAGGATTTTATAAAAATAACCGATTGAATGGTGAGTATACTTCTTTTTATGAAAACGGCGCAATAAAAGCAATGGGGAATTATTTACTTGGTGCTAAAAATGGGCTTTGGGGCGAATGGTATCCAAATGCGCAGCTAAAAACAAAAGGGCAATATGGCAATAGTCAGCGTATTGGTACTTGGTACGAATGGACAATTAAAGGAGAAAAAGAAGAAATTGTTTATTAATCAACTGTGAAAAATTTACTCAAAACATTAGGCCCAGGAATTTTATTTGCTTCAACTGCTATTGGTGTATCTCATTTGGTTCAATCAACTCAGGCAGGTGCCTATTTTGGTTTTAATTTGCTGTGGGCTTTACTGTTAGCAAACCTTTTTAAATATCCATTTTTCGAATATGGACGCGATATGCTAATGCTACAGGAGAGAGCATTATTGCTGGTTATAATCGATTGGGCAAACCAGCCATTTGGACATTCTTTGCAATTACATTCATTTCAATGTTTTTAGTTACTTCAGCCGTAGGTAATGTAACAGCAGGTTTTATGCAAAATCTTTTTAGCATTGAAAGCACATTGGGTACCGTATTATTATTATTTACTGTTTGCATTCTTATTTTGATTTCGGGAAACTTCAAATTATTGGATGGTCTAATTAAAATCATTGGTATTGTATTGTTGCTCTCAACACTTATTGCTTTTTGTCTAGTTTTAGGGAAAGGACCGCAAGGTAATAAACCACTTTTTGGGATGGAAGAAATTCCTAAAGAAGCTTATTATACTTTTTTAATCCCGCTAATGGGTTGGATGCCTACTGCTCTTGATCTATCTTCATGGAATAGTTTATGGACAATTGAACGAATTAAACAAACTGGATATCATCCCAAATTAAAGGAAACTCTTTTTGATTTCAATTTAGGTTATATTCTTTCTTCTCTATTGGCCATTTGTTTCATTACATTAGGTGCTTTTATTATGTTTGGAACTGATCTTACTTTCTCAAAATCTGGTGCTAAATTTTCAGGGGAAGTTGTTCAGCTCTATACGCAAACATTTGGCGATTGGTCAAATATTGTGATTAGTGCATCTGCTTTTTCCATTATGTTTGGAACATGCATTGCTGTATTTGACGGCTATTCGCGTTCAATGACAGCAACGGCGAAATTGGTTTTCCCTACCCTATTAAAATCAAGAGGTAAAACACAGCTTTATCGCATTGTATTACTGATTATAGCTTTGGGTTCTTTTCTTATTATCTATCTATTTCAAAACGACCCTGAAGGATTTCGAAACCTTGTCATTTTAGCCACTTCAATTTCATTTTTACTTGCTCCTTTTATTGCTATCTTCAATTTGGTTTTAGTGAAAGAAAAATATGTTGGCAAAGCTTTTGTTCCTAAAAAATGGATGTTAATTCTCTCTTATAGCGGAATTGTGTTTTTGATCATTTTCACCTTGTTTTATCTATTTAAAGGTGTCTTAATTGAATGGTTAACTTAGTTCTCTATTGACAGTACTTTATTTTTCTTAACATAATCAATAAACTCATTTACATTTGTTCCTTTAGCCAAACTCCGGATAAAAGCAGAACCAATAATAGCGCCATCAAAATAATCACAAACGGTGCTGAATGTTTTATTGTTATGAATTCCAAAGCCTACTAAAACAGGTACAGATAAATTGAATTGTTTGATTCTTTCAAAGCCTTTAATCTGTTCTTCCGAAAATTCATTTTTCTTTCCTGTAATAGAAGAAGTAGAAACCAAGTACACAAATGTTTTCGTATGTCTTTCAATTTTTCGGATACGTTTTTCGGAAGTTGTTGGTGTGATCAAGAATGTTAACGGAACATCATATTTTTCAAATAAATCTTGATACGAACGTTCATAAACTTCAACTGATAAATCCGGAAGGATCAATCCATCCACTCCAATTGTACTACAGGCTTTCAAAAACGCTTCTAAACCATATTGATAAACGGGATTTAAATACCCCATTAACACAATTGGAATTGAAACAACTTTTTTTATTTCTTTAACCTGTTCCAACAACAAAGGTAATGTCATTCCATTTTTTAGTGCAATTGCCGAAGATTCTTGAATTACTGGTCCATCTGCCATTGGATCTGAAAATGGAATTCCCAATTCAATTAAATCTGCTCCTGCCTTTTCTAATTCTATTGCCAATTTCACGGTGCTATCCAATTTAGGATAACCAGCCGTTAGAAAAATGCTGCAATTATTTTCTTTTTTCAATTTCATTATAAAATCTTAATCTAAGTTTTTCAAATAAGTTTCAAGGTCTTTATCTCCTCTTCCAGAAAGATTTAACACAACTGTTTTCCCTTTTAAATCAAGTTGGTTTAATGCAGCTAATGCATGTGCCGATTCCAATGCTGGTATAATCCCTTCTAACTTGGTTAATTCAAACCCTGCAGCTAAAGCTTCCTTATCTGTAACAGCAACTGCTTTTGCTCGTTTTGACGTGACTAAATGTGCATGTAGTGGTCCAATTCCTGGATAATCCAATCCTGCCGAAATAGAATGCGGTTCGACAATTTGCCCATCTTGGGTTTGCATCATTAATGTTTTCGAACCGTGGATAATTCCCGTTGTTCCTAAAAATGTTGTCGCTGCAGATTTGCCAGAATCAACGCCATGACCTGCCGCTTCTGCAGCAATTAATTCAACATCTTTTTGATCTAAATAATGATAAAATGCTCCTGCAGCATTGCTTCCACCTCCAACACAAGCTACAACTGTATCAGGATTTGTTTTCCCTGTTTTTTCATACAGCTGTAATTTTATTTCTTCGCTAATAATTGCTTGAAAATAAGCAACCATTTCAGGATAAGGATGAGGGCCTACAACAGAACCAATAATATAAAAAGAAGTAGGGTTATTAATCCAATCGCGAATGGCTTCATTTGTTGCATCTTTCAGTGTTTTACTTCCTGAAGCAGCAGGAACAACTGTCGCTCCTAACATCTTCATTCGTCCTACATTTGGTGCTTGCCGCTGAATATCTACTTCTCCCATATAAACAATGCATTCTAATCCCATCAATGCGCAAACTGTTGCTGTTGCAACACCATGTTGCCCAGCGCCAGTCTCGGCAATAATTCGTTTTTTCCCCATTCGTTTCGCTAATAAAATTTGACCAATGGTATTATTAACTTTATGCGCTCCCGTATGATTTAAATCTTCGCGTTTTAGATAAAGATTACATCCATACTTTTTAGATAATTGGGGAGCATAATATAATGGACTTGGACGACCAACATAATCTTTCAATAAATTGCGATAATCACTTTGAAACGTGTCATCTTTTTTAATTTCATCAAAAGCGTTTTGTAGTTCTTCAATTGTATTGTGTAATAATTCTGGAACAAATGCACCTCCAAAATCGCCATAAAATCCATCAGAAGGGATTGCGCTAAATCTTGTTTTCATAGTTTTCGTAAACTGACTGATTTCTGTTATTTTTTTTAACCCCGGTCTTTCTTCAAAACCAGAATTAATATCTACCCCTATAAATTGAGGGTGTTGAAATGATTTGATTGCCTGAATTGATTCTAAACTTATCCCTCCACTCAACAGGAAGGGGATACTCCCTTTATAATTTGCCAATAAATCCCATTTAAACTGTGTTCCGTTTCCTCCTGCATATTCTCCCTTAGCATCAAATAAAAACAAATCAGGTTGGTAAGCAGTGCATGACCCAAAATCAAAAAATTCATCTACATTAAACGCCTTAATTACTTTACAAATGTTTTTCAGTTGATTAACTAACTCTGGTTGTTCATTTCCATGCAATTGAACATATTGTAGGTTAAATGCTTTAACTTTATCTTGAATAAATTCAAAATTTTGATTGACAAAAACACCTACCTTATCTGTTTTAAGTTCTTCTACTTCTTTTAATAACCGATCCGTAACAACAACATTTCTGGGAGATTCAGGATGAAATATAAACCCCAATAAATCCACTTGTTCTCTTGCAATTCTGCAAATGTTATCTGGTTCTTTTAAACCACAAACTTTTATTTTCATGATTTTACAGCTTTGGTTCTATTTGCTGCCTCAACTAATTTTTCTAAGAGTCCTTTATTTTTTAGTACTGATTCTCCAATTAAAAAACCATTGTACCCAATTTTAAGTAATTCTTCAATTTCATATGCTGAAGAAATTCCACTTTCAACAATTTTCGTTTGTTCGTATGGTAATTTTTTGATTAAATCAAAAGACGTTCTTAAATCTGTTTTTAATGTTTTAAGGTTACGGTTATTTATTCCAACGACATCAACATTTTCGTTTAATTTATAAAGCTCTTCACCAGAGTGAAATTCCATCAAAACTTCCAATCCTATCGACTTTGCTATCGTTGCTAAATATGTTGTATGATATTCGTCCAACGCTTCTGCGATCAATAAAACAACATCTGCTCCATTCGCTTTTGCTTCAAAGATTTGATATTCATCAATGATAAAATCTTTGCGCAAAATAGGACCTGCATTTAAATTTTTAACTGTTGTTAAATCATCTATTGTACCTCCAAAATAATTTTCGTCTGTTAAAACAGAAAAACCTGAGACATTGTTTGATTGGTAGTACTTCACAACTTCAGTTAAATCCATTCCATTTGATAAATCTCCAGCTGAAGGCGATTTCCGTTTGAATTCTGCAATAATCCCATTCCCATCTAACAATGACTTTTTTAATGATTTTCGGGGAGCATCAAATAGCTCAGATCGAATTAAATCGTCCAAAGATATTTTCTCTTTGCGCTTTTCAATTTCTTTTTTCTTATAGGCTATTATTTCTTCTAATAAATTCATTTTAATTATTTTTTTGTTCATTGCTCAATGCAATACTTCGTTTAAATTTAGTGAGTGCTTTTCCTGAATAAAGCGCCTCTTCTGCTTCTTTATAACAAGCATCAAATGATTTTTTTTCATCAAAACATTGAATTCCATAAGCTGCATTTACAAGTACAACACGTTGTTGAATTTCAGTCCCTAAACCACTTAAGATGTCTTTAAATAAATTCATTGAATCTTCTACGGTTTCACCTCCAAACAAATCGCTTTCCAATACTTGCTCTTGTGCGATTTGATCTGGATAGACAAGTTCTTCGCCTGTTTTTGAAAAGACTTTAAACTTACCTGTTAAACTGACTTCGTCATATCCATCCAAAGCGTGTACAACTTTAAAATTGTTTCGTTCTTTTTCCAAAATTTCTTTGTACATCCTTCCAATATTAAGATTATACACTCCTGTTAACTGGTAATTAGGCTGTACTGGATTTACCAAGGGTCCTAAGAAATTAAAAAAAGTTCGGACACCAAGATCTTTTCTTATATGCGCTACTCTTTTAAGACAAGGATGAAATAATGGAGCGTGTAAAAAGCAAAGTCCTTCTTGAGCTAGTTGTGCTTGAAGCGATTTTTCATCTGCTGTAAAATGATAACCAAAACCTTCTAAAATAGTTGATGAACCACACAGGGATGAAACTCCATAATTCCCATGTTTAATCACATTATATCCTGCTCCTGCAATTACAATTGCAGCCAATGTTGAGATATTAAATGTGTTTTTTGAATCTCCTCCTGTTCCACAGACATCAATTGCATTACTTCCATCTAACTCAATTTTGACCGATTGTTTGAGCAAAGCTTTACGAAACCCATTCAATTCACTTGCGCTTACATTTCGAAGCATCATACTTGTTATGGCTGCTACAATTTGCGCATCATTCGCTTCTCCATTTGTAATTTTAAGAAGTAATTCGTTTGCTTCGTCTTCAGAAAGAATTTCTCCATTAATTAATTTCGTTAAAAAAATTTTCATTATTTCATTTGATTTATAAAGTTGGAGATCATTTCTTTTCCATATTCTGTTAATAGAGATTCTGGGTGAAATTGTAACCCATATGTTGGATATTCTCTTGCTTTTATTCCCATAATTCGCGCTTGATCATCTGTTGAAATTATTTCCAATCGATCATTTAATGTCTCTTTATTAATAATCCATGAATGATATCTTCCTACATTAAGTTCAGCAGGAAGTCCTTCAAAAATTTCATTGTTACTATGCGTTACTTTTGTTGCTCTTCCGTGAATTGGTCGATCCATCAATGCCAATTCACATCCCAAAACTTCTCCAATTGCTTGCATTCCCAGACAAATACCCAAAATTGGTTTTGTTTGAATTGTTTCTTGAATTACTTTTTTCAAATCACCAGCTCGCTCAGGCACTCCTGGCCCAGGTGATAGGATTATCCCATTGTACTGTTCTAGTGTTTTGAAATCAATTTGATCGTTTCGGATGACGTCAACGTCAACAGTTAATTCGTCTAATAATTGCTTTAAATTATAGGTAAACGAATCATAATTATCTACTAATAATACTTTCATTTCAATTCTCTTTATAATACTGAGGCTAGCTCTATTGCTTTTTTTACTGCTCCTACTTTATTGTATACTTCTTGTACTTCACTTTCTAAAACAGAATCAAGTACAACACCTGCTCCTGCCTGGTAGTAAAGGTGATTTTTATACTTTAGGGCCGAACGAATTATGATGGCCATATTCAAATTTCCATCTGGTGTGATTTGTCCTATAGCTCCTCCGTAATAGCCACGGTTACTTGCTTCTAATTCATCAATTAATTCCATAGCTCTGTATTTTGGAGCACCGCTCAATGTACCTGCTGGAAAAGTACCCGCAAAAGCATTGATGGCTGTTGTATTTTGCAACCTTCCTGTTACTTTAGATACCATGTGAATGACATGACTGAATGTTTGAATTTTTTTATAGGCTTCAACTTTAACATCCGAACAGGTAATATTTAAATCATTTCGAGCTAAATCGACTAGCATTGTATGCTCTGCATTTTCTTTTTCATCTACCTCTAATGCTTTTGTAAGTTCTAAATCTTTTTCTTCATCTCCTGTTCTTTTAACTGTACCAGCAATAGGATGTATTTCAGCTAAATTATCATGTACTCTAAACTGAGCTTCAGGTGACGTCCCAAGTAACCTGGCTTTTTCCATTTCAAAATAGAACATGTATGGCGAAGGATTTAACGCTCTCAATTGACGATAAACTTCAAAGTCATCCCCATTAATTTCCTGTGAAAAACCTCTAGACAAAACCAATTGAAATACTTCTCCTTGATGCACTAGTTCTTTTCCACGTTGGATTTTATCACTAAAACTTGCGTCTGTCTCATTTGATTTTACATCTCCTATTTTCTTAAAGTTTGAACGGTGAATTTTTGATTGGAATAAGATGTTTTGAAACGTATCAAATTCGTCAAAATTAGTATCAAAACTATTCATTAACACATCAATTTGATTAGTAAAATTATCAAAGACGACAATATATTGATATGCTGAAAAATAGATCTCTGGCAACTCTTCAAAACGTTTTTTTTGCTGAAAAGAGATTGTCTCAAACTGTGGAATTGCATCATATGCTACTGTTCCAAAAAAACCATTCAAAGCATGTAATTCTTTTGCTTCAAAAACATATGATTCGAAGAAGTTTTCAAGGTCATTCAAAAAATCTTCACTTTTTTTCTCTGTTCTTTCGTTTTTTGAGCGAATTGTGATTTTACCCGCTTGTTCTGTAATTGTAGTAAGCGGTTCGACACAGATAAATGATTTACTCTTATCTTTTGAAGAATAATCTGAACTCTCAAATAACGCAACTCCAGTATATGCATCTCTTAAGTTGAGAAAACAACTAATGGGAGTAATTGTATCTCCCATTACGCGTTTATGTTTTGTATAAATTTTATTCATTTCTTATTTATTGTTCTAATCAGTTTTAAAAATTTCAGGGCATAAAAAAAGGCTTATCGTGAGTACGATAAGCCGTTTGTTATTTTTTATAGATACAAATTACTTAGTCACCCACCGAAGTTGAGTAGACCACCACCAATTTGTATTTTGAATATTAATGTTCATTTTTTGTCTCTATTGGACATTGCAAATATTTCTAATTTAATTTTAATAATCCAAAAAAAAGTTTGTTTTATTTTTTTGGATAATTCTTCAAAATATTTTTTTTGAAAAAAATTGCTTTTTTATTTGGTAGATAAAACTAAAACTGCTTAGCTTTGTAAACACAAATGACAACAGTTAAATTACATACAACTATTTTTTCTTCTTGGCTTGGTCGTATAGACTACTAGGAGAATATTATATATTATATATTTGAAAGTCTCCTTTTATAGGGGACTTTTTTTGTTTTAGACAATTTTTAAGATGAGTACAATAGGATCAATAAATAAACCAATTATAATTTCTGGACCGTGCAGTGCAGAAACCGAAGAGCAAGTTATGCAAACAGCATTAGAATTAAAGCAATTGAATAAAGTTGATATTCTACGTGCAGGAATTTGGAAACCTCGTACACGCCCAAATTCGTTTGAAGGTGTTGGTAAAATTGGTTTAAAATGGTTAATTGACGCAGGAAAAGCAATCGACACGCCTGTAATTACAGAGGTTGCTAATGCGAAACATGTTGAAGAAGCGCTAAAGTTAGGTTTTACAAAACTTTGGATTGGAGCGAGAACAACCGTTAACCCTTTTGCTGTTCAAGAAATTGCGGATGCCTTAAAAGGGACTTCCATTGAAATGTTGGTTAAAAACCCTATTAATCCTGACGTTAATTTATGGATTGGTGCAATAGAACGGTTTCAGAACGCTGGGTTAGATACTGTAGATGCTATTCATAGAGGGTTTTCGTCTTTTAAACCAGATAAATATAGAAATGAACCTATGTGGGAAATTGCGTTGGCCTTAAAATCAGAATTTCCCGACATTAAACTAATTTGCGACCCCAGTCATATTGCAGGAAGAAGAGATTTACTCGCTCCTGTTTCTCAAAAAGCCATGGATTTAATTTATGATGGTTTAATGATTGAATCTCACATTGATCCAGATAATGCTTGGAGTGATGCTAAACAACAAATAACTCCCATACGTTTAAATGAATTGCTAGACAACCTAATTTTACGTACAGCATCTAGTAATGATGATGAATTTTTAAAAGATTTAGGGTCTTTGCGTCAATCAATTGACCAAATTGATCGTGAAATTTTGATGTTAATTGGCAAAAGAATGAAAGTTGCAGAAGAAATCGGGACATTCAAAAAAGCACATGGCATTACAATTTTACAACCAGAAAGGTGGAAAATAATTCAAGAGACGCAGAGTATTTTTGGCGCGAAACAAGCACTTTCGCCTAAATTTATCAAAAAATATCTTGAAGCAATTCATCAAGAATCTATTCGTCATCAAACTTCAATAATGAACAAATAATGGCTATTTACATTCCTTTTGATAAGACGGTTAATGATGTCATAATTCCAGCATCTAAAAGCTATGCTCAGCGTGCTATATTGGCCGCAAGTTTATCTAATCAACCAACATTAATCAAAAATATTGGTATCAGTAATGATGTTCAACATATTTTAAAAATTGCAGAACAACTTGGTGCAACAATAAAACAACAAAATGGTAATGTTCTGATTCATGGAATGCAAAGTCCAATGAATCGGAATTTAAATTGTGGTGAATCAGGATTAGGAATTCGACTAACAACATCTATTGCGGCTGTATTGGGCGGGAGCTTTGATTTAGATGGTACAGGAAGTTTAAAAAAACGTCCAATGCGGGAATTTGATTCTTTTCTACCTCAAATTGGTGTTAATTGCAAATCTAATAATGGCCACCTTCCAATAAAAATTTCAGGTAACGCTAAAGGAGCGATCATTAATTTAGATGGACGCTTAAGTTCTCAGTACCTATCAGGGCTATTAATGGCACTGCCGTTACTTAAAGAAAATTCGATCATCAATGTAACTGGATTGAAAAGTAAACCATATATTTCGATCACAATTGATGTACTTAAAGCTTTTGATATTGAAATTGAAAATATCGATTATACACAATTTAAAATTAAGGGAAATCAGACGTATTGTTCAGAAAAATTTACAGTTGAAGGCGATTATAGCGGGGCTTCAATTTGGATGGTACACGGTGCTTTGAATGATGGTATTACACTAAAAGGTTTAAATGAAAAATCTGTCCAAGCAGACAAAATGATGTTAAACGCATTGGAAAATGCCAATGTCAACTATAAGTGGAGTGATCATAATTTGCAGGTATTTAAATCTCCAATCAAAGCTTTTTCTTTTGACGCTAATCATTGTCCTGATTTATTTCCTGCTCTCGTTGTATTGGCTGCAGGAGCAACGGGCATTTCTAGCATTAAAGGAGCAAATCGATTGACACATAAAGAGAGTAACAGGGCTATTGTGCTTCAGAAAGAATTTGCAAAATTAGGCCTTAAAATTGAGTTGATTGATGACACAATGGAGGTTCACGGTACAAGTACTTTAGAAAGTGGTACAATTGATTCAAATAATGACCATAGAATTGCAATGGCTGGAGCTATTGCTGCAAACTTAACCAATAAAGGAGTAGAGATTTTAGACGAACAAAGCGTTAACAAAAGCTATCCTAGTTTTTGGGCAGCATACAATTGATCACTTATCTTTAAATTCCTAGATGTTTCGCATGAACTGATGTTTTACTTGGATTCCAAGGGTCGTCATATGATTTTTTAAAGAAAAACTCTTGGATATAAGCAATCGTCCGTACGACTCTCAAATAAAAACCAAAGTAAATTACCATACAAGGAATATAAGGAAGATAATAGCTCATAGAAGAATGAACTTTTTCACGATATAAAGAGTAAAGTATAAATTTGACAAAATTAGTTGAAGTATAAAGTAAAATATTTGTAATAAAAATATTGAATAACAAAGGTTTATAAAGGGATAACATAATTCCTAAATAAACATACCATTTGAAATTTAGCACTAAATTATATACAATATTTTCAAGCGCTCCGAAAAAGTCTAGAAAACGAAAAGACTTCGTTGGATACAAAATATCTTTATGTTTTCTAAGTCGAAAACGAACTAAGGATTTGTCCCACCTAAACCGTTGTTTTATCAATTTTTTGAATGTATTTGGCACTGAGGTTAGGCAAGTAGCATCCTGTGCAAACCTAATTTTATATCCCTTTTTACGGATTTTAACTGTAATATCTCCGTCTAGACCTGGGCCAATGTCCCAACCTTTTAATTCGCGCATAACGTCGGCTCTGAATGCTCCAAACGCTCCTGAAATGATTCTGTAAATTCCAAGGTAGGAAGTTACTGTTCTTCCTATTGTTATGGTATTAAAGTACTCTATTCCTTGCAAAGTAGCCGCTAGACTGTCTTTATGGTTTCGCACATTTACGTTTCCTCCTACTCCTCCTACTCTTTCGTCAATAAAAAACGGAATGAGTATGTTCTCCATTGAATCAAAATCATAAGAGCAATCTGCATCTAAGTGAATAATGTATTTTCCCTTTGCAAATCGTAAGGCCAAATTTGCAGCAGAAGCTTTTCCACCACGCACTTCGTTTCGAAGAAATAGGTCGATTAAACCAGCTTTCTCTAGCGATCTTCCTATTTCAGGTGTGTGATCGTCAGAGCCATCATCAACAACAATAATCTCTATGTTTTTATAGGTTTGTTCACTTAGTGATTTTGCCAACTTGTATAAGTGTTTCCCTTCATTTTTACCTGGAATTAGTATTGAAATTAATGGGTTTTCAAGAAACAACCTTCTTCTTGCGTCTTCTCTTTTTGGTTTATCTACCCAGTTTTTAATTTTGACAAAATTCAAAACTACAAATTCAAAAACGAAATAGCGGACAAATTCAAAAATGAAATAGAACCAAAAAAGTTCAAAAAAATAAGCTGGAGTTAAGGTAGAAATAAACCTTAAATAGTTATCTAAAAGAGCCTCCACCTAAGAAAATTGATTTAGGAGTTCTTTAATGTGGATTTCATATGTTTTACTATAATCTAATGGAACAACAAATGTCTCAAATGCTACTTTTATATCTTTAAAATTAGATTGAATTAAATTTTCTAGTAGCAACACCATTTCACGAAGAATTTTCAGGGCTATTTTAGTTGGTATTTCATTCATTGAAAGCACCACTGTTGAAGAACTTTCAAATGAAATAATATCTGAAGACCGAATATTTCCTCTAATTACTGAAATGATATCAGCCAATAATGTTCTTTGCAAATCACTTCCCAATTTAGAATAAACTTGAGATGAATTACTAATATGTATTGCACAAACATTACTTGATCCTTCTGTTTGTCTCAATCGTTCAATCTCATATTTAAGCATAGTTTGGAACGTATCGTATTTAATTGTTCCAACAATTTCTTCAATATCTTTTGTTGTAGTTGTATATCCTCTTATAGCTGCTATTTCACCTTTTTTCGTTAATGAATAACGCTTAATTATTTTAGAGTTTAAGTGTTCAACATTTTTGTCTGTATGACAGGATAGACATTTTGCATTCACGTAGTAATCTTGAAACTTATGATCGCAATTATTACAATTATGTATTACGGCTGGTTTGTCATAGTCTACTCCTATGTGTCTCAATCGTTTATTACATTTAGGGCAATCCAATTTATCATCAATTTCGTTGGAAAAATCTCGCATAGGACCAACGTAACCACAAGGAAAATGATGAATAATATCATCTTGTATCGTATCCGAACTAGCACATTTAGGGCAAACTTCTCTATAAGACAAATGCCCGCTAGAACAAGAAGAGCAAAGGTAAACCCTATCAAAGTATGAGGATTGTAAAATTCCTTCTTCTTCTGCGATTTCAAGAATCGAAAGTACGGTATGTTCTTCGTTATTTGAAAAATTAACGGACAAATGCGGGTAATAATAGTTAATGTTTGAATGAATCGAAGGAATCGGCTCTATTGAAGTTTGACCTTTTACATAAAGTAAACTGACCAATTTTGTGATCATCTGAGCTTCAAAAGAAATTGAATTCGTATAGGTCAACTCACTTATTCTCGTTTCTACATTAATCAATTCCGACAAAATTAAGTCAAGTTCATTAAGTCCTTTAATGCTCCCATTTGTTAATGTATCAAGAATTGGGTTTTCGGTCTCATCATCTCCTCTTTTCAATAAAAAGATTGGTTTTAAATAAATATCAGAATTGTTATTCCCCCGGATTATTTTAGTAATCATTCGTGCAAAACCTTCTTCTTTTAGCTCTAAAATAACGGCATTATGATATTGAATTCCTTCTATTTGAAATTCGCTTAGATGTCGAATAATATAAAAAGAGTATCCTCCGTGCTCAATAACAGTATCGTGATTATCTTCATGTGTTACAACCTGCTTCATTTAAAAGGTTCTTTTCGATAATTTAACGCTTAACTTATAATAACGTTTCCAACTAGATAGGTCTGCTCCGTCTGCGGGGCCAATATCTACTGCAATTGTTCGTTTAGCGGGTTCAAATCTTTTTTGAAATTCTTCAGGGATTAGAACTGTAGAAGAATAAAAGCGCTCTATTACACCGTTACTTTCTGTTCCATCTGGAAAATCAATTTTTACAATATCTCCTTCTTTTACGTGCTTTAAATCAAACTGCTCAAAATAACCTTTAATGTGAACAAGGTCAGCTTGATGAATTTTCATAATTAACTGACTTTTTAATGCCACCTCAAATGGTTCTTTAAAAATTCGAGCAATATATCCTTCAATAGGAGAAAGGAAAGCACGATAAGGAGATTCATCATCTCTTCCAATACTTAAATTGTCTTCATTTGAATTGGTTTCATTTTGCTTACTTTCAAGCAACAGGATTTGCTTATTTAAAACTGCGTTTTCAGTCCGAGAAAGATTAATTGCTGTTTCCAATTTAGTGATTTGATATTCAAGGTTATTTAAATCACGCTCATTAGCTGCCCCTAAAATAACTTCATTTTCTAAACTTCTTAATTGTTTTTTATAAGAAGCCATTAAAGTTTCATCTCCTGCAATTTGCGAATTATTTAAACTAATACTTTTCTTCAATGAAAAAATTTCACGATCAGCCCAAGAACTTCTATTATCACCTTGCTCTACAACTAAGTTGTCGATATTTAGTCCAAAACCATCTTCGACATAAGTAAAGAGTGTATCCCCAACTTGAATATTGTCTCCCTCACTTACAAAGAATTTTTCTATTCTTAAATCTTCTGTATGGCTAATTTCTGTACTTTCAAAAAGCACTTGTCCGTTTGCTGAAATATAAAAATTAAGATAGAAAAAGTAACGCAATACGAAAAAAACGATTAAAGCTAATATTACCAAATATACATACCGATCCCAATTAAGTCTAGATCGTGTTTTACCGCTAATTTTCTCTTCTAAAAAACGAAGTTGAGAACCTTCTTTATGTTTAAAATTGAGACTCTTCATTTATTCCCTTTCTTGCTTATCAAATGCTATCATTCTTCTTAAGTCATGATAAGCAAATTCATTTATTTCGAGTTGTTTTTGGAGTGCATCCACTGTATTCTCCATCTCTACTCTATTTATAAAATCTTCTGTTCTTAATGCAATCACCATTTGTTCTGGATATTCTTCTGCATAAATCTTCAATTTTCGCACTAAGAATGCAATATCAACATTTTCGTAGCACATAAAATAGACTTTGTTTGCTAATAAAAATAATTGATCCATTATGAATTTATCGTAATGTTTAGGTACGGATATTTCAAGTTTCAAATCATTTTGTTTACAAAATTGACTTACCTCTGAAACTAAAACGACATACCTGTTTTGAAGGTTTTCTTTTTCAGTTGGCCAATTGTCAAAAGTATGCGGTTCTATATCTAAATGAATTCCTGCTGATTTTACACCTTTGTATTGTTTAATTGTCTTTGAAAGATATCCCTGAATATCATTGTGATAAAACAATTTATTGTTTCCAAGCATAAAATAAATTTCGCTATTTTGGCTAGCGTACTGCATAAAAAGTTGCTTCTCTTTTAACGTATCTTCTGCTGTTATCGCAACCACAACTTTATCAAATTCATTATAAATGGAATATTCAGCTAAAAAATCACTCTTGTATTTTTCAAATGTTTTACTCCATACATAAACGAACCTTTGTTTAGAGGATACATACTCGTATAAATTTCCTGACGATTCCGTTTTAATTAAATCCTCAATTTCTGTACCAGGTATTTTTGTGTGAATTTTTAATGCTTTTAAGTACAAACCTTGAAGTACTTCTATCAATTCTACATCCGCAGCCATCAAATCATCAAACAATTCTAAACCTTTAAAAGGATCTGGAGAAACCCCTGTTAATCGTAATTTTGCTTTTTCAATTCTCAGACGTTCACTTATTAATTTTCTTCTTTGATAATTACCAATAAAATCTTTCATTTGGTACCTAAAATCATAAGCTGTGTTAAGAACTTCTTCGTGCAGTCTTGAACGATCTTTAATGAATTGTTCATTATCATATTTCCATTTTTCATTTTCAATTTCATTTCTCAATTTAGTATCAAAAGAAAGTGGAACAGTTACATTTATTCCTGCTGAAAAATAAGATCTGTTTTGATTAAGAATAATGTCGAAAAAATTGTATCGAACAAATGGTCTTAAGTTTACTTGATGGTACCATTTTAAATATTCGACATAGCTATTATTTGACAATAGGCTATCTGTTTGCACCCCTACTAAATCAAATATCGCATCATAGTCCAAATCGATAAGTGCTAGATTTTTAGGATCAAAAGATACTTTTGTCTTTGTTAAACCGAGATAGTCATTATAATTTTTATAAACATTGATTAAACTCTCTACCTCTGACAATCGGATTTCAATTTTAATTAACTGCTCTTTATTTAATTTTTTTAAGAATACGAGCTCTCGTATTAATTCGTACTGTTGTTTTAATGCTTTGCTCCTATCCTTAAGTAATTTTATTTTCAACTGATTAAACGTAAAAACTGTTTGATCAAATCGCTCTAAATAATATTGTCCTTCCTTGGAGATATCATTACCCAATCGCTCTCGAATAATTCGATCTTGTAACATTCGAGCACGTGCTTTATTTTCAAAATAGCCATTTCGTAGAACGTCCCATTGCGCACCTACCTGAATTCTCCTTTGAAAACTAATGTTCTCTTCTAAATCTTCAACAGGGTCCAGATTAAAATTATCTGTATAAATTCCAGCAAAAGAAATTCCAAGGTCATTTTCTAGCAATTCAAGGCGTTTCTCCAAATATACTGTTCTATCCGGGTAATCTTCTGAATTCTCTAAAAGTGAAATTTCTTTAATCACTGAAATTGATGAATCTTTGAAAGCAATTGGCTGATAGTGGTTTGAATCAAATAAATCTTGTAATAAATTTACTTTCGAAAATAGAATAGAATCTATTTGCGCATAGGTAGTAAATCCTACTATAAAGAATAGTATACAAAGTATTTTTTTCATAAAAGCAATGGCCTCACGGCACAACAACGAATTTGATTTAGCGGTTTAATTCATTGGTTATTATCAAAAGGGGTAATATTATTACAAACCTAACTAAATTCTCCCCTATTACGTGTTAAAACAATAATTAAGTATAAAAACCTAACAATTTAGTTCTAACATGAATTATATAAATACGAGTAAAGGTTAAATATAGTTGCGATTTCAAAAGAAAATCTTGCGAATTAGAATTGAACAATTACTGTTTTGCCAAATTAATATCAATTTTAAAGCCACAATCAAAATGTCCTTCAGGACAAGACTTTAGTCCATGTAAACCACAAGGGCGGCAATTTAACATACCTTCATCAACTTCTAAAACTTGACTATTATCAGATAAAGGCCCAAAACCAAAATAAGAGACTGTAGAACAGAAAAATGCAGTTACAGGCGCATTCATTGCGCTTGACAAGTGAAGTGGAGCCGAATCATTTACAAAAGTTCTTTTGGCCAAGCGGATTAATTCAGCAGATTCCAGTAAAGAAATTTCTCCAGCGAGATTCTTAGCATTTTCAATACTTGCTTTTTCAATAATTCTATCAATAAAGACAATATCTGATGGAGCTCCAATAAAAAAAACATTACTCAAATGTGATAAACGCCGTGTCAATTCGACCCATTTCTCTTCAGGGAGTTGTTTCGTATACCAAACGGATGCCGGAGCAATAACATAATAATTATCTGCTCCTTTAATAATCGACTCAATTTTATTTTTATCCAATTTTGATGGATACAATTTTGGTTTTGAAACCTTTTCAATATTGTTTTTGATTTCGTTTTCGATAAGATTAAAGTTTCGCATTACCTCATGCTCTCCATTTCCAATTTCATGCAATACTTTATTATGAAAGGCAAAAGAGAAAGGATTCTTCTTAAATCCTGACTTTAATGATGCCTTAGCCATCAATGTTACTAAACCTGTAGAAGCAAATCGCTGTAAGTTATATAGTGTATCATATTTTTGCTTTCTAATTTGCTTAATAACATTAAACAAATTTCTATATTTTGACTTCTGTTTGTTCCAAACAAATACATTTCTAATATGCGGATGATTTTTAAGCAACGTTTCATTTCCTTTTCGCACAAGAATATCAATAGCAAAATCTTCTTTTAACTCATTCTTCAATGTTTCAACCAAAGACGTTGCTAAAATAACATCTCCAATAAATGCCGTTTGTATGATTAGAATTTGTTTCAAGTTTAATTCAAGTGTTTGTATTTTTCACGAACTGTGCTATCAATTGGCATAGACTTCCCTTTCTCGTTAATTCTAACAAAAATAAAAATAGTCGAGCATACAATTTCTTCTTCTCCAGAGTAAAAATCAGTATTTCTAGCTTCAATGTACATGGTTAATGATGATTTTCCCACACGCTTAACCTCACCATAAATAATGACCTGATCTCCATTTTTTACAGGGCGTTCAAAAATTGTTTCATCAATTTTTGCAGTAACCATATTTGGATTTTGACAAACACTACACGCCCAAGTTGCTGCAGCTTCATCTAACCAAGCTAACATATTTCCTCCAAAAAGATTTCCATGAACACCGATATCTTTCGTCATGCAAAGTTTTATTGCTAATTTTTCCATTTCTCTTTTTTACAGGTTAAGTATTTTTTCTGCCCACATTTCCATTGTATAACTCATTCCTACAGCATTACTTTTTTCTCCCATTTTTATCAAATCAGCAGAATCTGTATTTATAATTTTGAGCATTGCACGCTTAATCTCATTTTCGTTCCCTGCTTGAAAGGCTTCTCCATTTTCATTTAAGAAAAATTCTTTTGACCCAATTTCATCACTCAAAAGTAAAGGATATCCAGAAATTGCAAATTCTTGTACGCTAACTCCCCAAGGTTCAAATTTACTTGGTAATATATAAACACCCGTCTCCTTAATAATTGGATTCATTTCTTTAGGTTGTACAAATCCAAAATGCTTTATTTTTTCATGTTCAATTCGATTATCCCATTCTTCTCCTGTTCCGAGGCACCACAATTCCCATTCATTTGGATATTCTTTTTGAAGTGATACAAAAGCACGCCATAATTCAAAAATTCCTTTGTGAGAAACATAACGCGCTACATATAAAAAGCGTTTTGGAAATTTCTCTTTCTTTTCTGTAAATGTTGCTTTGTATTGATTTTGGAATAAAAAATTATCCGCACAGTAAAACCCTAAAAGAGTTTTTCCTTTAAACCCTAATTTCTTTGCGAATTTTTCTTGCGGTTTTCCTGGTACCCATGCATGCGTAAAAATTTTTTTCAAATAAAACGGTGAAACAAAAGTTGCAATTTGTTGCTTTAGATTTCCTTTCCAATGATTATCTAAAGACAAAACACGATTAACTTTTTGATCTAAGCTTTTAACTATTTTTAGATAGTCCTTATCCATCCAACCACTACAAACAACTGTGTTTGGATCAAATGCATTAATAATTCCTTGTAATTCTAACGTAGAATAATCTGCTTTATTGATAATTTTTAGCTGCTTTTCTTCCTTGAATTCAAAAGGTGCTTCATCATTTGTTGGCCAGCGTACTATGAGTACTTCGGCCTTAGTAGCTAATGTTTTAGCGCATGCCAAAAAATACCCTGCGATTTCACTGTATAAAAATGCTATTTTTGTTGCAGACATTTGTATAATTTACGCTTGCAAAAGTACGTTTTTGATTCATGTATTCAGCCAAACATAGTTTTTTTTGTGACAATATTGACGCATTATATCTTTCTGAGGAAGAATCAAATCATGCTGTTCGTGTTTTACGTTTAAAGGAAAACCAAAAAATAATTGTTTTGGATGGTAAAGGACGCATTTCAAATGCAATTATAACCGTTGCAAACAAAAAAAAATTACACTTTAAAATTCTTCAAAACACAATATCAGAGGCCCAAAATGTTTTTACACATATTGCAATTGCTCCAACAAAAAGTATAGATCGGTTTAGTTTTTTTATTGAAAAGGCGATTGAAATTGGCATTGGAAGAATTACTCCATTGCACACTAAAAATTCAGAGCGGAAACACTTAAATATTGAGAAAGTAAGAAAAAACGCAATAAGCGCTTTAAAACAATCTGGAAATCTTTTTCTCCCGGTTATAGACGAAATGCAATCATTCGATCATTTTTTAGCTAATTTCCAATCGGATGGACAGTGTTTTATAGCGCATTGTATAACAGATAGTTCAAAGAAAGAATTGAAAAATCAATTGAATGGTGGAAAAAATGTTTTAATTTTAATAGGACCTGAGGGGGATTTTACTTCAGAAGAAATTAAATTAGCATTTGAAAACAATTTTAACCCGGTAAGTTTGGGTAAAAATAGACTTAGAACAGAAACAGCAGGAATTGTAGCATGTCATACCGTAGCACTAATATCTTAATCATCATACTTGCCTCGTTAGCGGCATTCTCTTCTTTTTCTCAAAATGGAAAAGCATCTTATCAAGTTGCTGTTTTGAAATACAAAGGTGGTGGAGATTGGTATTCTAACCCAACTGCAATACCAAATCTAGTTACTTTTTGCAATAAAAATTTAGGCACTTTCATTTCTGAAACTGTAGAAACAGTTGATGTTGGAGATCCGGCACTTTTCAACTACCCCTTTGTACATATGACTGGCCATGGAAATGTTGTTTTCACCAGAGAAGATGCAGAAAATTTAAGGAATTATTTACTCGGAGGAGGTTTCCTTCACATAGACGATAATTACGGAATGGATCAATTCATCCGAAAAGAATTAAAGAAAGTTTTCCCATCAATTGACTTGGTTGAATTACCTCAAAGTCATCCAATTTTTAACCAAACTTATAAATTTCCTAAAGGGCTTCCCAAAATTCATGCACATGATGATAGCAATAGTCAAGCATTTGGGATTGTTTATGAAGGGCGCTTAATTTGTCTTTATACCTATGAGACTGATCTGGGTGATGGTTGGGAAGATCAAGAAGTTCATGGGGATACTGAAGAAAAACGACTAGAAGCCCTTAGAATGGGAGCAAACATTATTGAATATGTTTTCACAGCAAGTCATTAGGTTTCTTTTACTTTTTTTTACGCTAAGTTCAGCGATATTATCTGAAGCGCAATCAGATACAATTGTACGCGTAGAATCTCCTTATAAAAACGAATACAATCCTTGGTTTAAATTAACAACGTTTCAACGTGGTTTTGATAGCGACTCGTTAATTATGCTCCTTGATGAGCTTGAAAAGAAACCACGTGTCGAATGGTCGCGTTTAGATAGTTTGAATTTTTCAAGAACTTCATTGCAAACAGGAAACACAGAATTATCTAGTTACTATTTTGGTCACCTCAATGTTGATTATGATCTTGAAAACGCCTATTGGTGGGATCAAATAATGATGCTTATTTTAAACAAGGATTATGAAGGAGGCATTGAAGCGATTCATAGAGACAATCCAGGGATTTTTGAAGGATCGAAAATTTATTTTCTCGACCGACTATTACTCGCCTATATAGCAGAGAGTAAGGTTGAAAAATGGTACAAAGACAACTCAATTCTTAAATGGGAAATTGATACCTCATTAGCAAATGTTGATAAATCAGATGAACGATTTACAAGAGATATCATAACCCCTTTAAAAAATCTAAACTTCGTTTTACGGAATATGATTCATTTTATTCATGAATCTGACCCTATAATTGCTCGAGCATGCTATGAAATGGGGCTTATTTTAGAAAAGTATGTTTCGGACACTCAAGCATATATTGCGTATAGCTTGGGAAGAAATTTTAACAAATGGGACAAGGAAGTACTTGCCGCCATTAAACAAGTGAAAGGAAAATTAAGTCAACGGAAATTGAAAATACCAGTTTTCCGTAATTATCTTCCCCGAATTAATCAATGGCGTTTTGAATATGAAGTTTTAAAAGAAAAAATCATTCTTCAAAAAAATGACACCATTCAAAAGATAACCCCAACACTTATTGTTAAAAAAGAAAAAATGGATTTCCCATTTTCTCCTGAATTATTTATTATCTCAGGCATATTAATTTTATTTTTGCTTGTATTAATCTTTTTAAAGGCCAAGAAAAATTAACCTATGAAAAATTTCAGTATCATTTCCCTTCTATGTCTAACATTATTTAGCTGTGGTAACGCACAGGAAATCGCAGATGAAGAAGCTATTCCTGCACTTCCAAAAGCAATCGTTACATTAGATGTAAACTCATATTCTAATTCAGCGTCAACAATTATTGAAAATGTGTTAATTACTAAAAACAAGATGACCATTTCAATTAAATATAGTGGTGGGTGCAAGGAACATAAATTCCAACTTATTGGATCAAAGCTTATTTCTAAATCTATCCCACCACAAAGAAGTATTCAATTATATCATGATAATGACGACGATCATTGCCGTGAATTGATTGATGAAATATTGGTTTTTGATATTTCGGATCTTGCCTATGATAACAATCCTATTTCGTTAAAATTGGATGGATATGATGGGGAAATTATTTATTCTCCAATTAGATAATCCCCTTGTACAAGGCTGCATAATCTTTGGCAAAATAGGTTAAAATCGCATCAGCTCCAGCACGCTTAATACTGAGCAGTGTCTCGGTCATTGCCCCTTCATAATCTAACCAACCTTTTTCACTTGCCGCCTTAATCATAGCGTATTCGCCACTCACGTTATATGCTGAAATTGGAAGTGTACTATTCTCTTTCAATAAATGAATTACATCCAAATATGATAACGCAGGTTTAACCATTAAGAAATCTGCACCTTCTTCGGTATCTAATCGAGCTTCAATTAATGCTTCATACTTATTGCTTGGATCCATTTGATATGTCTTTTTGTCTCCTGATTTTGGTGCAGAATCAAGCGCATCTCTGAATGGCCCATAAAATGCACTTGCATATTTTGCAGTATAAGACATAATTGATGTTTCAATGTAATTTGCTTGATCAAGTGCTCTCCGAATAGCGCCAATTCTTCCGTCCATCATATCTGAAGGGCCTATAATATCTACTCCCGCTTGTGCTTGTGACACAGCCATATCAGCTAAAATTGGCAGCGTTTCATCATTTAGAATTTTCCCTTCTTTAACCAAGCCGTCATGTCCATCAGAACTGTATGGGTCCATAGCAACATCACTCATCAAGACAATTTTTGGAAAACGAATTCTCAATTTTCGAATGGCTTCTAAGTAAAAATTGTCTGCTTGTAAACCATATGATGCAACTTTGTCTTTATAGTTTTCAGGAACAACTGGAAAAAGAACAAAAGTTGAGATCTCCAACTTTATTGCCTCTTCAATTTCTTTTGAAAGATCATCTAAGTTAAACCGAAAGATTCCAGGGAGTGAAATAATCTCTTTTTTTTCTTGATTACCTTCTAAAAGAAAAAGAGGATAAATTAAGTTTGCTGGAGTCAAAATTGTTTCTGCAACCATTTCTCTTATTGCGTTGTTTTTTCTATTTCTTCTTGGCCTAGCGTTCATTTTCAATAAAAATTTATAGCAAAATTAGGATTAAATTTTGTTTCACGGAAAATTGGGTAAAAACTTGAAGAAAATACTATAAAAAAAGGCTTATCATGATTTTTAACCTTTCGAATTAGTTTTATTTCAAAAAACCGAATTATTTTTTTAGTTTTGAAACAAATTAACACTATGAAATTTGTGAATAAATTTATTTTACCTTTTTTGGTTGTCCCCCTGTTGAATTCATGTGGAGGAAGTGGCGTAGAGGTTGATAGTGAAGGCCCTATAACTGATGAGTTAAATGTAGTTACAAATGCTGTACTCGATTCTGCTCAGGCAGTCAATACAAGCATTAATGGAAAGATTTTCAGTATACCCTCTCCTATTCAAATGGTAACGTTAATCAACGAGCAAAGTGATGTTTTTGATGAAGAAATGCTCACAAATCCTGATGGTGTAGAGAATTTCACTACAACATTTACTCGTGCAATTAATATGGGAGTTTATGGAGCGGATTTAGGTTATGCCACAATTTTCGAAAATAATACAAAAGCTATTTCTTACCTTAATTCTGTTGACAAATTGTCTACTGAACTAGGAATTTCAGGTGCTTTCGATCAAGATTTGGTTGAACGTTTCATTGAAAATGGAAATGATCAAGATTCAATGTTAGTTATTATGTCTGATGGTTACCGAAAGGGTGATCAATTTTTGAAAGACAATGAACAACATGATGTTGCTTCATTAATTTTAACTGGGGGCTGGATTGAATCAATGTATTTTGCAGCGACAATTTTTGAGAAAACAAATGATCAAAAACTTGCAGACCGAATTGGTGAACAAAAAACAGCATTAAAAACAATTATTGATTTGTTAGAAGACTTTAATTCAGAAGGAACTTATTCAGATCTTATCGCTAATTTAACTGATTTAAAATCTGATTTCGACCAAATTAAATTTAACTACCAATATATCGAACCTGTTACTATGCCAGATAAATCACTTACGAACATTAAGAGTAAATCTTCAGTTCAAGTAGATGAAGCAGTTTTAGGAAATATTGTAACAAAGATCAAATCCATAAGAAACGAATTAATAGGCTAACACATGAAAAAGATATTCGGAATATTCGTATTAATAACTTTAGTGAACTCAGGTTGGTCTCAAGCATGTGATTCTCTTGCGAATGTGTGCTATCAACATCTTTCTGACCCTTCAAATGGTGGAAAAGTATTCATTTCTGATGGACAAGTTTATAAAGCTTTTGTTGATGCAGAGCAATCTGCTGAATTTAAAGTTACTTTGTATGGAGGATCACTTTATAGAATTGCTTCTACCGCAGGCGTTAAAGATGATTACGTGATCTTTAATGTTTATGATAAAGAAAGAAATCTTCTTTTTACTAATCAAGACCATAAAAACAAACCTTATTGGGATTTTAAAATAGATAATACATTGGATTGCTATGTTGAAGCATACCTGGATATTGATAAAAAAGTATCTGGATGTATTGTTGTTCTTCTTGGTTTTCAAAAATAATAGTAAGCTCTAACTTAAATGAGTCAAAGGATACTAAAAGCCCTAATGCAGCTCTTTGCAATTATTGCAAGAGTAGATGAGGAAATTGACATTTCAAATCCCATAACCAATGGCCATGGAAGAAAAATTGTTAAAGCCTTTTTAAAACAAGAACTTGGTTCTGCTGCGGTTGAAGAGTACCTTAAACTTTTTGACGAATTTTTAATTGCCTATCAAGGGAAATCAACTAAAAAAGACGGAAAAAGAAAAAAGACTTCTGTTCATTCAGTAAAAGTTCTTCGGATTTGTACTCAGATTAATGAAGAATTAACACAACGTCAAAAAATGATTGTGTTAGTTCGGATTCTTGAATTTATTAATGCCAATGAAGTTGTTGCTGATCAAGAAAGAGAATTTGCAAAAACTGTTGCGGATACATTTAATGTATCCATGGATGAATATAAGAAGATTAAAGATTTCGTAGAAGCTCCTATTGAAACAGTTATTGATGACACAAATTTACTTTATGTCACATCTAATAAATCTGAATCATTTAAAGAGGCAAAACATATTTTTTCTGAAGGTTTAAATGGACAAATTCGAGTTTTAAAAATAGTAAGTGTTAATTTTCACTTTTTTAAATACCTTGGAACATCTGAACTTAACTTAAATGGTCAGCCTGTTCGTCCGTATAGACATTTGATATTAAATCAAGGAAGTTCAATTCGATCTTCAAAAGTAAGTCCGATTTATTACAGTGACATCATTGGACAATTTTTATCGGATAAAGAACAATCGAAAATTGTCTTTAAAGCAGACAATGTTATTTATAAGTTTAAGGGAGGAAAAATTGGATTACATAATTTCAACTTTGCTGAAGAATCAGGATCTCTTCTTGGAATCATGGGAGGATCTGGTGCTGGTAAATCTACCCTATTGAATGTTTTAAACGGGAACTACACTCCTGCTGAAGGTTCAGTTGAGATTAACGGAATCGATATTCATCACGATAAAAATAAGATTGAAGGTGTTATAGGATATGTTTCCCAAGATGACCTCTTGATTGAAGAACTTACGGTATATCAAAACTTGTTTTACAATGCTAAATTGTGTTTTGGAGGATTAAGTGAGCGTGTTATAGCTAAAAAAGTTTTGGCCTTATTAATGTCTTTAGGACTTTACGAAACAAAAGATTTAAAAGTAGGAAGCCCACTCGAAAAAACAATTTCGGGAGGTCAAAGAAAACGATTAAATATAGCCTTAGAGTTAATTAGAGAACCTTCTGTTCTTTTTGTGGATGAGCCTACATCTGGTTTATCTTCCAGAGATTCAGAAAATATTATGGATTTACTCAAGGAGCTTGCATTAAAAGGTAAGTTGATTTTTGTAGTTATCCATCAACCTTCTTCAGACATTTTCAAAATGTTTGATAAACTTCTTATACTTGATTTTGGAGGATATCCTATTTACAATGGCAACCCTGTAGATGCCGTTATGTATTTCAAGGATTTAATTAATCATGCAAAAAGTAACGAAAGTGAATGCCATGTTTGTGGTAATGTAAATCCAGAACAGATTTTCAATATCATTGAATCAAAAGTTGTTGATGAATATGGTACGTTAACTCAATTGCGAAAAGTTTCTCCTAAAGAATGGAATGAAAATTATTTGGAGCATCTAGAAAAAGATCCCAATTTGATCGAAAATGAGGATGTTATTCCTGAAAGTACGTTCAAAAAACCAAGCATTTTCAAACAATTAAATGTCTTCTTTGTTCGAGACGTTCTTTCTAAGTTGACCAACAGACAGTACATGATCATTAACCTTTTAGAGGCTCCTGTACTTGCTTTTGTTTTGTCTTTCTTTGTAAAATTTTATAATACAAATGAGAATGAGGTATACATGTTTAATGAAAACCAAAACATTCCTCCATTCTTATTTATAGCTGTTATTGTAGCATTGTTTATCGGTTTAACTGTTGCAGCAGAGGAAATAATAAAGGATCAAAAAATATTGAAAAGAGAATCTTTCTTAAACTTGAGTCGAAGCTCTTATCTTGTTTCCAAGATTTCCATCATGTTTATTATCTCTAGTATTCAAATGCTATTGTTTGTAATTGTAGGAAATCTAATCTTGGAGATAAAAGGTATGTGGTTGGAATATTGGATGATTCTTTTTAGCCTCTCCTGCTTTGCTAATCTATTAGGACTTAATATTTCTGCAAGTTTTAACTCGGTAAAAGTAATCTATATCTTAATCCCAATTTTAATTATTCCGCAACTTTTATTTAGTGGAGTTATTGTAAAGTTTGATAAACTTCATCCTCTTTTTGGAGACGAAAGCTCTGTTCCTCTAATTGGTAACGTAATGGCCTCACGTTGGGCTTACGAAGCTCTTGCTGTTACACAATTCAAGGACAACGAATACAATAGTATTTATTTTCAATATGAGAAAAATAAGAGTTTTGCGACATGGAAAAAAGACTATTGGCTACAAGAGTTAACTGCTCAACTTGATTTTGTTAAAACCAATATTAACGATCCAGAAAAACAAGATGACGCAAAACAATCGTTACTTGTGTTACGAAATGAAATTGCAAGAGAACATGATTTTATTAAGAACGTAGCTTGCGAAGATTGTATCCCAGGATTGACCATTGAAAATTACAATGAATCTGTTTATACTAAAGCAAAAGATTATTTCTCAATCCTTAAAACGCATTATAAATCTATTGTTGATAAGAATAGAGAAAAAATCGATCTGAAAACAAAAGAGATCATTGATAAATACGGTAAAGAAATGTATTTAGAATTGGTACGGGTGAATACAAATAAATCATTGACTCAATTTGTTACCAATAAAACTGATTTAACGAAGCTCGTTCATTATGATGACAGATTAATACAAAAATCTGATCCAATCTATCTAGATCCATATGACGCGAGTTTTTTCGACTCTCATTTTTATGCCCCAAGAAAACATTTCTTTGGAAGTTATCTAAGTACTTTTGCAAGTAACTTAATGGTTATTTGGGGAATGTCAATATTCTTAATTTTAACCCTATACTTTGACTTATTAAAGCGCATGCTTGATAGTATAGAAAAGTTTTTTGCACGATTAAGTTTTTCAAAAAAACAGTAAATTTCTACAGCTTTTTTCGAATTAAATGCACTTCATTTATAAAAAATGAATTATATTTGCGCACGCAAAAATGAGAAAGTTTTCTTTCATCATTTTTCGAAAATGGTGGTTGTAGCTCAGTTGGTTAGAGCGCCTGATTGTGGTTCAGGAGGTCGTCGGTTCGATTCCGATCTTCCACCCATCAAAAAAACTCCTAGCTTTGCTAGGAGTTTTTTCATTACAAGCTAAATTATTTCAAAACAACGTAAAGGGATAAAATTTATTCATTCAAACTAAAATCAACTGGTTATAATGTTTGGTTGTGATTCAGAATATTCTCAATTTGACTCTAATCTTACACTCTTTATATAGAAAACCTTGGGTTTAATCTATTTTTGGTCGATTTTTTTTCAAAAAATCAAACAGATCAGTATGATTAAAATTTCATAGCACAATTAACGCCATTTGACACGAATGTATCGTTCATTCTTTTGAAATTCTTCAGGAATAATTTCTAAGCGAAATGTACCGGAAATACTATCTTTTTCATTAGAAACCATTTCTTTTAACTCTGCTACTTCGCGCATAACCATTCGAGCTTTTGCAATAATTTGCTCTCCTTCTACTGTTATTGTTAATGGTGTTCTACTTCGGTCAAAAATTATAATTTCATCTTCTAATTTTTTTACTTGAATTGTTAGTGTTAATTGATTTACAAAACAATGCTCTGCGGCAGTTACGAAGCGTTTATAAGTGTCGAATGCAATTAGATATTCAATTGTCTCAATGTCATATTATTGATTTAATCAATACTAAAGGTAATAATATCTATTTTATAAATACATAAAACTATTACACCTTTGTACCACTAAACAAAACAATTTTATGATGAAGAAAATAATTTTATTCGCCTTTGGTTTTTCACTTTTTTCTGGATTTAACCAAACGTTAACTACAAACACAGGAGCCCCCTGTTAGAGATAATCAAAATTCACAAACAATCAGTAATACAAGAGCTGTATTACTTCAAGATATTCATTTAATTGAAAAACTTGCTGCATTTGATCGTGAGAGAATTCCTGAAAGAGTTGTTCATGCACGCGGAGCGGGAGCATTCGGGTATTTTGAAACAACTAAAGATATGTCGGCCTATACAAAGGCAAATTTATTTGGTGAAGTTGGAAAAAAACGAGTTTAACCGTGCGATTCTCAACGGTTATTCATGGTAAGGGTTCTCCAGAAACAGCTCGAGATTCAAGAGGTTTTGCAGTAAAATTCTATACGAATCAAGGAAATTATAATATTGTAGGAAACAACCTTCCCGTATTCTTTATTAGAAATGCAATTAAATTTCCAGACATGGTTCATTCTTTAAAACCATGTCCAGAGACAAACAAACAAGATCCCAATCGTTTTTTTGATTTCTTTTCGCACATACCAGAAGCAACTCATATGCTTACTCAAGTATATACCGATTATGGAATCCCGAAAGGTTATCAATATATGAATGGGAGCAGTGTGCATGGTTTTAAATGGATTAATGAAAAAGGAGAAGTTACTTATGTTAAATACTCTTGGATAAGTAAACAAGGGCAGCAAAACCTCAGTGCACAAGAAGCTAATAGTCAACAAGGAAAGGACTGGCAACATGCAACCGTTAGTTTAAGAAAAGACATTGACGACAAGAATTACCCTCAATGGAATCTATATGTTCAATTAATAAAAGCCAAAGATTTGAATAGTTTTCATTTTTGACCTTTAGATGCTACTAAAGACTGGCCAGAAGAAAAAATCGAAAACATTAAGATAGGAACTATGACTTTAAATAGAAGCCCTACTAATTATTTTGAAGAAGTTGAGTCGATAGCGTTTTCTTCTGGTTCTTTAATTCCCGGAATTGAGGCTTCAGAAAATAAATTATTACAAGGGCGTTTATTTTCATATTTTGACACGCAACGGCATAGACTTGGGGGGAATTTTCAGCAAATAACTGTAAACAAACCAAAAAACGAGGTTATTAACTATAACTCTGATGGTGTATCAAGTTCTAGAAACAATACTTTTGAAAATCCTGATATAAATTATCAACCAAGTCACAAAGCAACGGCAAAAGAAGACAACAGTTATAAACTTCACAACACAAACTATTCAAATATTCAGATCGTTCAGGAAAAAATTGATAGAACCAATGATTTCAGTCAAGCGGGAGATTTTTACCGAGCTTTATCTAAAGAAGAAAAAGCACAATTAATTTCTAATTTACTCGGTGATTTGCATCAAGTAAGGGATCAAGAGATTCAAAAGATAATGGTTAAATATTTTTATCAAGCTGACAGTGAATATGGTACTGCACTAGCAAAAGGACTGAGTTTAGATATGAATTACCTCAAACAATAGTCTAATGAAATATTTAATACATATTTTACTTGTAACATCTTCTTTTAGCATTTTTGGACAGCAAGAATCGCTTGTAATACATGCCTCAAGAGTTGGAAATGTTGAAGCTTTAGAACTACTTTATCAATTAAATCCTGATACACTCAATTTTGCAGATTCAAGAGGTTTTACACCTTTAATTATTGCCGTTTATAATGACCAAGCTGCAGCAGTAGATTTTTTACTTTCAAAAAATGTAGATATTAATTCAAGTGATCATTCGGGAAATACAGCCCTTATGGGTGTTGTTGTTAAAGGGCATACCTATTATGTCAACCAATTACTATTATGTAAAGCTGATATCGATTATTGTAATTATAATGGAGCGTCTGCATTAATTTTTGCATCTACATTTGGAGGAAAAAAACTTGTCTAGTTACTTTTAAAGCATGGTGCAAATGAAACAATTAAAGACTCAAATGGATTAACCGCACTAGACCATGCTGTAAATCAAAATAACAAAGACATAATAGCACTTCTTTTGCATTAATCTTGTATATAACTATCAAAAAGTCAATTCACATTAGTAAATTGGCTTTTTTTGTTTGTAATTTACCGTTAATATAATTTTCATATTAACAATATAGATTTTATTTGCAAAACTAATAGTATTACTATTATATTTGTAATCGAAATAATTATATATGCAGAAATTTCAAGCAAAAATTACAATTAATGTCAATGATAAGGTCTACATTAAAACACCGTTATCTTCTGAATTAGGAAAGAAAATTTTGGCCGGTAGTATTGATCTAATTGATGAAATAGGGTTTGAAGAATTTACTTTCAAAAAATTAGCAAAACACATTTCCTCAACAGAAGCTTCTGTATATAGGTATTTTGAAAGTAAGCATTACCTCTTAATTTATTTAGTTTTATGGTATTGGGGATGGCAAGAATATCGATTATTAATGCGTTTAACGAATATCGACGATCCAAAAGAACGCTTAAAGAGAGCAATTACCGTACTTACTGAAAAAATTGAAAAAGACACAGCGTTTTCTCAAATTGATGAAGTGAAATTGAATCGCATTGTAATTTCTGAATCCTCAAAAGCATATTTTAATAAAGCAGTTGACGAAGACAATAAGCTTGGCTTTTTTAGTCAATATAAAGAAGTTGTAAAACGGGTTTCAGATATTATTTTGGAGATTAACCCAACTTTTAAATATCCTCATATGCTAGTTTCAACTGTAATAGAAGGATCTCATCATCAACGTTTTTTCGCAGAGCATCTGCCGCGTTTAACAGATGTTGTTGAAGGAGAAGATGCTGTCACTAATTTTTACATTGAACTTGTTTTAAAAAAAATAGCACTTTGAATTTGAACAATTTAAAATACATTTCTGTTAAAGGAATAATGCCAAAATTAATTCAATCCATAGCTTTTGTATTACTCTTATGTTCATTTACATTTGATTCACTTAAATATTATTTACCCGATTGTGAAGATTTAACTGAAATAACAGATATAGATACCGAAAACGAATTAGAAAATGAGTTGGAAGATGAACTGAAGGAAAAATCACTTTTTAATACGAATCTCGACATATGCTCAATGGGTATTCTGCTATCAAATGAAAAAGTTTCTTCATTTAATTTCTTTTTATACGCTAAGTTCAAAAATTCACCAAGTACTCCTCCACCCGATACTGTGTAGAAGTAACTCCCCTATTTTTTGTTGCTTTCTTTTTTAGCAACGCATTTTATTTATTATAATTTTTATTATGGATACTGTCCAATTAAGTCCCATAAGCAGGTTTTGGTTATTGATAAAACCTGACGGGAAAGAAATACGCAATATATATGTTTACGCCTTTTTTAATGGCTTGGTTAACCTTTCACTTCCTATTGGAATTCAAGCAATTATAAACCTAATTCAAGGAGGTAGTATCAGCACCTCTTGGGTTATACTTGTAATCTTCGTGATTTTAGGAATTATCCTATCCGGTATTTTACAAATTAGCCAACTTAAAATTACCGAGTACTTGCAACAAAAAATATTTACTCGAGCGGCTTTTGAATTTGCTTACCGTGTTCCGAGAATACGACTTGAGGCATTATACAGGCATTATGCTCCTGAATTAATGAATCGTTTTTTTGATGTTGTTTCTGTACAAAAAGGATTATCAAAAATTTTAATTGATTTTTCTACAGCATCAATTCAAACCATATTTGGTTTATTACTTCTATCACTTTACCACCCCTTTTTCATTGTGTATAGTCTCATTTTAATTGTTTTAATCTATTCTATTTTTAGATTAACTTCTAAAAGAGGATTAGATACAAGTCTACAAGAATCAAAAGACAAATATGTTGTAGCACATTGGTTACAAGAAATTGCAAGAACAAGTGTTAGTTTCAAACTTGCAGGTAATACCAATCTAACCATGCATAGAGTAAATGAATACTCGGGGGATTATATCGAATCTAGAGAAGCACACTTTAAAGTATTAAAAACACAGTATATTTTAATGGTCGTCTTTAAAGTTCTTGTAGCGGCAGGGTTACTAATTGTAGGAAGTTTACTCGTGATGGATCAAAAAATGAATATTGGTCAGTTTGTTGCAGCAGAGATCATTATATTACTTGTTATGGGGTCAGTAGAAAAGCTAATTCTTAGTCTTGAAACCATCTACGATATTCTTTCTTCTTTAGAAAAAATTGGGCAAGTAACAGATCTTGATTTAGAAGCTGAGGATGGGCTTGAAGTAACCGAGGAGCAGCTTAAAAAAGGGTTTTCAGTTGAATTGAAAAATGTAGATTTTTCTTACCCTCATCAAACAAGAAACATTTTTTCAAATGTTTCTATCAAAATTAATTCGGGAGAACGCGTTATGATTGTTGGAGAAAGTGATTCTGGAAAAACAACACTTCTCTACCTACTCGCAGGGTTGTACAAAATTAATTCTGGAAGCATTATAATTAACGAGCTACCAATTCAAAATTACAATCCATGCAAATTAAGATCGGTTATTGGAGATTGTTTAATGGATGAATTATTATTTGAAGGTTCATTACTTGAAAACATTACAATGGGGCGCCCAAATGCAACATTTGAAAACGTATTATGGGCTGTTGAAAAGCTAGGATTAATTGAGTTTGTAAAATCACTTCCAAATGGATTAAAAACACAATTGAACCCTCAAGGAAAACAATTCTCAAAAGGAATTGTAGATAAAATAATCCTTGCAAGAAGTATTGCTGATAAACCAAAATTACTTTTAGTCAAAGACGCATTTTCTTCTCTTGTAGATGAAGAAAGAGAAGAAATCATGAGCTTCTTGACAGACAAGAGAAATCCGTGGACTTTGGTTATTTCATCTCGTGATGAAAATATAAAATCAAAAGTTGATCGTGTGATTTATTCTCAAAATGAAACATTAAAAGAATTAGATTAAAATGTTAAATATTTCAAAAAATAGAGTCTACGAGAACATTGTAAACAAACATTATTCAACGCTTGAAGAAGTTGAAAAAAAACGCTCAAATGGTGTTTTTAGGAAAATTATTTTAGCTTTTTTTATACTTGCACTTATCACATTATTCATTCCCTGGACGCAAAACATTCGCTCTATGGGAATTGTTACGACATTACGCCCTGACCAAAAGCCGCAAACACTTAATTCAATTATCGCCGGAAGAGTTGAAAAATGGTTTGTTCAAGAAGGAGATTTTGTTAATCAAGGAGATACTATTCTTAAGATTTCAGAAATCAAGGACGCTTATTTTGACCTTGAATTACTAGATCGAACAAAGAATCAAGTTGATCTAAAAAAACAATCTGTAAATAATTACGGTGACAAAATTACGATTCAAGATAATCAATTGGTTGTCTTAAAAGAGCAGTTTAATGTTAAACTAGCACAAGCTAAAAACAAATTACAACAAGCTGTTTTGAAAGTTCAAAATGACAGCATTAATTTTGAAAGCGCAAAAATCAATTATAAAATTGCGAAAAATCAATTTGAACGAACGGATAGTTTATATCAAAGCGGATTAAAATCTAAGGTTGACTTCGAGCAAAAAAAAGCAAAATTGCAACAAAACGAAGCTTACCAATTGGGTGCAAAAAATAAATGGTTGAATAGTCAAAATGAATTAATTAATCTTCAATTAGAATTAAATGGTATTCAAGTCAAGTACCAAACTGATTTCAATAAGATTCAATCGGATAAAATGAGCACTATTTCGCAAAAATTAGATACAGAAACTAGTTTAAACAAACTTGAAAACACGTATAGCAATTACCTTTTCAGAAATGGACTTTATTATATAACCGCCCCTCAATCAGGATATATTACAAAAACAAAAACAAGTGGGATTGGCGAAACTATAAAAGAAGGACAAGAGATCCTTTCTTTAATGCCTAAAAATTATGATTTAGCTGTCGAATTATATGTTGACCCGATTGATTTGCCTTTAATTCAATTAAACGAAAAGGTACGAATTCAGTTTGACGGATGGCCAGCAATCGTTTTTTCAGGATGGCCCAATGCGAGTCATGGAACATACAGCGGTGAAATTTATGCTATTGATCAATTCATTAGTGAGAACGGAAAGTATCGTGTATTGGTTAAGCCTGACAGACTTTCATATGATTGGCCCACAGCATTACGAGTTGGCGCTGGAACATCTAATCTTATCATGCTAAATGATGTTCCTATTTGGTACGAATTATGGCGAAACATTAATGGCTTTCCACCAGAATATTATGCACAGAAAAAACAGAAATCGGAAACAAAAAAATGACCATGAAAACAATATTTGCTGTATTAGCATTCATTATATTATCTATTTCAGACCTGACCCTGAGTCATGGTTTTGCACAGACTGTTTTTAGTTTCAAAGACTTCATAGAAATCGTAGAAACAAACCATCCAATTGCTTATCAAGCAGATTTAAAAGAACAGGAAGGCGCATCTTATGTTCAAAAAGCAAAAGGTGAATTTGATCCCAAATTAGAAGGAGATATTCGTCAAAAATATTTTAAAGACGAACAATATTATAGCTACCTCAAAAGCGGTCTTAAAATTCCTACTTGGTATGGAATTACAGTTGAAGGTGGGTACAAAAACAATACTGGAACACGGTTGAATTCAGAATCTTATACTGATTTTGATGGGATTTGGAATGCAGGATTAAGCGTTAACCTTGGAAAAGGATTATTCATTGACCAAAGAAGGGCTGACTTTAAACAAGCTAAAATTATCAAAAACAGCACAACTCTAGAAAAAAGAATTATTCTAAATCAACTCATCTTTGATGCTTCTCAAGCATACCTTAAATGGAACAAAGCTTATAATAAAGTTGCCATTTATGAAAAAAGTTTAGAAAAAGCCGAAGAACGATTGGATAATATAATTAATAGTGTATCTCTTGGAGATAAGCCCGCCATTGACACGCTAAAAGTTCAAATACAAGTACAAGATCGTTCTTTGAAATTAAATCAAGCACAAGTTGAACTCTTAAATAAAAGAGAACTCTTAAATACTTATCTATGGCAAAAGGGACTCGTTCCATTAGAGCTAGACTCCTCTGTTTCTCCTTTTGTTAATTTAGAATCAAATGCTTTATCAACACTATCAAACATTAGTACTTTAGTTGATAATCATCCACAAATCTTAATGGAAATTAATAAGATTGATATTTCCAAAGTTAAATATCGATTAAAAAAAGAGAGCCTTAAACCAACAGTTAAGTTAAACTACAATGCTATTAGCAGTGATCTTGGCGGAGGAGTAATTGGCGATTATTCTGTTGAAAATTATACTTGGGGCGGCACTTTTTCTTATCCAATATTTTTGCGAAAAGAAAGAGCAAATGTAAAGCTTACTGAACTAAAAATAAAGCAACAAAGCGCTAAAATGGTTTCTAAAAAGGAAACCATTAAATATAAAATCATTAGTGTCTACAATCAACTCAACGCTTTAAATGAGCAACAGTTAATCCAAGAAAAAGCAGTTAATTCTTACCGTCAATTACTTGATGCAGAACAACAACTTTTTGATATAGGAGAATCTACTCTATTTTTAATCAATACCCGAGATCAAAATTTAATTGATTCAGAAATCAAATTAATAGAGGTTTATTTCTCCTATTATTTTGCGGAAATTTCTATGAACTACCATAAATTTCAATTTTAATTCTGAAATTTGAGTTCGAAAATTAATAATTTAATGAAATCCTATTATGGCTTTAGTTGAATCAAATAACTTTAATCAAGGAACCTTAGCTCCAAATTTTTCTCTGTTGAATGTATTAACGGACAACGTTGAAAGTTTAAATCAGCTTAAGGGAGAAAAAGGAACTGTAATTATGTTCATTTGTAATCATTGCCCATTTGTTTTGCATGTAAATCATGAGTTGGTAAACTTGGCAAATGATTACCTTAAAAAAGGAATTAATTTTATTGCTATTAGTAGTAATGATGTTGTTCATTACCCACAAGATGGACCAAATAAAATGAAAAGAGTAGCGGAGACATTAAACTATCCGTTTCCATATCTTTATGATGATACGCAAGAAATTGCAAATGCATATGACGCTGCCTGTACTCCTGATTTTTATTTATTTGATGCTAATCTAAAGTCAATTTACCATGGTCAATTGGATGATTCTCGACCGGGCAATGGGATCCCAGTAAGCGGTAATTCAATGCGCGAAGCAATAGATCATTTATTAAGTAATAAAGGAAGTATCACTGATCAAAAACCAAGTATTGGTTGTAGCATAAAATGGAAGTAATTGAATTCAACTAAAGAATTAACTTTACACATCAAAAATTAAAAGAAGAATTATTTGATGTTAGATTCTCTAGAAATCGCGAAACGTCTTAGCGTTATAAAAGATGATGGACCGATCTATAATGAGTTTGTGCATGATGCTACAGTTCATGAACCTTGGAACGCATACTCTTCGCTCTTTTTTTTTATTCCAATTCTTTTTTGGATTTGGAGATTAAAGGGGCATTATCATCAGCATAAAATTATAGTCGCTGTTCTTCCTCTTCTTTTTTTAAATGGATTAGGTTCTACCCTATTTCACGCTTTTAGAAATCAATCTATTTTTTTGTTTTTGGATTCTGTTCCAGCCTCTTTAATGTCTATAACGTTATCAATTTATTTTTGGACAAAAATAGTAAGGCGTTGGTACTATGGACTTGCCATTGTAACTGCTTTCTATACCACAGCCATTTTCATAACTTTAGGGCTTGCAAGTATAAAAAGTGTAAGTTCTTTTGCTCCTAACATAGCATATTCTTTTGTAGGAATAACCCTTTTTCTTCCTATAATTTTATTGCTTTTTCGAATGAAGTTTAGGTTTGCAGTTTTTCCTATTCTAACAGCATTGTTTCTTTTACTTGCATTGTTCTTTAGAATTTTAGATTACCCAACCACTAATCCCTTTCCAGATTTATTGCCCCAGGGAACACACTTTTTATGGCACATTTTCAGCTCTTTTGCTGTATTCAGTTTAGGTTTTTTCATCTTTCATACAAACAATTGGATTCGAGAAAAATCAGAATACTAGGCAACTTAAATTTACCATTTTTGATGCTTTACATTACCTTTTTAACGTGTACTTTTGAATTACTTTTGTAAAATGAAAAATTCAATTCATGATATTTTAATCATTGGTGCTGGTTTAAGCGGTTTAACCTTGGCCTATTTACTTCGAAACAAAGGTTTAAATGTAAAAATAATAGAGGCTAGGGGTCGAATTGGCGGCAGAATTTACACAAAAGAGAAAAAAGATACAGCATCTATTGAACTTGGCGCAACCTGGTTTGGTAAACAACATACTCATTTGTTGAATTTACTGAAAGAACTTGACATTTCATTTTTTGTACAACAATATGGTGTAAACGCAATTTATGAACCTTTCTCAACAGAACCTCATCAATTGGTTTCACTTCCCCAAGGTGGCGAATCTACATATCGAATTGCTGGTGGTACAAATTCAATTCTTAGTTGTTTATTAGAAAACTTAAACAACGATATTATTTCATTCAATGAAACAGTTACCAAAATCGTTTATGATGAAAATGAAATAATCACTTTAGAAACAAATCACAATAATTTTAAAGCAAAGAAAGTTGTTTCTACAATCCCCCCTAATTTACTTGTTAATTCAATTTCTTTTTCGCCTGAGCTTTCTGAAAACTTTAGATCAATTGCTAAAAGAACGCAAACATGGATGGGAGAATCAATTAAAATTGGATTCACTTACACAACTCCTTTTTGGAGAGAAAAAGGGAATTCAGGGACCATCTTTAGCAATTCGGGACCAATTGTGGAAATGTATGATCACAGTAATATTGAAGATAATTTATATGCTTTAAAAGGATTTATGAACGGAGCATATTTTTCATTATCAAAAGAAGAAAGAATGGAAATTGTGTTAAATCAATTGAAGAAATATTACGGATCAAATGCAACCAATTTTATTTCTTACGAAGAAATGGTTTGGCAAAAGGAAACACATACATATACTCCCTATAAATCTCCTCTGATGCCACATGAAAACAACGGTAATAATATTTATTTAAAATCATATTTTAATCACACATTATATTTTGCTGGGGCTGAAACCGTACCTCAATTCCCAGGTTATATGGATGCTGCCGTGGCAAGTGCTAATCGTGTATTTTCTGAATTATACTAATTTCTGCCAATTGAAAGTTAATATTAACTAAACGAGCATTAACTTTGTAAATAAATACATTCTTAACTAAAACAGTAACGTATGAAAACTTTTCGCACTATTTTTCTCTTAACTTTCATTTTTAATATATTTTCAATGAGTGCACAAGAAAAAAATGTTTTAATCAAAGATTTAGTAAAAAAATGGGAAGGAAATAAAAGCTATACAATAGCTGTTATTGAAGCAATGCCTGAAGAATTTTTTGATTTCAAACCAGCAGAAGGAATGAAATCTTTTCAAGAACAAATCAGTCATTTTGTAGCAACAATGGATTGGCAAACAAAAAAAATAGGGTATAAAGGAGTCAGCGCTTTAAACACAAAAAGTAAAAAAACTATTTTGAAATCGCTGGATACGATTTTCAATGAAACAATTACTTATTTAACCTGAGTTCGATTCTAAAATAGTACAATTTGATTCGAGTTTTCTTCTTGA
>CAYPZN010000017.1:0-56106 GCA_964415335.1 uncultured Crocinitomix sp.
ATTTTAGTAAATTTAGTTATCTAAACTCACCGTCCCAATTTTTGGGGTATCTACAATGAATAGAATTCACAATAAAATTGAAGAGCAAATAGGAGATAAAATTCAACTCCATAAGGCCATTGAAGATAAAATAACAGAAAATCGGATAATCAAAATTATTGAAATCGGAAACAAGGAAAAAGTTCTGGTCAACATAATTAAAAAAGAGTTCGAAGCTTATTTTGAAAATCAAGTAGAAAATATCAAAGCACAGAATACGCAAGATGATGAAGGAAATAAAATTTCTGAAGTAGATCTTCAAACAGCCATTTCAGAAGCGAAGAAAGCTGATGAGGAATCAATTCTTAAATTGTTGGATCAGTGGTTGTTAGAAAATACAGATGCTATCGCACGTGTTAAGCCTTGGACGCAAGCAAAGAGTATTTTACAAACCGCATTTGAAGGATATTCTTATGGCTCTGAACGAGGACAGATTAGAAATTTATCAGATCATCAATATTTAGTGCCATTATATGATTTTGGAGTTGGTGTTTATGATTTTGATTTATCTACTGTCAGACCAATGGAAAAATTAGCACAGGTAAGGGCTGAGAATGCAATAAAGTGTGCTTTTGAAAATGGAGAAGATTGCCCATAAACAATGAAAAAGAAAAGCCCCATCAACTAACCCAATTGATGGGGCTTTTACAGAGTTAAAATAATGACTGTTTGAACAAATAAATAAAGCAACTGTTCTTGATTGGATGTAAGTAAGGCATAATATTTGCGACTGATCAAGCAATAAGAATTATCTTACTAAATTTGTGGATTAAATAGAAAACAATGAAAAAAAATGTTGACATAATTGACGAGGTAGGAGACAACCACTTGATGACTTCAGTGGATACGCCTATGCGAGATGACGCCTTTGAACTGTCTAACGAAGAAAAAATAAAAAAAATAGAAGTTCACTTTAAAGAAATCATGCACACACTAGGATTAGACTTAACAGATGATAGTTTGAGTGGTACTCCTAAGCGTGTAGCAAAGATGTATGTGAAAGAAATTTTTGGAGGGTTGGACCCTGATGAGGCACCTAAACTCTCTAATTTTGATAATAAGTATAACTATAAAGAAATGCTAGTTGAAAAAGACATAACGGTCTACTCAACTTGCGAACATCATTTTTTGCCAATAGTAGGAAAGGCACATGTGGCTTATTTTTCTGAAGGAAAAGTAATTGGTCTTTCAAAAATGAATCGTATTGTAGATTATTATGCGAAAAGACCGCAAGTACAAGAACGTTTGACTATGCAGGTAGTTAAGCACTTGCAAGAGCATCTAGGAACAGAAGATGTGGCATGTATTATTGATGCGAAACATTTGTGTGTTAATTCCAGAGGAATACGGGACATTCAAAGTAGTACAGTTACAAGTGAATTTGGAGGGAAATTCAAAGATTTAGAAGTTCGAAAAGAGCTTTTAAATTATATCCGAATGGAAGTTGGACTATAAATAAAACGTTAGTTGAAAACAGGAGATTATCTTTATAATCTCCTGTTTTTGTTTTAAAGTATTTTCTATGAAAAATAAACTTCGGATTGGTACAAAAGAGATTGAAATAACGTGGGATGAGTCAAGTTCTATTATTGATCAAGTTAAATCTGGCTCAACTCTAGAAGGGAAAGCAAATAATATTCAAGGAGAAGTTTTTTTCTATCAATTTAGATTAGATATTCCCTTTGATGGCACTGAAAAAGAAGTTTTTGACGTCGGAGATATTGTCTATTGGCGGTCAGCAAAAGAAAAAAATAAATTCGGGATTCTCTTTATGTATGGGAATACGTCCTATGGAGATGGAACAAAACCACGAACTTCGAGTCCCGGAATTAAGATTGGGACTTTTTTAGCAATTGATCAAATTCGTAAAGTCGAAACAAATATAAACCTGAAATTTGGGTAATCTTAATGTAAAGTTAAATTTTTGACTAGATCGTTATTTTTTTTATAAGATTAGATTTTTAAACATGAGAAAATAAGTTAATTTTACAATGCTATGAAAGGCATTGCTAATTTAAATAAGTACAGTTCACTTTTCATATTCTGTTATCTATTTTTTGTAATAGTTAGTTGTAAACCAGAAGAAAAGTCTTCTAACCTCTCTACCAATGAAGATCTTTCATTGAAAGAAGAATTTTATATTCTTAATGGAGCAACAAAAGACTTAATTGAAACGGGAACGGAACTTCCGCCGCTCGAAGGGGGGCTGGAAATGTCAGAAAGGTCAAAGTATATTGGAGAAAAGTTTAAAGAGTATGAAAAAATCAGCGAAAAAATTGCCTTAAAAACAAATAAAGATTCTGTTAGAATCACCAATATTTCTTCATTTTTGATTGACTCGATTTCTATTTTTAGTGCAGATGAAGAGAGAAGAATGTTTGAAGTTGAAAATTATGAAGAACAAGCCGAACCAGATACTTTTGCGGTAACTGGAGAAAGAATAAAAGTAATTGAACCTGCACGTAAAGCAATTCAACCTTGGTCACAACGAGATAACGCACAGTTTAATATTCGAAACTTATCTGTTAATGAAAGTTTTCCAAGTAATGTTTGCGCTGCGATTTTTAAAGATAGTCGCTCTTTTATATGGATTGGAACAGATAAAGGATTAGTTCAATTTGATGGACGTTATGTAAAATGCTATGATCGCAATTCTGGAATCCCTAATGAGATCATTCTTAGAATAGCTGAAGATCGTTTAGGTAATTTATGGTTGGGAACAAAAAATGGAGGTTTAATTAAATATGATGGAACGTATTTTTACAATTATTCATTAGATGACTTTACCACTAAAGATAATCATGAAATTACGGATATTGAGATTGATGAAAATGATAATATATGGTTAACAATTCAATTCGGAGGGCTTGCTTATTTTGATGGAAAGCAATTCATATCTTATAAAGATCGACAAGGAGTTTTAACAAAAAGACCAACAACATCAATAACATTTGACGGTGATAAAAAATGGGTTACAGGATTTGGAACACGATTATCTTATCATGATGAGGATGGTATTACCACAATAGGGAAAAGGCATAAAACACTTCATAATTATCTGACTAGTAGTTTTTTAGATCATCAGGAAAGACTTTGGATTGGTGGTTGGAATAATGCTTATTGGATTATTGATCAGGATTCAGTTTACCGTTGTCTATTACCGGAACAATACGATTGTTTAACAATACAACAAATTGGTGAGGATAGCCAAAATAGAATCTGGATGGCCACAGGTAATCAAGGTTTATTTATGCTTGACGATACTTCAGTATATCATTTTGGAAAAGAAAACGGAATTAGTTCTAATCAAATCAGTGATTTTTATATTGATGATCAAGATAAAATTTGGATTGCAACTCAAGATGCAGGAATATCAGTTTTAGATCCAGATTTATTTCAATTATATAATACTTACAACGGTTTTCCGAATGATTATTTTTTCAATGTTGCTGAAAAAGAAACAGGAGATTTAGTAGCAGTTATGGATAATGGTATAGTTGATTGGAGTGGAGATACGATAGATTATTTAGTGAATGAGAAGCAGGCATCTATCTACCGAAGAAAGATAAACTTTCAAGAAAGTACTCCAGATGTAATTGTTGTTGGTGATACTGCTTGGGCTACTCAATTGAACAGAGCAGTAATTAAGATTTCAGATAAAAATGTAGCTCCTTTTAAAAGTGATATTGGCGGAGCACAAAATCCGACAGCGATTTGTCAAGATAAAAACGGAATAATTTGGGTTGCTGGATTAGGAGATTATGGAATTCTTAGAATAGAAAATAATTTAGCGGTAGGTTATCAGCCTGGAAAACAATTAATGCTGAATAAAGCGACCACCATTTTTGCCGATCATGAAAATTCTATTTGGTTAGGAACTTCGACAAATGGTGTAATTAAGTTCAATGAAAATGGAATTACATACTATACAACGAATGAAGGCTTATACAGCAATATAATTAATCATATTTCAGAAGATGATCAAAATAGAATTTGGATATCAACTACTGAAGGGGTTAATTATTTAGAAAATAACGTGTTAAAGTCAGTTCATTTCGAGCAAAAAAATATACCAATGGACATACGAGGAATTGAACAAAGTAATGATTCAAAAGACTATTGGATTACAACCGATCAAGGAATGTTGATTTTACGCCCTAAAGATGAACTTTCTGAGGAATGGAAAATAGAAAATTATACTATTCAGTTGATTGACAAAAAAGATGGTTTAATAAACCCATCCTTTATTCCAAATTCTATTTTTATTGACAAATCAAGCGATTACCTATATGCAGGAACGAGTGGGGGGCTTACAAAGTGGCCTATAGGAACTGACAATAAAAAAAATGAAAAGCCACAAGTTTTTATGGAGAGTATTGAAATTAATGGGCAAGCAATTAACTTTCCGTCTATTGACAATGACAAAAAAAATGGGTTTACTTTTTTAGGTGTTGTTCCTTACCATAATTATCCAAATGAACTAATATTAGATTATAATTACAACCGTTTGAAATTTAATTTTTCTGGACTTTATTGGGATAAACCTGAAGCACTTGTTTATTCTTATTACTTAGAAGGTTTCGAAGAAAATTGGAATGTAAACAAAATTAGTCACTCAGCAGAGTACAAGAATTTATCACACGGTCAATATATTTTTCACGTCAAAGCTTCAGACCCATTCGGAGAAACAAGTGAAATTTTGACGTATTCGTTTGAAGTAAAGCGTGCGTGGTGGAATACATGGATTGCGCGAATAATCTATGCGTTGATCGCAATATTATTGATCTACTTATTGGTTCAAGCTCGAATAAAACGCTTAAAAGGAAAACAAAAAGAATTAGAAAATGAAATATCATTGGCAACAAATGAAATAAGAATACGAAAAAATGAAATAGAGACAGCGCATAATGAAATGAAAGATAGTATTGAGTATGCAAAAAGAATTCAAAATGCTATCCTTCCGTCAGATAAATTGGTTAAAGAATACATCAATGACTCATTTATTATTTATAAACCAAAAGATATTGTAGCAGGAGATTTTTATTGGATGGAACCAAAAGGTGATATGGTATTACTTGCAGCAGCAGATTGCACGGGTCATGGTGTTTCAGGAGCTATGGTTTCGGTAATTTGTAATAATGGATTAAATCGATCTGTTCGTGAATCAGGATTAACTGATCCAGGAGAAATTCTAAACGAAACTCGAAAAATTGTTGTTGAAGAGTTTGAAAAATCAGAAGAAGATGTACAAGACGGAATGGATATCGCTTTCTGTTCATTATCATCTTCAAATGAACTTAAATTTGCAGGAGCAAATAACCCATTATGGATTGTCCGAAAAAATTCGAATACCATTGAAGAAGTGAAAGGAGATAAACAGCCGATAGGCGCCTTTGAGAGAAGCAAACCTTTCACTACACATACTTTTCAATTGGAGCCCGGAGATGTGTTTTATATCTTTTCTGATGGCTTTTCAGATCAGTTTGGAGGAGATAAAGGGAAAAAATTAAAAACGGGCAACTTTAAAGAACTATTGTTAAAGCACTGTGCAAAGGACATGCAAACACAAAAGAAGGTGATTGACGAATTTTTTGAAAATTGGAAAGGAAATCACGAACAGTTGGATGATGTTTGCTTAATCGGTGTAAGAGTTTAAAAATTACAAATGAATAAAATTACAACCTTTGCCTTAGGTCTAAGCCTTTTACTTTTAAGTTGTCAAGAAACAAGCAATAATTCTACAACAGATAAAAAGGAATTAAATACAGTATCTGATGAAACACAAACGGATCCAATTTCTTATGATTTTAATCTGGTCAAAATTGAGCCAGGTGAAATCTCGTTTGAACACAATTGCGTTGGAGAAATATTCGATTGCTATTTTTGGGAAGATGCAAATGGAGAAAATTATTTGATTCGAACACTAGAAGAAGAAGCATTAGCGTTGACAGAATACGACGTTAACTTTTATGATCAAAACTTACATGTCTATCATTATACCGGTCAATCGAATGAGGTTAAATTGAAGCGAGAATTGTTGGATTTTGTAAAAGAATGCGACTTTGATCTTATTGTAAAACATGTTGAGAATCCTAAATTGGTTGATATAGATAGAGATAATATTGGAGAAATAATGTTTATCTATCGTTTAGCGTGTACAAGTGATGTTAGCCCAAGTACACAAAAGTTAGTTGTTTTTGAAGATGGTCAAAAATACATTTTAAGAGGGAGTACAGAAGTTTTTGGAGATGGAGGAGATTACACCCCCGGAGATGAATTTATAAATAATGCTCCAGATGAACTTTTGGAAGAGGCAATCTTATATTGGGAGGCTAATGTTAAAGAATTTTCAGATGAGGGGTATGATGAAGAATAAGCGTTAAAAAATTCGACACGATAAAATCGCAGTATCATCAACATAATTTTTCTTTCCTCTCCAATCATCTAATTTACTAAATACAATTTCGTTGAGGTCTTCCATTGAGAGTGGATAAAAATTCTGTACAATCTTCGTTAGTCGATCAGTTTCAAACTGTTCTTCAACTTTGTTTTCGAGCTCTACAACACCATCTGTATATAAAATTAAGGTTGTATTGTTCTTAATTTCAACTTCACCACTTTCCAAAAACGGAAGTTCTTCTAACATTCCAAGCCCAATGCAACCTTTATTTAAAAAATCGGACTCTTTTCCTCGAATTAAAATCGGCCAATTATGCCCAGCATTTACGTATTTTAAAAGACGTGTTTTGGAATTGTATTCCGCAATGAAAAAAGTAATAAATTTTTCTCCATTTGCACTTGTAAAAACTTTTTGATTTAATTCCGTGACCAATTCTTCCAAATCCAATCGTTGGAAATTGTAGAGTGTTCGAACTGTTGCTTGGAAATTTGCCATTAACATGGCAGCAGAAATACCTTTTCCAGAAACATCTGCAATACAAACGATAAACTCGTCCTTATTCAATCGAATATAATCGTAATAATCGCCACTTACTTTATGATGCGAAAGGTATTTAGCAGAGATATCAATCTTATTATTGGATGGTAAATCCGAAGGAAAAAGTAAACGTTGCATCTCAGAAGCAACTTCTAATTCCTGTTTTATTCGTTGCTGCTTCATACTTTCGTTTGCTAACCGTTTATTTTCGATTGCAACAACAATAATATTTGTTAGCGTTTGGATGAAACTTAAATTTTCAAACGCTTTTTTATGTGTTTCAGGATCAGATTTTAATCCTGCAACAAAAAGGTAAGCTAGCGCTTTTTCCTTGTGAAAAACAGGAATAATTACATCAAAATTATTCAATGATTTTTTATAAGAAGATTCAATAACCGTAATCTCCTGAAACTTGAGAATATCTCTTTCAATGTTAAGGTCTTTTATTTTTCCCTTGACACCAACTTTTGCAATTATTTTCCAATTGTCTTGATGATTATACAAAACAAATTTACGCAGTCCTAATTGCTCTTGAAGGATAAAATTGTAAATATCCAATAATTCAGATACAGGCTTATTAAAGTTGATAGACTTGGTAATCTCCAACAATGAGCTCAACTTAAATTCATTTGAACGAAGTCTGCTCTCTAATTGTATAAGTTCCTGTTCTGAAACAAAAGTCATAAATTCTCTATAATTGATGGCAACTTTTTAAATGCTGCCATTTCTTTAAATTTTGTTCTTGCTTCCCCACATGGAGAACCAAAATATGTTTTACTAGCTTCCAAATCATTTCCTACTCCAGATTGCCCTAAGACAGTTACGTTATCATGAATGGTTATGTCACTAACAACTCCAACTTGTCCCCATAGTGTCACGTTATTTTTAATTGTTGCGCAACCAGCAATACCAACATTTGCAGCAAAAAGGCAATTTTCACCGATTACAGTATCATGCCCTACGTGAACTTGATTGTCAATTTTCGTTCCAGCACCAATGATTGTATCTCCTGTAACACCGCGATCAATTGTGCTTAAGGCACCTATTTCTACATTGTTTTCTAAAATGGTCCTTCCACAAGTATGCATTCGATCATATCCTTTCGATTTGCGTTTATAATAAAATGCATGGTGTCCTATTACCGAATTGGGGCCAATTACAACGTTGTCTTTTATGATCGTATAATCAGCGATTACAACGCCTGAATGAATGACACAATTATTGCCAATAGAGACATTATGCCCAATCGAAACATTTGGGAAAATTTGCGTGTTTTCACCTTGGACAAAATTTTCTCCAACAGTCTTTACCCATGGTTGTGAGGGAGAAAAATGCGTTGTAATCTCATTAAAAGAATCGAATGGTGAAGAAGAAATTATAATTCCTTTACCAACAGGTACATCTACTTCTTGATTTATAATTATGATATCAGCAGCACTAGACAGTGCTTTTTTGTAATACTTTGGGTGATCAACAAAAACAATTTCCCCCTTTTCAATTTTATGGATTTCATTAATTCCAGTTGCAGGAATAGTTTCATCCCCTTTAAAAGGGCAATTAATCAATGTTGCAATCTCTTTTAGTGTGTAAGTACGATTAAACTTCATTCATAAGTAGAATTATCCAAAAGTAAAATTACAAGTAAGCAGTGGATACTTCAATAGCGTAGAGATGTACTTATTAAGTGGTGATTGTTAAGAAAGAGAAATTTAACTCATCCAAACGGACAATTTCAAAACAATGTAAGTAAGCGTAGAGGTGTTCTACAAATCAGTATCATCTATCAATTCATCAGAAAGTTCTGGTTTAGGTTTTGGAAGTTTTTTTGCTGCGATTAAACCCGTTGCCAGTATTGCGATTATAATAGCCTTTAAAATGATTGCTCCAAAAATTGTAAAAGGATTGATCACAGCCAATATTAATATAATTCCACCATAAACTGAGATAGCAATTGTAAACGCATTTACAGGATTTTTTTTTGAATAAAAGAAAAGCCCTAAAAATAAACCTCCAATGGCGGCTTCGATTAAAATCTCATAGACTAACCATGGAGCGTTATAAATATAATAGACGCATATAAGTGCTTGTATAATAGTTAAAAAAACTAAGGTATTCTTTGCAAATTTAACACTGCCTTCGTTCTCTTTTTCTTTTGCGCGTTTTGCCATTTTTTTCGCCATTTCAAAAGAACGTTTTATTTCTTCTGGAGATCTTCTATGTACCATTGGTCTAAGTTTTGAGAAATTAAAGGTAATTAATTTAACTCATTTGTTTCAATCGAAAAATCGAATTATTAAGACTTTTAATCAATGATGCCTTGACTTATCGTTTTCGCATCTTTTTTGCTAGGACTTTCAGAAATCCCTATCTTCATTTCTATCGGTATTGTGGACGCTGAATTAACCATGATACCAGTAAATTTAGCTGTTTAGAATCGCCTTACGAAATAAAGATATTTATTTAAGCAATTACAATTTCAACGGTTACCGTAAAAAATGCGACATCATCTCGATCTAAAATTTGATTATCATCTGTCGTTCCAACTGCTGACATATTAATTATTACGCTACAATAGGGATCAATTTCCTTAAGTTTTTCATGTTCAAACTGCCCACTCTTTCCTTCGTTTTCCCATCCATAGCAAACCCACTTGAGTTGCCCCATCTCATATTTTGTTACTAAGTAGTGTTCAATTTTTTTAGATTTTTTTCCGCTGACTTTATATGTCGCTCTTGCTATTGTTTGGCTGTTTGAAATCGTCTCACAGCCAATAAAATCTAAATGGTTAGATTTTTCAGCATAAATTTTAAGTAAATCACCACACAAAAAATTACTTTCTTCTATCACCACAGACGGAAAAATGGAAAAATTTACAATGAAAATTAAAAAACTAATTAGACTACTTGTGGTCATATCTTTTTGATAAATTTAATATGTGTTGATTTCATGCGAATGTATTTTTCCAGAATATGGATTTATTCGAACAATATGGCTTGTATACATTTCAGCATCCCTATACTCATTGCCATGTGTCCAAGAAATTGCAAAAACCCATAAAACCTCTTTTTGTGTTAATACCAAACTTCCGTTAAGTAATTCTGTTCTATTAATAAATAAAGAATCGGTTTCACAGGCCTTTTTTTTGATGGTTTCATATTTCTTTAGTTTAAAACCTTTCTTGATAAAGTTTTCAGGAAGATCACTCCGTTCTGATCTTAGAAAGTACTCTGATTGTACATTTAATTTCCCGTAAAAACCTGTGCATAAAAAACCCAAATCTAATTTTGCCCCTTCATTGCCTGGGAAAGCGAAAGAAAACCTTACCAAATACTGATGCCTTGATTGTGATTGACATGGGGAGCCTGTAATTGAGTCTAATTTAAGTCGACATTCGTAATTTTTAAATTCAACGCACTAATCAAAAATAGTTTCTCCCAGTTCCGCAATAAGAATTTTTTCACATTTTTCTTTTACACAATCTGGTAATTGAGTTTGCGTGCAATACGAATAATAAGACGGATAAAAGTGTTGTTTTAATCTTCTTAGTTTTAATGTTAAACCTAATTACAAAAAAGTTAAGATAAAATTCAATTAAATTTTTTTGAATAATCAACTTAGATTAACTTTCAGCAATTGATACAAATCAAATTTCAAAATAATACTGCTGATAACTCGGTGTTTCTAACTTTCTCGATTATTAATACATATCCGCCCCAACCAAATACATATCAGGTGAGAAATCAAAATTCAAAGTTGATTTACTCTGTATATATTTTTTAATAGAATCGGGTAAAATGATTACGAATCATGTTGCTGAACAACCCTATGTGAAGCAATTAACCCTACAATAAAACTTGTTAGAGAAATCAGAATAGCAACATCTAACCAAAGTGCAATTCCATGAAAACTAGCTGCTGTAATGAAATAAATTGCTAGGAAAAGACTCGAAAGAAGTACTGAAAACGCGCATATTTTTGCTAAAAGATTGGCTTCTTTTCCCCACTGAAGTAATTGCAATTGGATGAGTAAAACAAAAACGATACTTCCAGAAATCAACCAATTAATTGTAGTTAAAAAATGAATGACATTATAACTTATCAATATAGAAAAGACAATTAATACAATACCATAACCGGAAATTCCAACCATTGAAATACGCTGTATTGTTGGGCAGTGTTTCCGTATAAGATAAATACCTGAAGTAACAATTGAACTGATAAATAAGACAATCAAAAGCTGAACATTACTAGCTCTAAAATCCGTTCCACTAAGAACAACAAGCATTAAAACAAACAAAAATGCTAGCACGGATACAAGTGCAATAATACCAATTGTTTTATTCTTCATTGTGCTTTAATCAGAAAGTAAAGATACAATTATTCAATAAATGGACGTACTGGTTTTCTATCAATTTGCCATGAAAAATCGTTCAAAAATAACTCTTTAGTAGGAATTTGATCTAAGGGGTAATAAATACTGATTGGATGATCAAGAAAAGAGATCGTTTGAATTTCTCCTTTTTTGAAGCGAACTTCTATTTCTAAGCAATCAATTTTATTCATGGCAGAAAGACGTTTAGTTTCAACACCTGAGCTGTCTTTTTTTGTTTCAGTTGGATAATAGAGTGTTTGTGTATTGCCTTCGACATGGATTTTCTTTATGTCATTTGAATCGAGGTAAGCAGTCATAAATTTACCTTTAATTTGATTGTAGTGGATGGTATCATTTTCATGCTCGGATACAATCATAGCATTATGATAAAGGTACATTTCATGAAATTCTTTATCATAATAGGTCGCAAAAATTGAATCCGCGTTTAATTGATTTTCTTCACTCCACATAAGTGGTTTTTTGTGTAATTTTAAGATTGAATCCTGTTCACTAAAATAAGCCGAGTCGCAGCGAATAAAGATATTGCTATTGATAATAGAAACGTTGTTTTCAATAATTGAACGTTGGTTTTTGGACAATGTATCCTGATAATAAGTAATCGTATCTCCTTGTAAAAATAAAGTATCTTTATCTGAATATTGGACGATTCGGGCATCTTCTTTTAAAATGATTTTTTGATTTTTTGGCAATTTATGTAAGTAGTCAGACAAAAATAAAACGGTTTCTGTTGAATCATATAGACGAACGTTACAATATCCAGTTCCAATATCTTCTTTTCGATTGTAAATAAGACTATCGGCATAAAATGTACGCTGAGGCTCGTTAATTGTAGCACCATTCCAAAGCTCTACTTGCTCAGTCTCTGAATAATAAATTCCTTTTTGGCAATCAATTATTGTCGAGTCGAATAATATTTTGGTTGGTCCATGGAAATGAGCACTTGTATTTTGCGTTCGAAATTCTAAGGTGTCAGAAAAAAGGTCGTAATTTTCGTCTTCGACATGCACACTGTCCTTAAAAAAAAAGGTTTTTGTGGTAGAATAATAGTATCCTTTTTTTGAAGTTAGTTTTAGATCTGAATTAATGCTTGAAATTTTAGCCCAATTGGTATACTTTCCAATGGATGTATTTCCATTATAATCCAATGAATCGGTTAGCATTAAGTATTCATTGTCTCTAAAACGGACATTACTGATTAATTTAGAAATGTTGGTTTTACCGTTGTACTTTAATGAGTCACAAAAAAGATTAACAGTATCCCCTTGATTAATCTGCACATTACTAAAGGCATGGACTAAATTAAGGTCCTGAAAAAATAAAGCAGAATCGCAAAATAAACGTGCTCCTTTATGTTTAAACTCAACATTTCCTTTTGCTACAGTTGTATTTTTATGAATTTCCGAATTGATAACATCTTCAGCAAAAACAAGTCTAATCACATCTTCTTGCGTGTAGGAGAGTTGTGGAAAAAAAACGGCGCTTATTAAAAGCGCCGTCATTAATATGTCACTTTTTTTGATCAAATGTTAACTTCTAATAATTGTTTGTGCTCTGTCTGGCCCAACTGATACAATTGATATAGGTGTTTGCAATTCTTGTTCCAAATATGAAATATAATCTAAAAATGCTTGCGGAGCATCTTTCATATCGTTCAATTGTGTTAAATCAGTATTCCATCCTTTTATTGTTTTATAGATGGGTTTAACGTCTAAAGAGTTAATATCGTATGGAAAGTAGTCAAATCTCTCTCCATCAATTTCATAATGCGTACAAACGTCTATTTCTTCAAATGTATCAAGTACATCTGCTTTCATCATAGATAATTGTGTTGCACCATTAATCATGATTGCATATTTTAATGCAGGTAAATCAATCCATCCACATCTTCTATCACGACCGGTTGTTGCTCCAAATTCGTGCCCAATCTGACGAATGTTTTCACCTAAATCGTTGTCTAGTTCAGATGGAAAAGGACCACTTCCAACACGTGTGCAATAGGCTTTAAAAATTCCAATCACTTCTCCAATACGATTAGGAGCTACACCTAAACCAGTACATGTTCCAGCAGTTACTGTATTCGAAGAGGTAACAAATGGATAAGTTCCAAAATCAATGTCAAGCATTGTTCCCTGTGCACCTTCTGCCAAAATTGTCTTCCCTTCTTTCATGGCATTATTGATATAATGCTCACTATCAATTAAAGTAAATTTGGAAAGGAATTCCATAGCTTCAAACCACTGTGGCTCAAATTCAGCAAGCATTTCAGCATAATCGTAATCGCCTAAAATAGCTTTGTGCTTTGCAACAAGTGCATTGTATTTTTCTTGAAAATTACTTGCTAAAGAATCTCCCATTCGAAGACCATTACGCCCAGTTTTATCCATATAAGTTGGTCCAATTCCTTTTAAGGTAGAACCAATCTTTTTCTTTCCTTTTTGTTCTTCAGAATATTTGTCAAGAATTTTATGTGTTGGTAAAATCAGGTGTGCTTTTTTTGAAATTAGCAACTTTGATACAACATCAATTCCTTTTGCTTCAAGTTTCTCAATTTCTGCTCGAATAATAATCGGGTCAATAACAACACCGTTTCCGATTACATTAATTGTATTGTCTCTAAATATTCCTGAAGGAATTGTATGAAGAACATATTTTTCATTATCAAAAATTAATGTGTGTCCTGCATTTGGTCCGCCTTGAAAACGGGCAATGATATCATAATTGGGGGTTACTACGTCTACAATTTTTCCTTTTCCTTCATCTCCCCATTGTAATCCTAATAAAACGTCAACTTTCATTTTGTCTTTTTTTTACTGATTGAAACTTTTAGCACGTTGTGTTTTGCTTTTGATTTCAATTCTAATCGTTTCAATTATTGTGTCTTTTTTTATTAACTGTGTTTTAAGAAATAAAAAAAAAACACCTCGTGTCATCCAGTAATGATGACAAAACGAGCGTTTTAAGATTTCGTAAATTTCTTTTAATTCTAATTAAAATTCTCTACCGCTTTTTCAATAGAAGGTACAATATTAAGAACTGTATTTAATTTAGTAAGCAAAAGTACTTGATTAATTTTGTCAGAGATATTAACAATGTACATATCTCCACCATGGTTCCTACATTTTGTAAAGGTTTTGATCAACGTATTTATTCCTAAGCTATTTAAAATTTTAACGGCTTTTAGATTTAAAATTACATTTGCTTGCTTTTTTTGAAGTTGTATATCAATCAAAGCATTCAATTCATCAAATTCCATTTCAGAAAGAGCGGATCCTTCAAGTGAGATTTCAATGCAGTTGGAGTGGGGGACTTGTGATAAAACTAAACTCATTTCTCAACTTTGCCAATTTCATCAATGCGCTCACCATAAAAATAAAGTGAATGATGATGAACTTTAATATTGAATAATTCCTCAACGGTTGCCTTAATCTTTTCGATTCTAGGATCACAAAATTCAATTACATCTCCTGTATTTGTACAAATAATGTGATCGTGCTGTTGAAAACCATGTGATTTTTCGAACTGTGCGATATTATTTCCAAATTGATGTTTCCGAACAAGGTTAGAATTTAACAAAAGTTCAATAGTATTGTAAAGGGTTGCTCTACTAACACGATAATTTTTGTTTTTCATTTTGACATAGAGTGACTCAATGTCGAAATGCCCTTTTTGCGCATAAATTTCAGCTAAAATAGCGAATCTTTCAGGCGTTTTCCGGTGTCCTTTCTGCTCTAGAAAGTTGCAAAAAATGTCTTTTACTCTTTCTTGTAATTGCTCTTTATCCATGTGGCAACATTAGGATGTAAAGATAGCTAATTTTAATCAAACGTGTTTCTTTTTTAAAGTCTTTCCACAGATTTAACTCCATCAATTTGTTCAAACTTAAGAATCAATTCGTCCAGATGCTCTGTATCGTATACATAAAGCATGATTTTTCCTTCAAAAATACCATCATTTGATTCAAAACTAATTGATTTCATATTGACGTCATGCTGCAATGAAATAATATTGGTAATTGTATTTACGATTCCTACATCATCAATACCTGTTATGTTCAAACCGCAAAGACGTTCTTTTAACTCATTGCTTTTCCAATTAGCTTTTAAAATGCGATATGCATAATTGGACATTAATTGGGTTGCATTTGGACAATTTGTACGGTGGATTTTTATTCCTTCAGAGACCGTAATAAATCCAAAAACACTATCTCCAGGAATAGGGTTACAGCAGTTGGCCAAGCGGTATTCAAATTCTTTAAAATCATCTCCAATAATAACAGTATCCTTTTTGTTGTCGACACAGGTGATGAGTTCTTCAAAGTCAGAACGAAAACCTTGTTTAGGTGTTTGTTTTTTAGGAAGAACAAAGTTTTTGTTTTCTATCGTTAATTCACGGAGTTTTGATAAATTGACTTTTCCTTTTGCGATTTGAAAATAAAGTTCGGTTGAACCCATTATTTCGAAAAATTTCTCAATTACAGTTACGTTTTCTCCTGTAAAATTGACCTTCATCTGGTTTAACTTTCGACGCAAAGTTTCTTTCCCATCAGAAGCGATTAATTTTTGTTCTTCTCTTAATGCTGATTTTATTTTTGATTTTGCTCTTGCTGTAACTACAAATTTGAGCCAATCGTCTTTTGGTTTCTGTTTTTTTGAGCGAAGTATATCTACTTGGTCTCCACTTTTTAAGGTATGACTTAAAGGCATTAATTTTCCATTGACTTTTGCTCCAATGCAGGAAAGTCCAATATCTGTATGAATATCGAAAGCAAAATCTAAGGTTGTTGAACCCTTAGGTAAAACACGTAAGTCCCCTTTAGGCGTAAAAATGTAAATTTCGTCACTAAACAAGTTTAATTTAAACTCATTGATGAATTCTTCAGCATCTGCTTCAGGGTTTTCAAGTAATTCTCTAATCTCTCCAATCCAACGATCAAAAGTATTATCATTTGGTGATTTCTCTTTGTATTTCCAATGTGCTGCATATCCTTTTTCAGCAATTTCATCCATCCGTTTTGTTCTAATTTGAACTTCGACCCACTTCCCTGAAGGACTCATAACCGTTGTATGCAAAGATTCATAACCGTTTGCCTTAGGAATAGAAATCCAATCGCGAAGGCGATCTGGGTTTGGTTGGTAAAAATCAGTAACAATACTATAAACTTTCCAAGCCTCTGCTTTTTCGCTTTCAACAGAAGTGTCTAAAATGATTCGAATCGCAAAAATGTCATAGATTTCATCAAAAGTGACATTTTTATTTTGAATTTTTTTGAAGATTGAAGGAATACTCTTTGTGCGCGCTTTTATGCTAAAATTATACCCTTCTTGTTCAAGTGTTGTTTTTATAGGGTTTGTAAATTGCCGAATGAATCGATTTCTGACTGCTGAAGTTTTTTCTAACTTTTTTTCAAGTTGTTTATAAATTTCAGGTTCTTTATACTTGAATATCGTGTCTTCAAATTCATTTTTAATAGCATTAAACCCTAATCTATGCGCTAAAGGTGCATACAAAAATTCTGTTTCAGAAGCAATTTTTAGTTGCTTATCTTTTCGCATTGAACCAAGTGTTCGCATATTGTGTAAACGGTCAGCAATCTTAATAAAAGCAACTCTTAAATCGTCAGATATCGTTAGAATTAATTTTCTGAAATTTTCAGCTTGAATAGAAACATTGTCGTCAAAAACTTCAGGAATTTTAGTCAATCCGTTAATGATTTTTCGCGCCTTTAATCCAAACAAATCTTCAATGTCTTGAAGTGTAATATGTGTATCTTCGACTGTATCATGTAGTAAAGCGCAAACAATTGCAGTTGTTCCCAACCCCATTTCTTCAGCACAAATTCGAGCAACTGCAATGGGATGAAAAATATAGGGTTCCCCAGATTTTCTGCGCATATCTTTATGGGCATCTACGGCGACATCAAAAGCTTTTCGAATTAAGCGCGTATCTTCTTTGTCACGAATTGATTTACTCGCGCGTAATAAGCCCCTATAAGCATTTAATATTTCAATTCTCTCTCGCTCTAAATCTTCGTCACTTATTATTTCTTTTGCCATTTTTATTTACTTAATAGTATTCTGAAGAAATATATTCACCTTTAATGTCGTAACCCTTCCACTCTCCTGACGGTTTTCCTTTATGAAATTCACCAATTTGTTGCATTTTACCATTTTGATAGTAATATTTCCAAATCCCGTGTTGAACACCGTGATTCCAGAAACCTATTTCTTTTAGCGTATGTGAATCGTCATAATAATACATCCATTCACCGTTTTGAATGCCATCATCCCAATTTCCCTGATCCTTTAACTGACCGTTTTCAAAATAATGTAGCCAAACACCATGCTGCTTACCATTAACCCAAAAACCTTCTTCTGCTAACCGTCCTTTTTCATCAAAATAACGCCATCTTCCGTCTTGAAGATTGTTTTTCCAATTTCCCGTTCTTGATAAAGCACCATTTTCATGATAAATCTTCCATGTTCCAGTTTGGTTCCCCGCTAAATCAAACTCTCCTTCTTGGTTTTTATTTCCAGTTTCATAATAATAAGTCCAATTTCCCACTTGATGACCGTTTTTACGATCACCCTTTTTTTCCAAATTTCCACTTTCATAATAATAAAGCCATTCGCCAATATTGAAACCATCTTTCCATTCTCCTTTTCTCTTAACGTTTCCGTTTTTGTAATAGTAAGTCCAAGTGCCAACTTGTGCAGCATTCTCCCAACGACCTTCTAGTTTTACTTTTCCGGAAGGATAGTAGTATTCCCATAAACCTTCTGATTTTCCATCTTTCCATTCTCCCCTTTCTTTTAGTTTTCCCTCGTTTGTATAATACGACCAAACGCCTTGTTGAAAACCATTTCCCCAAGCTCCTTTTTTTGATAAGGTTCCATCCTTAAAGTAATAATTCCAAATCCCGAATTGAAGATTGTTTACCCATTCTCCGCTTTCTTTTAATTGACCATTTTCGAAGTAATAATTCCAAGCGCCAATTAGACCTCCAGAATCAAAATTCCCTTCGGAATTAATGTTGCCAAGTTTATAATAATTCCTCCAAATGCCATTTTTTTTCCCTTCTACAAAACCTCCTTCAGATAAAATATTACCATTATCATGAAAAGACTTCCATCTTCCCGTTTTTTCTCCTAAAACATAGTTCCCTGATTCCATTATCCCACCTGTTTCATGATAATAGTTCCAAAGGCCTATTTTTTTTCCCAATTCAAATTTTCCTTGCGCTTTAATTTGCCCATTTTCATAATAAAAAACCCATTTTCCAACAGCTTTATCTTTACGATATCTTCCCAATTCAAGTAATTGTCCATCTACAGTATACGTTTTATGACGTTGTGCATTGGAAAAACTACTAACAATGAGTAATGGCACTACATAAAAGAAATGTTTCAATCGCATAAAATATAAATTTAGTTATACAATATATTGACAGAGAAAAAACAAAAGATAAGTGCCTTCACAGCCAATTGAATTGATATAAAATCAAAATTCTATTCGAAAAGTATTTAAAATATGGAAAAACAATTCAGTTGAATATTGTTATTTTTAACAAACCTATCGTTAATAAATCACTTTTGATTAAAGATAATAACAAGAACATTACTGGTTGGACTGCTTTTGGTTTTATTGTAATTCATTTTGCTTTGATTATTGCATATGCTTTACCGACAGATATTTCTGGAGATAGAGTGAAGAGAATTGCAGGGGCATATGTCTCTCCAATCTTTGAGCAGTCTTGGAGTATGTTTGCACCTTGTCCTGTTATTAATGGACATGTAGAAATTATGTATTTTTTTGAAAATGATTCAACAGATTGGACAAATCCAGTAATTAATGCGCAAAAAAAACATGCATTTTTTAGAGGAACTTATCATGGAGAATTGGTATTGGCAGAATCAAATTTGATGTATTGGATTGTTACTGATCTGGATGCAATGGAAATTGATTTAAACCACCCCTTCCCATCAGATAGGACGAATGAATATCAAAAACGATATAGTTTTAATATGATAAGAAATTACATTTGGGGGAATGCAATCTACCATTATGACGACAATGTTAAAAAAGCAAGGGTAAAATGTTTGATAGAGAATGTAGCATTGAATTCGTATGCAGAAATTGAATTACCTCAATTTAATTGGTAGATGTTAAATCAGATTCCAAATACTTTTACAAAACCATTCCAACACTGGAATAAGGTTGCTTTTTTTAAAAAGTCAATTTATATTTTCCTGTTGTTAAATACATTCTCTTTACTTCCAGTTGCAGAAGAAATTTTTAGTTATCACGGTATTGTAGGTAGTCGCGGATGGAATACTTCTATTCCGTGGTATAAACAAGGAAGTGCAATTTTAGTTAATTTTTTAAGTCACCCAATTAATTCTACTTATCCATGGATTTATAAAGTGTTTATTGGAGGGCAAATTACAGCATTAGTATTCGGAATCCTTAGAATTTTGCCAAAATTATCGGCCATTTTTATCTACTTTTTTTCTGTAAATCTCTTTTTGAAAGGATATTTAGCTTTTACCGGAGGAGAGGTTTTAGCAAGTATTTTACTTTTTTATCTGATTTTTATCCAAAAGAATGATGTTAAGGATGAAGAAAATTCCTCCACTTCACTACAGAATGTTTTAAATAACACCTTTTATTGGATTATATTGATTCAGGTTTGTTTGGTTTATGTGCTTTCAACTTTGTATAAACTATACGATCTTAATTGGTTAAATGGGGATGCATTGTTATACATTTCAAGAATTGATGCTTTTTCGAGTGATATGATGAGAGGCCTTTTTGCTGAAAACCCGAAAATATCGGCACTTTTTACATACTTTTCATTGTTTTACCAAGGATTATTTCCGGTGTTGATTTGGTTTAAAAAAATAAAAATCCCTTTTTTAATCGCAGGAGTGATTTTGCATTTAGGAATTGCTATTGGAATGGGAATTTTTACTTTTGGAATTTTGATGTTACTGATCTATCTATTGTTTTTAGAAAATAATCAGATTGAAAAAATTCAAAAAACACTTGTTTTTAGGAAAAGAAAATAAACTTAAAATGTAGGGTTGAAGCGCTTAACTTCTAGTAATTCAATGTCGAAAACTAGGGTAGAGTAGGGCTCAATTGGACCTGATCCTTTTTCACCATAAGCTAAGTTATATGGGATGAAAAATCTGCTACTTCCACCTTCTTTCATTAATAATAAGCCTTCTTGCCATCCTTGAATAACGCCGAGAGGAGTAAATTCTGATGGAATTTTTGAAGGAATGGTTGATTCAAAAACACGCCCGTCAATGAAACGACCAGTATAATGAACTTTTACTGAGTCGGTAAGGTTAGGAGTTTTACCTGTTCCTTCTTGAATTACTTCGTATTGCAAGCCGCTAGGAGTTTCTATTACAGTTTCGTTTTTTGCATTTTCAATCAAAAAATTTTCCCCTAGAGCTTTATTAATATCACTATAATATTTGGCAACTTCGTTTCTGGCATCACCAATAGCAAGTAACGTTTCTCTTTTATTAATTCCATCTGCGATTCCTTTGATTAAGAAATCAACATCAACAGTTTGATCAATTCCTCTACCCACCATTGATCCAACAAGAGTTTGGGCTTCAATTAATCCAAGAGCATAACTTGCGTCAGATTTACTTACAAAAGATTCATTAACTGTACCATTTTCACCAAGATAAAGATTCAAAATACTATCAACTGAATAGATGCTAATCTTTAAATCAGCATCACTTAGATAGTCGGTTAACCCGTTTTCAACGGCTGATAATTCAAATTTCCCTTCAGTATTTGGTCCGTTGTAAACTTGTGCGCAAGTGAGTCCGTGATCCATTCCAACAGCGTAACTAACTCTTTCATTGTATGAATTGAAGGCTTCTTTTGATCCATTAATTAATGAAGGGGCATTGTCTTGAAAATCACTATTTTCTTGCGCATCAGAACAAGAAAATAGTAATCCAATAATAAATATGTATGCTATATAACGCAACTATCCGATAGAGATTAATTCTACATCAAAGATAAGTGCCATATAAGGTTTTATCGGTCCACCTGGATGCGGGTTTGCTCCATAAGCCAAATTTTCAGGAATATATAATTTCCATTTTGCGCCAGTAGGCATTAACTGAAGGGCTTCTGTCCATCCTTTAATTACTTGATTGACACCAAATGTTGCAGGCGTCCCTCTATTAACGCTGCTATCAAAAATAGTTCCGTCAATTAAGGTACCATGGTAATGAACAGTAACTTGAGAGGTTGAGCTAGGTTTATCTCCGTTTCCTTCTTCAATAACTTCATACTGAAGTCCTGAAGACAATGTAATAATACCTTCTTTTTTTGCATTTTCAGAAAGAAAGGTTTCACCAGCAGTTTTATTTTCTGCGTAGCGAGAAGAATTCATTTCTTCAATATAAGTCTTAATGTTTTCGTTTGCCTCTTCAGGAGTGAATTTTAAAGTTTGATTATTAAAGATATCTTGAATCCCAACAATAAAACTGTCTAAATCGATTTGATCTAAGTTTTGACCTTGTAAACTTTGTCCAATACTCATACCAACACTATAGCTGGCGTCTTTTTTTATTTGACTCATTAATTTTTTTCAGCAAAGATAAAAGAAAAAGCCTCCATAATGGCGACTTTTTAAATGGATTAATTTTGTTCTAAGACAAAGAATGCAGTACGTCTATTTCTTTGGTGCGCTTCTTCTTTTTTATCGCGTGTCAAAGAAGCAATGTATTCTTTTGTCATAGTTGTAACATTTCCTTCTTCATCTGTGATTTCAGCAGGAAGGGTTTCACCATAACCTTTAGGAACAAGTCTTTCTAATGGAATACCATGTTCTATAAGGTAATCAACAACACTTTGCGCCCGTCTTTCAGAAAGTGATAGGTTATAATCATCATTTCCTCGTTGATCCGTATGAGATCGAATTTCAATCTTTAAGTTGTCGTTTAATTCGAGAAATTCAAGTAAATTATCCAAAATAAGCTTAGATTCTGGTCGTAAGTTTGCGCTGTCGAAATCATATTCGATCCCTTCAATTGTAATCTCTCCTTTTGGAATTTTTTCCAAATAAAAATCTTGTTCAAATTCTTTTGATTCGACTTCACCAATTGTTGTGATCAATGCTTTATCTGCAAAGTAATCAATTTTTGAAGCCCGAATAAATAATTCAAGATTAGCAATGAGTTCACTTTCATAGTAACCATTTTCATCCGTAATGATCTCGAAATGCTCCCATTTATAAGCGACATCTTTAAATTCAACTTTAGCCTCAGGAATAGGGTCTTTAACGTTTCTATTTTCGTATGCTAGCTTATCATATACATGTCCACTAATTTTAAATTTAATTTCAGGACGTTTAATACTATATATTTGATTACAATGTACTTTTAAACCGTAAGTAGAATCACAGTCTTCACAAGCAAAACGATTTGAAGTAACAAAACCTATTTCTAACTTATCGTCAATGATAAAATAGCTTTCATCCGCACTTGAATTGATAGGAGCTCCAGCATTTACAGTTTGCGCATAAGAATCGGCATCTTCAAGCCATCTGCTGTAAAAAATATCTTGTCCTCCGAAACCAATATGACCGCTAGAAGAATAGTAAAGAGTACTACTTGGTTCGTGATAAAATGGAGAATGCTCATCACCATTTGTATTGATCTTGTTTCCCAAATTAACAGGCCGTCCAGTTTGCCCGTCACGGGTTAATTTAACATACCATATGTCAGTACCTCCTTCTCCTCCAGGTCGATTAGAAGCAAAGTACAATCTTTTCCCATTATCCGAAAGAAAAGGTGAGAAAGAGCGGAAACCTTCTTCATTAATGTGATTATCCATTTCAAATGGTTCTAGCCATTGACCGTTAAATTTTCTACTGGCGTATATTTTAGTCTCATTTTTATTTGCAGGATTAACTCTCGTGAAAAACATTGTATTACCATCATTGGATAAAACGGCACTACCTTCATGATATTCTTTAGAATTAATGGAAAAAGGGAATTTTTCAGGCTTACCTATTTCCATATTCTCATCCAGAGAGGCAATATAAATATCTAAAAGATACTCGTCATCTGGCGAAGCAGTCGAATCTGTTGCTTCATTACTTCTTGCGCTAGAAAAAAGTACATTATTATCGGAAGTGAACTGGATCGCAAAATTCGTTGTTCCTTCTGATATTGTAGATTCCAGACCTGAAACTTGAATTAAGTTATCAGTATTTTCAGGGTTCAAAGCAAATTGACAACTCGCAATATTAGATGCTGCTAGCTTATAAAACTTATTTTCGGGATTACCGTTTTCTGACTGAAATTTTTCAAAATTTTGTTGTGCCTCTTCAAATTTCTCATTAAACATCAGTGCGACGCCATAATAGTACCTAGAATAAGGAAATTCTTCTTTCGGGTTCTCTACTGCTGCAGCAAACCATATTTCGCCATTTTCATAATCGTCAGCTTGCAAATAAGCATCAGCTAATTTATGAATCAAAATAACTTCTTTTCTTGAAGGGTTCGCAGGAGGTAAAATAGCACCAGTATTATCCTTTTCTGGCTTTTTGTAAGTTGTAGTTATTTCATAAGGGTAGTAGTTCGCTTCTTCTCCCTGTTTTACCTTATAAAGAATAAAAGCATAGTAATAAACGGCATTTGTATATTGACCATTTATCATAGCGGCATCACCCAATTTCATCAATTCATTATTTGTTTGCCCAAAGGACAAAACAGAAAATGAAGCTGCTAGAATTGTAAAAAGTGTTTTTCTCATCATATCTTAGGACAAGTTGGGACTGGATTTGGGTTTGGTTGGCTAAAAATATAAGTCAAAGAAAATTCAGAAGCACCTCTGCCATTAGATGCCGAATTAAGACTTGAAGTATTGATGTCGTAACTCAAACGACCAATGAAATTTCCATACTTTGCTCCAAATTCTAGAACTGCAGCATCTCTATTTCGATAGATTAAAGTTGCTAAAAGAAAAATATCATATGTTTCTAAGTAAAACTGACCTGATGCAGCATATGTCAACTCACTTGCTTTATCTTGATATTGATAAAACAATTTAGGTGTTAAAGCGATTTTAGGATTGATAACAATTCGAGCTCCAGCAATAACTTCTGGTCTAGCTGCCAGTCGATTTGATTCTCCAAAGAATGATTCTGTTGGGCGATTTACATGAAATAAACTAACTCCACCAAAAGGATTTACTTGATTGTTTGGCTTGCTAAAATAATACATGACCCCTACATTAGCGTCTAATTTAAAAATACCGTTATTGGCAAAATTCTCACCTGTAGGAAGGCCAGTATTAAATTCCCCACCATTTGTCTTTACATATTGATTTGCAAAGGTCAATGAAGCAGAATTGATCGATTTTTGAAAAACGCCTACCTGTGCCCCAAAACTTATAAAGTGATGTTTTTCAGGTCCAAAAGCAAACTTATAAGAAGCAGAGGGTAAGAAACTAAAAACATTATAACCTCCTGTACCTGCTCTAAAATTAGCAACTTGTGCTCCAAATCCCCAATTCTTCTTGTATTTAGTGTCAAAACTAATTAGTCCAGTAGTAAATGGTTTGGTAGCAACGGCAGCCCATTGTGTTCTATAATGACCATGAACTCTATAATCACCTTTGAATATACCAGTAAGGGCAGGATTCACGTTTAATGCTGCAGCATCATACTGAGAAAGGTGAAAGTCTTGTGATCGCCCAACAAAGGCGATAAGACTAATAAAAACGATTAATATACTCCTTTTCATAAACTATCGAATTAAGGATACGTCTCCGGATAAAATTTGTTCCACTCCATCAAAAGTTGTGACCTTAGCAACATAAACATAAACACCTAGAGGTTGGGGTTCTCCTTTAAATGTTCCGTCCCAACCAGGTATATTTACTTCGCTCGATTCAAAAACAATTTGACCCCAATTGTTATAAACTGTAAAATCAACTGCACTAAAGTTTCCACCAACAACAAATAAGAAGTCATTATTTGAATCTCCATTTGGAGAAAAAGCAGAAGGTACTAAAGGACCGTGAAAAATTGGAACAATTTGTATAGCAGTATCAGAGCAACCCAGTTCATCTGCAATAACAAGTTGAACATTATATTCACCTTCTGTATCGTATTGATGACTTGTGTTTTGTGTATTAGAACTATCTCCATCATCAAAATCCCAATCCCAAGATATAATAGGTACTCCATCTTCAGTAGATTCATCTGTAAAAGTGATGTCGACAAAAGGATTTGTACTTGCAGGATTAACACTGAAGTCGGCAGTAGGACCAAGGTTAATTATAAGCGGTATAATTGTATCGTTTGAACATCCAAATTCTGAAGTAACAGATAATGTTATTTCATACGTTCCTGGAGCATTATATTGATGTATTGGGTTTTGAGTTGTGTCATTAGGCGATCCATCTCCAAAATCCCAATTCCAAGAAACAGCCATTGAATTTCCAACAAAAGTTGAATCTATAAATTGCGTTCCTCCATTTAAGCAAGGTGTTGGCACATCAAAATTAGGTTCTGGAATAAAGTGAGAAAGTACTTCTTGAGTTAATGTATCCATACATCCATTTTCAGAAGTTAAAATAAGTTGTACATTATGAACTCCAGGAAAAGTAAATGTATGTGAAGGATTTTCATCCGTAGAAGTTTCACTTGATTCAAAAATCCAGAGGAATTCATCTATTGGATCAACACTTGTAGACATGTTTTCAAATTCTGTTGGCAACCCAAAGCAAACTTCGGTAACGGTGAATGCTGGGGTAGGGCTTGGAATAACAGTAACAGATAATGTGTCAAATACGGCAGGACATCCTCCGTTATCAGCACTTTCAATATAAATTTCAAAAGTTCCATCTGCCAAATCCATTGGGCCATGCATATATGTTGTAGTTTCACCCATTACAGGATCAAAGATTCCGTCACCAGATGTTCCCCAATTTGCGTTTTCTGTACTTGAGTTAGATTCTAAAAGAAGAGGAAATCCAGAACAAATGATGGTATCATTAAACATGTCAATTGTAGGAGGTTCATTTAAGAAAATAACTACAGTATCTGCGTCATCCATACATCCTGAAAAATTAAATGTATTAATGAATATTGTAATTTCACCAGAAGCAATATCAAGAGGACCAAAATCATAAGTGGTAGACAATGATTCATCATCATCAAAAGTTCCATCTCCTTCTGTTGTCCAAACGATATTTGTTCCGAAACCAATTGTAGCTAATAAATCAACTGAAGTTGCATCATCACAAACATTTATGTCAGGACCAGCATTAACTTCTGGGTCTCCAAGGTAATTGACTGTAATAGTATCCATTTGCGCTTCACAGAACCCATTTCCAACAGTTGTTAAGATTAGTTGCGTTGATCCAGCAATGAGCTCATCCAAAGAAGGAAAGTAAGTTGCATCTAAATCTGTTTCAGATGGAGAAAAAGTTCCTGCACCAGTAGAAGACCAAATTCCTGAAGTTGCGTTTTCAATTATTCCATCTAGCATCAAACTAGGGTCACTTAAACAAACTGCAGTATCTAATCCAGCATTAGCAATTGGAAGTACTTGAACATTAATATCATGAAATAGTGTATCTGTACAACCTACATCTGAAGTAACAACAAACTCTATTGTATAATCTCCTGCATCACTGTACAAGTGATTTGGATTTTGAAGGTCAGATGTGAATAAGTCTCCAAAATTCCAATCCCATTCAGTTATAGTAGTTCCAGATACTGTAACGGAAAAATCCATAAAATCGATTTCGCTTCCAACACATGTTGTATCAGGTGCAGAGATGGCAGCAGTCAAATCAGAAATAATAATGTCAACATCAATACTTGTTTCACAGACAGTACCTTTTTGCGTAATTAGTGTTACAGTATAACCACCAAATGAGTCGTAGGTGAATGTAGGATTTTCGAGAATACTCGTGTCAGCAATAAACCCAGTACCAAAATCCCAAAAGAAACCTGTTGCACCTGGTTCACTTGCATTAATAAAGTCTATTGTTAGCCCTGAACAAAAATCGGTCGGCCCAATTAAAGCTTGAGGAGCATCTTCAATGTGAATTGTTTTAGAAATTGTATCAGCACATCCAATTGTTGAAATAACGATTAAAGTTACTGTGAAATCACCTTCACTCGTATAACCATGCGACGGGTCCGATTCGGTAGAGAATGAACCATCACCAAAATCCCATTCCCAGCTAAATATTTCTCCGTTTTCGACAGTAGAAATATCCTCAAAATCAATTAGTACGTTTGTACATGTTGTGTCTGGCGCGATAAAATCGGCTACTGCATTAGAAATTAAAATGTCATACATTACAGTATCTGCACAAAAGGTATTCGGTTGCGTAATTAATGTTATCGTATACATTCCAAAATCAGGAAAAGTAAAAGAAGGTTCAAACAAGTCACTTGTATCGGCAGGGAAACCAGTACCAAAATCCCAATGGAAACCTTCTGCATCAGATGCACTAGTATTAGTAAAAGTCACGTCAAGACCTATACATCCCATCATTGGCATAATACCTGCGCCAGGATGTTCTCGAACATGAATCATTTGTTCTAAAGTATCACTACATCCAACATTTGAAGAGACAATTAGACGAACTGTATAATCTCCTGCAGTACTGTAATCATGAGTAGGATCTTCCAAAGATGACGTAGTACCATCACCAAAGTCCCACTCCCAAGTATCAATTACACCATTGATTTCCGAAGTAGAGTTATCCATGAAATTAATTGGTTCGAAAGTACAAACCGTATCAGGGATAGCAAAATCGGCAACAACACCAGATATTGTTAATGAAAAAGTAGCCGTATCTGCACAATTGGTTCCTTTCTGAGCAATTAAAGTAATTTCATATGTTCCAAATCCAAATGGAGTGAAATCAAAAGTTGGTTCTTCGACGATACTTGTATCTCCTGGATCACCGGTACCAAAGTCCCAGAAAAAACCAGTAGCACCATCACCACTGTTATTAATAAAATCAATCGCTAATCCAGAACAACCATCTAATGCTCCAATATCTGCATTTTGCGGAGGAGGACAGTTTAAAACATTGAATTGGAAATCTCGAACAATTTCTCCGATTTTAACACCGTCTCTATATTCTTCTACCATTACACCAACAACATATTGTCCTACAGCTTCGGGAGCACCATTAATAACCCCAGTAGAACTGATCGTTAAAGGAGTGCCAGAAATAGAGTTCAAAGGATTATCTGCAGAGAATCCTGCAGAATAAGTTGCAGTAGGAAAGGTAATGTTGTCCGGAGGTGTTCCAGCTAAGTCAATCGTCGGATAAAATAAAACCGGGTCAAAGTGTAAAGGGTGAAAGAATGGGCGACCATTATAAGGCTGATAAAATGAATAAACTAAAGAATCACCATCAGCATCCGTTGCGGAGAAATCCAAATTTAAGTCTTGATCTCGACATACGAAAACAGGTGGAGAGTTTGAAAATACTGGACTGGAATTTGTTAAATAAATTGCATTATCAGGAATATATGCATAAAAACTTTCACCAGTAGTTAAAGGAGATACAACATTTAATAAACTAGCATTCCGAGCAAAGGTTTGATAAAATAAATGATAACCTCCAGCAACAGGAGGAAGGCTCACAATTCCACCAAATATAGCTTCTTCCACGCAAACACCTGGATTAAAAGCACAGGTATCAACCTCAGGATCTAACGTATCCCGTCCTAAACGAGGTAATACAATTACAGGGCTTGAAACTCCAATAGTATCTAACCCAAAACCAGAAAAAGCTTCAATTTCAACATCATTTGGAAAGTTAGCCGTCCCAGGATTACAGTCTTTAAATAACTTTAAAGTGAGGTAATATGAAGAGCCCCCAAGGTGCTCGTAAATAAGCTCTCCTCCCACAATATGAGTGGCTTTCGCAAAAAATGCGGAGAACATAAAAGTCAATAGCAGAATTTTTTTCATACGTTCAAACGTTGATTAGACGTAAACTTATTAATCCGCTAAGGTATTAATATTATATGCTGAATGCAAATTTTTAATTTCTTTATCTTAGGGAATGGTTGGTTGATCGTTCTTTTTTTTTGATTCGACTAAATTTTTATCTACCTTAGTCAGTTGAAATGAAAAAACAAACTATGCTACGAAGTTTTTTAGTGCTATTTTCAGTGTTATTCTGTTTCTATTCTGTTCAGGCTCAGATTAACATTCAGTGGGAGTCTAGATTAGACGGAGCAGGAAGTTTCACAGATGTTGCAGTTGATTTGAAGTTAGATGCTTCAGGAAATACCTACGTTGTAGGAACTTCTTTTTCTGGAACAAGCTTTGATATTGTTACGGTTAAATATGATCCTGATGGGACAGAATTATGGAGTACGTCCTATGGTGGCGTAGGAATTGATGAAGCAAGAGGAATTGTTCTTGATGGAGATAATAATGTAATCATAACAGGATCGAGATTTACAGGAGGGTCTGATTTTGATATTGTTACGATCAAATATGATGGTGATACAGGGGCAGAGTTGTGGGAAGTAATAAACACGGGTTCATCTAATTTTGACTTTCCTTCAGATATTGCAATTGATAACCTCGATAACGTTATAGTTGTAGGGTCTATAAATATTGGATCAGGAAACAATGACTTTACAACAATAAAATACAATTCTTCAGGAACTTTATTATGGTCTGATTCTTTTGGAGGAACAGGAAGTGATGATGCTAAATTAGTTGAAACTGATGCTGCTGGAAATGTTTATGTTGCAGGTCATCATGAGTTCTCTCCGGGATCGACATTCTTCGATTTTCGATTAGTTAAATATAATTCTGCCGGAATTATTCAATGGTCGGTTACAGAAGATTCTGATTTTGGGAATTTGGATACTCCGAATGCAATTACGTTAGATGGTTCAGGAGATATCATTTTAGGGGGGTCGGGCTTTACGGATATCATTAATGAAGAGGATTATTTGACAATGAAGTTTACAAACGCAACAGGAGCTCTTCAATGGAAACGAATTTATGCTGGAGATGCTGAAGGGGTAGATGTTGTAAATGCAGTTTCAACGAATACTGCTGGAGATGTGTTTGTAACTGGACGTAGCCAAAGTATGGCAACTGCAGAAGATTATTATACAATTGCCTATGATGATTTAGGAACAGAATTATGGGCTGACAGGTTTTCAACAGAAGGGTTAGAATTTGATGAAGCAACAGATTTGATGGTTGCACCAACAACAGGAAATGTTTATGTAACAGGTTATAGTTTCTTTGCCGCTACAAATAATGATGTAACAACATTGCGTTATGATGGAGCAGATGGCTCAAGAGTTTGGACTACAATTTTTGATGGCCCTTCATCAAATAGTGACCAAGCTGTAAAAATGGAATTAGACCCTACAGAAAATATTTATATTACTGGAAACAGTCATGGTGGTGCTACAAATTTAGATTATAGTACAATAAAGTATTGTCAATTAACAACGGAAGCATCTGCAGATACTGCAATTTGTATCGGAGAATCGGTTATGTTAAGTGCAACAGGTGGAGATGATATCACTTGGGATGTAATTTCAGGAGATATGGGTAGTTTATCATGTACTCTTTGTGAAGATGTGAATGCAACACCTGATGAGACATCTGTGTATACAGTAAGTAGTACAAGTTTATCAGGTTGTATTGATTTTGATACTGTTACAGTGACCGTTAACGAACTCCCAGTTCCAGTAATTTTACATGATACACCATTAGAATTTTGCTCAGGAGATTCAGTTGTCTTGTATTCGAATACATTTTCTGAATATGATTGGTCAACAGGAAGTACTGATAGCTTAACAGTTGTTTTTGCAGGTGGAACATATGACTTGACTGTTATCGATTCAAATGGTTGTACAAATATGGTGAGTGAAACAGTTGTGGTTTTCGATTTACCTGTGGTTGAAGTTGGAGATGATATTTCAATCTGTCCTGAAGAAACGGTGAGTTTAATTGTAACAGGAGCTGTTACATATGTGTGGGATTTTAATTCAACACTTTCAGTTTTGCTGGGAGCAACTACAAATGCAACCCCTGTAGCAGATACAGAGTATTTTGTGACTGGAACAGATGATAATGGCTGTGAAAATAGAGACTCAATTACAATTTCATTGTTTGATTTACCTGTAGTAAATGCTGGTGCTGATGAAAATGTTTGCGTTGGAGATTCTGTAATGTTAAATGCTACGGGAGCGGTAACCTATCTTTGGAATACTGATCCTACATTATCTGATTTAGATATTCCTAACCCATATGCTTTTCCGACAACAATAAAAGAATACTTTGTAGTGGGAACAGATGATAATGGTTGTTCTAATATAGATTCAGTAATTGTTTCAACAACAAGCCTTCCGAATATTGATGCTGGAGAAGATACTATAGTTTGTGTGGGTGAATCCGTTCAACTTTTCGTAAGTGGTGGTTTACCGGATATGTATATTTGGAATGCAGATGTTACATTATCTGAAACGGACGTATTCAATCCATTCGCAACTCCTGTTATTGGTACAGACTATATTGTAGAAGGGACAGATATTAATGGATGCTCGAATAGAGATACAGTGTTTGTTGAAGTGAATGCATTGCCAATGGTTAATGCAGGACCAGATGAAGCAATTTGTTTAGGTGACTCGGTCCAATTTGATGCGAGTGGAGCAGTTGTGTATACGTGGGATTCTGATCCAAGTTTATCAGCATTAGATATTAATGACCCATGGGCGTCTCCGATTTCAACGAGAGATTACACCGTTACAGGTGTAGATGCTAATGGGTGTGTAAATTCAGATGACATTACAGTTGTAGTAAATGAAATTCCAATCGTTTCTGCAGGGCCAGACTTAATGGTTTGTTTAGGAGATTCTGTTATGTTAAATGCGACCGGTGGAGATATTTATGTCTGGGATTTTGACCCTACATTATCTAATTTCTTAATAAGTAATCCTTACGCAAGTCCAACTTCGACAACTATTTATAATGTTGAAGTTACAGATAGTGAAGGTTGTAGTAATACGGATGAGGTTGTAGTTACAGTTAATCCATTGCCAATACCTCCGGTATTAGTAGTAGATAGTGTATTTATTATCTCTTCATTTGAATTGGGCAATCAATGGGTTTATGAAGGGAGTCTATTGATTGGAGAAACAGATGACTCATTAAATTATCTCGATATTGGTATGAATGGAGAATATTGGGTGATTTATACAGATGATTTAGGATGTAGTGCCCCTTCTAATCGAATAGAAAATCCAATTATTATCGAGAATGTTGGAATCGAAGAAGAAGAGATTACGTTTAATGTTAATCTTTATCCTAATCCAACGAGATTGCTTGTCTATTTAGATGTTGATCAAGAAATAGATGCAGTTATCATTAGAAATATTCAAGGACAAATATTAAGACAATATGAAAATATTGCTCCAGGAGTTCAAGAAATGAATTTTGAAGATTTATCAAAAGGAACTTATCTTGTTCAACTGATAAAAGAAGATCAAATTCTGACAAAGAAAATTATTAAACAATAAATAAAAAAGCCTCCAGTTTTGGAGGCTTTTTTATTACTCTTTATCTAGTAACTCTTCTTGAAATAATTTTAGAATCCGACCATATTCATCTATCCAACTAGTTGTTTCTTTGAATCCATGAGGTTCTATTGGATAACCTATAAGATCCCAATTCGTTTTACCCAATTCTATAAAGCGCTGGCTCAATCGAACTACATCTTGATATTGAACATTATCGTCTTCCATTCCATGAAGCATTAAAAGTCGATCTTCTAAATTATCTGCAAAGTAAATTGGAGAACTTTTTTTAAATGCAACTGGATCTTCTGAGGGAGTATTTAAAATATTAGAAGTATAAGGATGGTTGTAATGTGCCCAATCCGTGACAGAACGAATCGCTGCACCGCATCTAAATTTTCCGGGTTCAGTGAGTAACGCCATAATGGAAATAAAACCACCATATGAACCCCCATAAATTCCGATCTTATTAGGATCAATATTATAATTATCGATTAACATTTTTCTACCATCTAAATGATCGCTTAAATCTTTTCCGCCCATGTGTCTGTAGATTGCTGTTCTAAAATCTCTTCCATAACCTTTACTCGCTCTATAATCAATGTCTAAAACAGTATAACCTAAATCGCAAAGAAGATTGTTAAACATAAACTCACGGTGATAACCACTCCACCAATTGTGTGCGTTTTGCAAATATCCTGCACCATGAACAAATAAAACAGCCGCATTATTCTTTTTTGATTCTTCAGGGACATATATTCTGGCATTAACATTCTGTCCGTCGCTTGCTTTAAACGTGATCACTTCTGGTGCTCTCCAATCATAACTTTCAAAAGAGGCTGTAGTAGACTTTGTAATTTGTTTCATTTTCGATCCAGCTTTGTTTTCAGCTAAATATAAATCCCAAGGCTTATTCTTATATGAGTAATTAATAAGTAGCCATTTTTCATCCGGAGATATACGGACTTGATGATTTCCATCTGAAACAAGAATTGGTGTCATTTCTTTAGATTTAATATCTAAATGGTAGAAAGAGCGATTTCCAGGATGATTTTTGTTTGCTGTGATAAAAAACGTTGAATGATCTTTCGACAAACTAACATCATGAATTTCATATTCACCTTTAGTAAGTTGATTAATAATAGAAGGGTTATCGCAATTAGATAAATATAAATGAGAGAAACCTGTTTTTTCCGATTGAAAATAAAGATTTTTGTCATTGACCCAGCCTAAATTTCCTGGAACTGATTTCCATCCTGTTATTCCTGGACCTCCAATCCATTTCTCGTCATGTTGATGGTCAAGTTCAACAAATTGACCGTTGTCAGTATTTAAATAAACAATCCAACGGTCCTTGTTATCATAAGACTTGATTTCTATTAAACATTTGTCATTTGTAGAATTAAAGCCGTGAATATGATAAATTAATTCCTTTGAATACGATTTAGGTGTCTTGTCAGGATAATCTTCGTAAAAGTCTGGAATCAAATTGATTCCAGAAAGCCCTTTGAAATCGATATTTAAAACACTGTCACGTTCAAAATCCCATAAGTATAGTTCATGAGAAGGGTTTTTTCCACCAACTTTAGATCGTGCATTCTTTGATTTTGTATATCCATCTTTAGTAATGTGTTCAGTAAAAGATGTTGTAGCATTCGACGAGTAATCATCCACTCTAAAAACCGCATACGACAAGTTAGAAGATATTTCAATTCTTCCCAATGATTTGTTTTCAAGATAAAAAGGAGAAATAGAACGGGGCGAATGTTTTTTATTAAACTCCTTTTGCGCTTCTTCCAATGTTTTCTCCATTTGAATTGTTCTAAACAAATCAAGTTGTTGTTGTTCTAAATAACTCAATGTTTTTTTTTCCTTCGGAGACGAACCTTCAGAAAAGTAGGTTAGTTGTTTGTATGATTGCGTTTCAAGGTTGATTGCTATTAAATCGTTTCCTTCTTTTAGCACAAGCTGATTATTATAGATGCCTTGAATATTATATTGACTTGTTTTGGAATAAATTAGTTGAGTATTTCCTTTTTTCCATTGATATAAGTTATTTCCTCGTTTAAAAAAGAAAATTGATTGCTCTTTATTTGACCGAAATCCATTTAAGGGTAATGGTTGTTCAGCAATTGTTTTAATTTCATCTAAAGATTCATTCTTTAATGAGTAACGATAATATGAAGCAATTTCTTTATTGTCCTTATTCCACCTAAAATAAACCTCTTTACTTGAAGGTGACCAATTGAACCCATTTGGCTGATGTCCGATAAAATCATTTCCAGCCATTATTTCATTCAAATTAAGAGGAGATCCTTGACTTAAAACGTTTGTATTATAGTGAATACTGATGAAGAAAATGGATACAAAAATAAATCGACTAAAAAAAACGCGCATAATTGAAAGGAAATTAAAAAATAAGAGATAAAATAAAAACAATTAATTATGCATGCATAGTAGTATAATTGTTATATTTGATTCAAAGATAATTAAATATTTAATGAATAAAGAACAATTGTTTGAATTCCATGTTAGAAATAACTGGTTTAAAATATCTCGATATTACAACCAAATTGCCGCAAGTCATGGCATATCATTTTCTTGGGGATTTATATTACTAAATATCGAAAAAAAAGGAACTCCAAGTACTTCGTTAGGGCCGAAGATGGGAATGGAACCAACCAGTTTGTCAAGGACATTAAAAAGTATGGAAGACAATGGACTTATTTTACGAAAAGCAGATGAACACGATAAGCGGAAGTCATTAATTTTTCTGACAAACGAAGGTTTGGAGAAAAGAAAGAAAGCCAGAGATGTTGTCGTTACTTTTAATGAGAAGTTACATGGAAATCTGCCAAAATCAAAAGTTAAAGCCTTCTTTGATGTGATGGATAAGGTAGATGGAATATTAGATGAATTATTAGAAGACAATAAGGAAACCGTATTAAAATAGTTTAGAAAACGTAAACGCATGAATCGAAAAATTAAAAAAGTAGCCGTCATAGGATCTGGGGTAATGGGATCTGCAATCGCTTGTCATTTTGCTAATATTGGATGCAATGTTATTCTTTTAGATATGACTCCAAAAGAGCTGACGGAAGCAGAAGCAAGTAAGGGATTAACTTTAGAAGACAAGTCGGTTCGAAATCGTTTAGTTGACAATTTTTTGAAGGGAGCGCTAAAATCTAAACCATCACCTATTTATAAAAAATCATTTGCGAGCAGAATAAAGACAGGGAATTTTGATGACGACTTTGAAAAAATAAGCACATGTGATTGGATTATAGAGGTTGTTGTGGAGCGCTTAGATATAAAGAAAATCATTTTTGATAAGGTTGATAAGTATAGAAAACTAGGGACATTAGTTTCTTCAAATACTTCTGGAATTCCAATTCATATGATGCTGGAAGGAAGAAGTGAAGATTTTCAAAAACATTTTTGTGGAACACATTTTTTCAACCCACCACGTTATTTGCGTTTACTTGAAATTATTCCTACACCCAAAACAGCACCTGAGATTGTTGATTTTCATATGTTTTATGGAGCACGATTTTTAGGAAAAAAAACTGTTTTTTGCAAAGATACTCCAGCGTTTATAGCAAATAGAGTAGGTGTTTATTCTATTATGTCTCTTTTTCATTTAGTAGATGAAATGGGACTAACAATTGAAGAGGTTGATAAACTAACAGGGCCGGTTTTAGGAAGACCTAAATCAGCTACTTTTAGAACGTGTGATGTTGTTGGATTAGATACATTGGTTCACGTAGCAAATGGTGTTCGTGAAAATTGTCCAAATGACGAAGAGAATGAACAATTTAAATTACCAAGTTATATCAATGATATGGTTGATAAAAAATGGCTTGGATCTAAAACAAAACAAGGATTTTATAAAAAAGTAGTTAATGACGGTAAAAAAGAAATTCTGTCGTTAAATCTAAAAACACTTGAATATCAAAGCAAATCAAAAGCAAATATCCCAGTTTTAGCACAAACAAAGACAATAGATGATTTAGCGACAAGAACAAAAGTATTATTTGCAGATAAAGGAAAAGCAGGTGAATTTTATCGAAAGGCATTTTCTGGACTTTTTGCTTACGTTTCGAATCGCTTACCAGAAATATCTGATGAATTATACAAAATTGATGATGCATTGAGAGCAGGCTTTGGATGGGAGTTAGGCCCATTTGAAACGTGGGATATTGTTGGGGTAGAAGGTTTTGCAAAAACCATCCAAGAAAATGATAAAAAAGTTGCGCCATGGATTCAAGAAATGTTGGACGCTGGAATAAAAACGTTTTATAAAGTAGAAAATGGCCAACGGTTTTTTTATGATACTGCTACTAAAGCGTATAAAATTATTCCTGGAACAGAATCACTTTTATTCTTAGGCAATTTAAGAGATTCCAATACTGTTTGGAGAAATAACGATTGTCATTTAATTGATTTAGGAGATGGTGTTTTAAACTTAGAATTTCATACAAAAATGAATACAATTGGAGGAGGCGTTCTGCAAGGAATAAATAAAGGAATTGATTTAGCAGAAACAACGTATAAAGGTCTTGTAATATCTAACACAGGGCAGAATTTTTCTGCTGGAGCAAATGTCGGATTAATTTTTATGATGGCAGTTGAGCAGGAATATGATGAATTGAATTTTGCCATTAAATCTTTTCAAGATACAATGATGCGGATTCGTTATTCCTCTTGTCCAGTCATTGTTGCTCCACATAATATGGCGCTAGGAGGTGGATGTGAAATGTCAATGCATGCAGACAAAGTAATTGCACATTCTGAATTATATATGGGCTTAGTGGAGTTTGGAGTAGGTTTAATCCCTGGTGGAGGCGGAACAAAGGAATTCGCAAAACGTTTTTCCGATAATTTAAAAGAAGGAGATGTTAGAATAAATAGATTCAGAGATCAATTTTTGACAATTGGTCAGGCAAAGGTTTCCACATCCGCATATGAGGCTTACGAATTGGGTTATCTTAGAAAAGGAATTGATGAGGTTGTTGTTGATAGAGATTATCAGTTAACTAGAGCAAAGGAAGCATGCTTATCTCTTTATAATTCTGGATATACTCAACCTGTAAAAGAAAGAAATATAACAATACTTGGACAAGAAGGATTAGGAATAGTTCATGTAGGTGCAGATACAATGGAACATGGACATTACATTTCTGAACACGATAAGTTAATTTCAGAAGAACTTGGTTTTGTTTTAGCTGGAGGAGATTTATCAGAACTAACACAAGTAGATGAACAATATTTACTTGATTTAGAACGAAAAGCTTTTTTGAAATTATGTACTAAAAAGAAAACATTGGAGCGAATCCAATCAATAGTCACAAAAGGTAAAATTTTGAGAAATTAATTGGCCAAATTAATTAAACATCATCAGCATTAAAACGAGTTAAAATGAGAACAGCATATATAGTAAAAGCATATAGAACAGCAGTAGGAAAAGCCAATAAAGGAGGATTTCGTTTTTCACGTCCTGATGATTTGGCTGCAGATGTAATTAAACAAATTTTGTCGGAAGTACCGCAATTAGATCAAGAACTAATAGATGATGTTATTGTTGGAAATGCAATGCCAGAAGCAGAACAAGGATTAAATATCGGAAGGTTTATTTCATTGATGGGCCTAGATACAACAAAAGTCCCTGGAATGACAGTTAATAGATATTGCTCTTCAGGAATAGAAACAATGGCGATTGCAAAAGCAAAAATTGAAGCAGGAATTGCAGATGTCATCATTGCTGGCGGAACAGAGTCCATGTCTGCTATTGCAATGGGAGGTTGGCGTGTTGTTCCAAACGCCAAGATCACAAAAGATCATGCAGATTGGTATTGGGGAATGGGAAATACAGCTGAAGAAGTTGCTAGAAAATATGGTGTTACTAGAGAAGAACAAGATATGTTCTCATTTAATTCTCATATGAAAGCGCTGAAGGCACAGGAAGAAGGGAAATTTGATTCTGAAATTGTTCCAATAAATGTCAATGAAATTTATTTAGATGAAAATGGAAAAAGAGCTGAACGGGTAAAAACAATTACTAAAGATGAAGGCCCAAGAAAAGGAACGACAGTTGATGCATTAAAGCGATTAAGACCAGTTTTTTCTGCAGATGGAAGTGTAACAGCAGGAAACGCATCCCAAATGTCTGATGGAGCTGCTTTTTGTTTAATGATGTCCGAAGAAATGGTCAAAAAATTAAACCTTGAACCAATTGCTCGGTTAGTTTCATATAAAGTAGTTGGAGTTGAACCAAGAATTATGGGAGTAGGACCAATAGATGCAATTCCTGGAGCGATAAAAATGGCTGGGTTAAAACTGAATGATATAGACTTGTTTGAATTAAACGAAGCTTTCGCATCTCAATCTTTAGCGGTAATCAAAGGTGCTGGATTAAATCCAGATATTGTAAATGTGAATGGAGGAGCGATTGCATTAGGACACCCTCTCGGATGCACGGGAGCAAAGTTGTCCGTTCAAATAATGAATGAGCTAAAGCGAAGAAACGGAAAATATGGTGTTGTTACCATGTGCATTGGTACTGGGCAAGGAGCAGCTGGAGTAATAGAAATGTTATAGCGTTGGAAAGTAAAATTGAAATAAGATTTTTGGATAAAGAAGAAGTAAAAGTACTGCGTCATGCGGTTCTTTGGCCACACTTAGATAATTTGGATGCTTGCGCAATAGAACCGGATAGTTTAATTACAACATTTCATATTGGTGCCACAAAAAATAGTGAGATTGTTGGAACATCTACACTAATTGCTCAAAAAAATAAAAAGTTTGAAACACCTAGACAATATCGCCTTAGGGCTATGGCTACCGCACCAAGTGTAAGAGGTGAAGGAGTTGGAGCAAAAATAATAGAACAAATAATTAAAGAATTGAAAGAAAGAGAAGTAGAATTGCTTTGGTGTGATGCAAGAATTATAGCCACAGGATTCTACGAAAGGCAAAGTTTTGAAACGAAAGGAGAAATCTATCAAGTGCCAAAAATAGGGCCACATAAATTAATGTATAAAGTGTTGTAAAAAAAGAGAAAGATGGAAGAAAAAATGCCAATTAAAGGAGGTGAATTTATTATTAAAGAAACAAATTCAAATGATATTTTTACACCAGAAGATTACACAGAAGAACAAAAAATGATAGCCCAAACTTGTCTTGATTTTATTCGGCAAGAAATTGATCCGAATTTGGATCGAATTGATTCAATGGAAGAAGGACTAATGCCCTCATTATTGGAAAAGGCGGGTGAATTAGGAATGTTAGGTATGTCTGTCCCTCTTGATTTAAATGGAATGGGAGCTGATTTTCCAACATCTGTTTTAGCTACTGAATATCTTGGAAGAGGACATTCTTTCTCTGTAGCTTACGGTGCACATACAGGAATTGGCACATTGCCAATTTTATATTACGGAACTGCAGAACAAAAGCAGAAATATATTCCAAAATTGGCTATAGGAGAATGGAAAGCGGCATATTGCTTAACTGAACCTAGTTCTGGCTCAGATGCTAACTCTGGAAAAACAACAGCTAAATTATCGGATGATGGTAAGCATTACATTATTAATGGGCAAAAAATGTGGATTACAAATGCTGGTTTTGCAAATGTTTTTACTGTATTCGCTAAGTTAGATGGAGATGATAATTTAACTGGATTTATTGTTGAGGCGAATTTAGAAGGAATTTCGTTAAATCCTGAAGAAAAAAAGATGGGAATTAAAGGCTCGTCAACACGACAGGTCTTTTTTAACAATGTTAAAATTCCAGTTGAGAACCTTTTGGGAGAAAGAAATCAAGGGTTTAAAATTGCATTAAATATTTTGAATATTGGTCGAATTAAACTAGCAGCAGGTGTTTTGGGTGGATCAAAAGAGGTAATTAATCATTCAGTGAGATACGCTAATGAAAGAGAACAATTTGCTCGTCCAATATCAAAATACGGAGCAATTCGACATAAAATAGCAGAGCAAGCGATCAAAACGTTTGCGCTTGAGGCTGCTGTATATAGAGCAGCGGCAAATATTGATGAAGCAATTGCAGGAAAAGTTGTAGAAGGAATGGACAAGCAAAAGGCAACATTAAAAGGAATCGAAGAATTCGCTGCGGAATGTGCAATGCTTAAAGTAATAGGATCTGAAGTATTAGACTATTGTGTGGATGAAGGTGTTCAAATTTTTGGAGGAATGGGATTTTCAGCAGAATCTTCTGTCGAAAAGGCTTATAGAGATGCACGAATCAATCGGATTTTTGAAGGAACAAACGAAATCAACCGTTTGCTTACAGTGGATATGATTCTTAAGAAAGCAATGAAAGGAGAATTAGATTTGATGGAACCTGCAATGGCCGTAGCAAATGAATTAATGAGTATTCCTGATTTTGAAGATCTTCCAGAAGGGGTGTTTGCAGAGGAAAAGAGAGCACTTAAAAATTTTAAGAAAGCGTTGATGATGGTAGCCGGAACAGCTGCTCAAAAGTTAATGATGCAGTTAAGCAAAGAACAAGAAATCTTGATGAATATTGCAGATGTTGCAAACGAAATATATTCTGCTGAATCTGTTTTATTACGTGTTGAAAAAATGATTGAAAAGAAAGGTGAAGCAAATAATGAAGCTTATATTGCTTTGGTAAAAACATTTTTCTTTGATGCTGCAGATAAAATTAATAAATCTGGAAAAGATGCTTTAATGGCATTTGTAGAAGATGATGAATTAAGAATGATGTTGCTGGGATTAAAAAGATTTACGAAAATAGCACCATTCAACACTAAAAATGCACGTCGATTAATTGCGAATAAATTGATTGAAAAAGGAGAGTATTCCCTGTCAGATGCGGTAAATTTATAAACGATTTTTAAGGAAGGTGTTAAAAAAAGATCACATTTAATCTATTTGACATCTTCTTTTACACTCAAAAAGCTAGTTTACCGTTTACACGCTCTGACAATTTTATGACACAAAAAGTTAGACAATTTGCGTAATTTTCCATAGCTTTGACGCATGATTGAAAATAATGTAGGCATAGATACCTCCACATGGGTTGATGATTACGCGGATATCTTATTTAATTACGCTAATGTACGTTTAAACGATCAAGATCTTGCGAAAGATTTAGTGCAAGATACATTTGTTTCTGCGCTTAAAGGGATTGATAGATTTCAAGGGAAAAGTACAGTCAAAACTTGGCTTTTTTCGATCTTAAAAAGAAAAATTATTGATCACTGGAGAAAGCAAGAATCGCGTAAGACTAAGCCTATGTCTTTTTTCACTTCAGAAGGCATGATGAGAGGTGGATTCTTGGAAGGATTTCAACCTCAAGGGAGACTTTCAGAAATTGATACAGAAATCGAAAACACAGAATTGAGAGAAGCAATTGCAGGATGCATAAATTTACTTCCGGCAAAATGGAAAGGAATTGTTCTTGATAAAATGGTTGAAGGAAAAGAGAGTGAAGAAGTTTGTAAAGAACATGACATTACACCGTCAAACTTGTGGGTAATTATGCACAGAGCTAAATTACAACTTAGAGATTGTTTAGAAAAGAAATGGTTCGCCTAAATGAATTGTGAAAAGATAACATATTATATAGAAAAAGGACATCTTACAAAGTTGAACCTTTCAGAAAGACTTCAAGTTAAATTACATAAAATGATATGTAATTGTTGTAAGAATTATGCACCTGATTCAAAAGTGATCAATGATGTCATTGGATTATTGAAAGAAGATAATGCAGAAGCTGCTGCAGAATTATCAAATGGCGATAAAGATCAACTTAGAAAAGCACTAGAAGCACTTAGGAAATAACTTATTTACTGTAAAAGTCAATTATTTTAATCAACCAACTTTATTTTTTACTGAATAGTATAAAGTGCGCTTCGTTTTGAATGCACTAGACATGTATATGTTTATTTGAAATGTATCCATTACCTCTTGAAATGTATAATAGATTTATTAAATTGTGATTTTTTTACAAAAAAGTAGAAAAAAGTGTAAGGAGAAAATTTTAACTCCGACTAAATAAAACGAACCTTGTCAAAGAAGGGATTAATGAAATAGTATTGTAAAAGTGGTTTGAATTGTGAAGAATTGTGAAAAAATAACCTACTATATTGAAAAGGGACATTTAACAGAGTTAAATCTCTCAGAAAAACTTCAAATTAAATTACATCAGCTTATCTGTAGTAAATGTAAGAAGTATGAAACGGATTCAGAATTTTTGAACAACTTCATGACTAAATTAGACGAGGCGGACAATAAAAGCGTCGCTTTTGAATTATCAATACAAGATAAAGATAAACTAAAAGAAGTACTTGAAGGTTTAGATTAACATTCTTTATTCTTTAAAAGAATTAAACTAGTTAACCATATTAATTCCAGTAAAATTCTGCGGTTTGATTTGCTTTAATTCAGCTTTTATACTTTCTGAAACATCCAATGTATCTATAAATGCAGCAATGCTATCAGCTGTAACAGCTTCATTTGTTCTTGTTAACCCTTTTAAAGCTTCATAAGGTTTAGGATACCCTTCTCTTCTCAAAACAGTTTGAATTGCTTCTGCCACGACAGCCCAATTATCTTCTAAATCTGCGTTAAGTTTTTGTTTATTTAGTAAAAGCTTGTTCAATCCTTTTAATGTAGATTTAATCGCAATGAGTGTATGTCCTATAGGAACTCCAACATTTCTTAGTACGGTTGAATCGGTAAGATCTCGTTGTAAACGGGAAACAGGAAGTTTCACCGCCAGGTGCTCAAATACTGCATTTGCCAAACCAATATTTCCTTCTGAGTTTTCAAAATCAATTGGGTTTACTTTATGCGGCATTGCAGATGAACCAATTTCTCCAGCTTTAATTTTTTGTTTAAAGTAATCCATTGAAATATAAGTCCACATGTCACGATCCAAATCTAAAATAATCGAATTAATTCGCTTCATTGCATCAAAAAGAGCAGCTGCATTATCATAGTGCTCTATTTGAGTTGTCGTTTGACTTCTATCAATTTGTAAAATTCCGTTTACAAAATTATTCGCAAAAGCTACCCAATCATTATCTGGAAAAGCAACATAATGCGCATTCATATTTCCGGTGGCTCCCCCAAATTTTGCAGAAAATGGCACGGCCAATAAATGTCTTTTCTGAATGTCTAACCGCTCTACAAAAACATAAATTTCTTTTCCTAAGCGCGTTGGTGAAGCAGGTTGCCCATGTGTTCTTGCTAACATTGGAATCTCTTTCCATTCTTGACAAAAATCGTGAAGTGTATGAATTAATTCATCCAACAAAGGAATATATTCTTCATGAATCGCATCTCTTAATGAAAGGGGAACAGCAGTATTATTAATATCTTGAGATGTAAGTCCAAAGTGAATGAATTCTTCAAATTGCGTTAAATCCAACGCATTCATTTTTTCCTTAATGAAGTATTCAACTGCTTTAACGTCATGGTTAGTGACTTTCTCTATTTCTTTAATCTTAGAAGCATCTTCTTGCGAAAAGTTAGTGTAAATTTCACGTAAGGCATCTGCCTTATCTTGTGGAAAACTCTTTAAAGCCTTGATTCCGTTTTCTGGTGCGGTTAAGGCAATGAAATATTCAACTTCTACCATCACCCTATATTTGATTAAAGCGAATTCAGAAAAATAATTAGCTAAATTTTCTATTTTATTTCTATACCTTCCATCTACAGGTGATATGGCTGTTAAAGCATTCATTTTCTCAAGTTTTTAATAAGCTGCAAAGATAGAAAAAACAACTTTTTAAGCCGTGTTTATTAAAAATAAAAATCTCACCCTAGTCAAGACTAAGGTGAGATAGCGTTGTATCAAGCAAACTCAGAAAAAATCAAATGATACAACTATTTCTTGATTAGTTTTTCAGTATAGAAAACATTTCCACCTTTTTAAACAGATACAAAATAAAGCCCATTTTTTAATTGGTTGAGATTAATTTTTTCGTGAAAATTAGAATCCCTTTTATAAACAATCTTCCCATCTTGAGAACGGATAATTAACGCATCAATTGATTCGGTATAATTCGATTTAAGATTAAAAAAAATCATTAGCAGAGTTGGGAAATAATGAAATAATTTCGTTTTTGGTATTCTGTTCTAATGAAGATGTTTCTCCAGTATCTCCAACAATAATAGAGGTGTTGGGAGTCGCTTCATAAGTATATTCTTTAACAATAACTGTCATTGAATCATCATTTACGCTAGCATTGAGTAACATCTAACCATAATGATCATTTCCTCCAATATCAAACCTTAAACCTACAAAATGATCTCCTTCGTTTACAATATGTGGTTCTAAAACACTTAATGTATTCTGTCTTATTCCAAGAACACCGTTTACATCTAAAGAAAGATCAGCCCAAACACGTGAATCATCTATTAAATCTCCTCCTATAACTTCTTCGGGAAAAGGAATTGGGAATGGTGAAATACCATCCAAGGGAAATACACTTGCCATCTCATTGTTACTATCAGTATCAATATGACACCACCACCAACTATCAAAATCAGTAAAATCTAACCTGAAATAATAATTATTAACCCCATCTCCGTCAATATCTATAAGTGTCTCTGAACTTGGTGAAATAAGCGTAGAAGGTGTAACAGATTCAATCCAATAAGTTGGGCTCAAATCAGTGTGAATAACCTAACTACTGGATTTAAATGAAATGTTAAGAATTAAGAAAACGCTAAGGAATTTAATCTTTTTCATGTTATTTTTTGATGTGAAATTACGTAGCAATCAACACCAAAAAAGTTAAAGAGGGTTAAAGGGAAGTTAAAATGAGTTAATGAAACTGGATAATCTAAATAGAATTAGATAATTTCATCATCTAAAATATCTGAGTCTGCATTTACTTTTTTCGAACTATTCACAGCTCCTCCTCCTTTAACGATATAAACGATTCCCATTGCTACTAAAATGATAGGATAGAAAAAAATCCGATTAATTGCAGCAATTCCAACAATAAACCAAACTGTCCCTCCAATAAGCATTAAAAGTCCAATCCATAAATCTTTCGGGCGACCAGTAGGTCTAGTAGGAGAATCTAGATATGCAGTAGCACTTGTTGCAGTACGCGCCTGTCTTTTTTCCGCTTTAGGATCAACTTCAATATCAGGACATATTGAATTAGAGAAATTCGCATGCTCCATAGTTAAAGAACAAACCAACCCCTTTTTGTTATCAAATTTGCTTTTAGTACAAGTTTGACAAACCTTTACATAGTCTTCTCGAGATAACACAAATTAAGAATTCATTAAATTATTAATTATTCTCTCCATAGTAAATCCTTCTGCTTCGGCGCGATAATTACGAACGATTCTATGTCTTAAAATGGAAAAAGCAACAGCTTTAACATCTTCTATATCGGGTGAATATTTTCCATTTACAGCGGCGTGACACTTTGCTCCAATAATTAAATATTGAGAAGCTCTAGGTCCTGCTCCCCAATCTAAATACTTATCCGTAAGTTCATGCTTAAGTGGAGAGTTTTTTCTAGTTTTAGCAACTAGTTTTACGGCATATTCATAAACATTTTCAGGAACAGGAATTCGACGAACTAAATTTTGAAAATAAATAATTTCTTCCCCAGATAAAACAGGTTGAAGTTGTTCGTTCTTATCAGCAGTTGTAGCTTTTACAATTGAAATTTCTTCTTCGTAAGTAGGGTAATCTACCCAAATGTTAAACATAAAACGATCCAATTGTGCTTCTGGAAGTGGATAAGTTCCTTCTTGTTCAATGGGGTTTTGAGTTGCTAAAACGAAGAATGGTTTATCCAATTCATAACGTGTACCTGCAGCAGTAACCGTTTTCTCTTGCATGGCCTCTAACAACGCAGCTTGTGTTTTAGGAGGTGTTCGATTAATCTCATCAGCCAAAACAATGTTCGAAAATATAGGTCCTTTTATGAATTTGAAATTACGACTTTCATCTAAAATTTCTGACCCTACAATGTCTGAAGGCATTAAATCTGGAGTAAACTGAATTCGTTTAAAAGACAAACCTAAAGAATCAGAGATTGTTTGAATAAGTAGGGTTTTTGCCAATCCAGGGACACCAACAAGTAAACTGTGTCCACGACTAAAAATTGACATGATAACTTGATTTACAACTTCATCTTGACCAACAATGACTTTATGAATCTCACTTTTTAAAGCCTTATATTTTGTTGCTAGTAAATCAACCCCTTCTTTATCTGATATATTCTGCATAATTATATTTGAATTCATAAAAATAATAAATTGTACGAGTTTTTAGCACGCAGATTTATGACTATTATGATGAATTTTTTAAACGGTATTTTTTGTGATAGATTGTAAGCTAAGAAAAAGGATTCATCTCTTTTGGAATAGATTTTTTAGTATTTCCTCTTTTGCCCATGACAAATCCAAAAGTGGCACCTATAATTCCTCCAATAATATGTGTTGTATGCGAAATATTATCTTCAGCAAAAAAACCTAATATTTCTTTACCAATGTAAATCACTACGATTAAAATAAATGTTAGCGGAATTTCTTTGTCTTTAAAATTAACAAGAGATACGAGTAAAATAAGCATAAAGACAATCCCACTTGCTCCTAAAAGTCCGTTGTTCGAGAAAATTAAATGAACTAATGATGAAATTAAAGCTGTTGAAACTAGCATGATTAACATATTTTTTCCGCCATACTTTTCTTCTACAATTGGCCCCAACAAAAGAACAAAAGCTAAATTTCCCATAAGGTGATTTCCATCAGCATGGCCCAAGGTGTTTGAGAATAACCTGAAATACCATGTCAAACTTGAGAAATCCCAGTGAGGTTGTAAAATGAAAAAATCAGTGAATAAATTAAGTGTATGGTTTAGTAAATATACGCCAGCACATAAAAACGAAAAGGTTAATATTACAGGAGAATTAAAAGTTACTTTCATTATTTTTGTATTATGAAAACCGAAGATACATTAAATCTTTTTAAACCTTTATGGTTGATTGCATTGTTCACTTTAATTGTGTCAACACCTTTAAATACTGTTGCTCAAATTTCCGGGGGAGGAATCAAAACAACAAAAACGAAGGAGAAAAAAGATAAAAAGAAGAATAAAGAGACAACGAATAAGGTTAAAGAGCCATTTAACGCAGATAGTCTTTCAGGATCAATTTTTTATATTCATGGCTTCGCCCAAAGATCATTTCGTGAATTTGAAGATCAATCTCCGTTCAATATGTTTGAACAGCAAAACGACGAAATTCCATTAATTACAGGAGGGACAAATGTTGGAATAATTCTTCCTTTATATAAAAATTTATCATTGGATATTGGAATTACCTATTTTGGGCACGGAGAAGCATTAAACTTTGAAGATGAACTTTCCGATTCAACGTTTAGCTATAGAAATGTATATACTCAGGTTGGGGTACCATTAAAAATTCGTTACAATACAGAAGGTGATTTTCAATTTTTTGGTTTTGCCGGAATTACACCTTTAAATATTTTAAGCACACGTTTTAAGAGTGAATTCACAAGGGTTAGTGGGCTTTTGATTGAACAGCCTGTTGAGGTTTCTCGTGAAGGGTTTACAACATTTAATGCAATGGCTTCTATTGGTGCTGGAATTAATTATTATTACCATGAACTAGGATTTACGATATACCCAGAGTACAGACGACATTTGTTCAATACATTTGGAGAAGACACATTCCAACGCTCGCATAAAATGTTTGGTTTCGCGCTTAATTTTGGAATTAACTTTCGCCTTTAGAGGTTAGTAATTGCCGCTTGAATAGATTCAATTAAGTCGGAAGCTAAAAGTGCTGTTTCACCATTTTTATTGCAAGCAAGATCGCCAGCAAATCCATGAATAAAAACGCCATTTTTAGCAGCTTCTAAAGGGGAATAACCCTGTGCTAAAAAAGAACCAATAATACCTGTTAGTACATCTCCCATTCCTGCTGAAGCCATTCCTGCATTTCCAGATGAATTGATGAAAAGATCTCCATTGGGGCACGATAATTTAGAGAAGGCTCCTTTTTGGATAATATAAACATTGTGCTTAGCAGAAAATTCAAGTTGTTTTTTGAGTCGTTCTTCTGAATTTTTAGATTCGCCAATTAATCTATCCAATTCACCAATGTGAGGAGTTAAAATACTATTTTTTGGTAAAATAGATAAAAGTGAATTGTCGGATGAAAGTAGCTGAATAGCATCAGCATCTATTACCAAAGGTAATTTAGATAGAAGTACTTTTTTGAGTGCTTCTTTGTTTGATGGGGTGGTTCCCAATCCAGGGCCAATGGCAATTGCAGTCGTTTTTTGAGGGATTTCTAAATTTTCTCCAATAAAAATCACCTCTGGAACATGTGAAATTAAAGGACTTAAACCCTTAGAGTTACAATTTACACCAACATACCCACATCCCGCTCTAAATGCAGCTTTAGCTACTAATATTGCTGCTCCAATCATATTATCATATCCACCAACTGCCGTAAGATATCCATATGTTCCTTTATGAGAAAAAATAGCTCTCTTGTTTAATTGAATAGAATGACGTTCAATATAATGTGCGATTTTATGGGCTTTGAATGCTGAATGAAGACCAATATCAATCAGTTCAAATTTACCCACAAATTGAGCGTATTCCGCATGAAAAAAGCACATTTTAGGAGCTTGAAAACTAACCGTTAAATCTGCTTTAATAACATTGTGAAGCGAATTTTTAGTATTATTTGTTGCATACAAACCCGAAGGTAAATCGATAGAAACAACTGGTTTTTTATAAGAGTTTATTATACTAATTACATTTTCCAGCCAACCAGTAACGGGCTTGTTAAGACCAATTCCAAAGATACAGTCTATAATAAGGTCACTATTAAGATTGAACGTAGTTTGCTCGTTTACTTGTGTGATTCTAACCTCTTTTGGAAGTCGTTTATAATTAATTGAAAAATCAGCTGATTTTTTTGCAGTATAATTACAGCAAAAAACGTGCGTTTCGATTCCACGGAGTGCAAGAATTCGAGCAATTACAAGCCCGTCACCTCCGTTATTTCCCATTCCACAAAAGATTGAAACAGAATTAAAATAATAACGACTTAAAATTCGTTTAGCGGCATTTTGCCCAGCACGTTCCATTAAATCTGTAGAAGAAACAGGTTCATTAGTAATGGTGAAATTATCCCAAAGTTTAATTTGGTCACTGTCGTAGATGAAACGCATTACACTCTTTTAATAAATTAATTACCTGTGGAATTAGTAAAATTTGATCATCATTTTTAATAATCAAATTTGCTATTTTTTTTTTCTTTTCATCCGACCATTGTTTAAGCATTCTTGCTTTAATTGCTTCTTCAGTTGTACTATCTCGTTGCATAACTCTTTTTAAACGAAGTTTTTCTGGAGCAGTAACAAGAATATTTATGTGATACTTTTTATACGCATTTGTTTCAAATAAAATAGCAGCTTCATTAAAAACAATTTCTTTTTCTTGTTCATCCGCCCAATCATGAAAAGCTTTTCTTACAGCTGGATGCACAATGTCATTGATTGAATTCAATAAAGATTGATTGGAAAAGATTTTTTCGGAAATATAATTGCGATTAAGTTCTGCATTCGAAGAATAAGCTTCTTTTCCGAAAATCGTTTTTAGAGCAGAAATGACTTGAGAGTCTGAATTCAGTATTTTCTTTGCCTCTATATCAGAATAAAAGACGGGATAACCCATAGTATTTATGATTCTGCAAACGATTGATTTTCCAGCACCAATACCACCGGTTATCCCGACAAAAGTTTTTTTAGTCAAGGCTTAAATTTCTTCGACCTCAATCATTTTAAAAGGAAGGTCAATGATGGCCTGATAATCTTCTCCTGCTTCAGCCATATCTTCATCATCTTCCTCAAAATACCAATTTACCCTTACGTTCGTGTCTTGTTGATTTAATTTTTCTAGTTGTTTGAACAAATCTAAAATACATTTAGAGGATGACGTGTTAAAGTATTCTAACTTGACATCTACTATTGTTTCTGCTACAGGGTTAGTCGCATAATTATCAATCCAATCATTTAAAGGCTTATAAAATTCGATTGAATTTTCAGGAATAGATCTCCCTTTTAATTCAAGCGTACCATTACCCTTATCAAAATTAACAGTTGGAGTTTTCGCTGACCCTTCTAAATTTAAATTACTCATACTAATTTATTATTACTCTTCAATTTTAACCGACAGGCTAAAAAAAGTTAAATTATCATTTAAAGAAGAAAAATTGTATTCCAATTCTTTCCCCGATTTCCTTGCTATATCTATCATCCCTAAACCAGCAGTTCCTTTTTCAGACATGGTGCCTTCATTTAGTACTTGCTTATAGTAGGATTTAAGTTCTTCTTTTGACATTCCATTAATCAAATCAAGTTTCTCTTTAAGATTTGAAACATCTTTAGCGCGCATATAATTTCCTGTCGTAACCACATAAGTCGATTTTGACTTAGCAATCATAAACAAAGAATTCAACTCATTATATAGTGTTTCTCCACTATCAATATCCTCATCAATATGGTGATATAAATTTTGAAGACATTCAACCAAAACATTAAATACTTTTTTTCGAATTTTTGGGCGCTCTTCGAATCGATTCATTTTGGTTTCCATGATCTGAAGAATAGTAGTTAACAACTCAGAGGTCATTATCCCTTTAAAAGAAAGAATTACATTCCGTTCTTCCAATTTCTTATATATGTCATAGATTTCGCCCACTAGCTAACGCTGTTTGGACAAATATAAAAATTAATATTCTAAAATTTAGTGATCTGCTTATATTTTTATACTCACTCAATTCAATCAAAATTAAAAGGCAATTTTTCGTGAATTAAAATAAAATATTGAACGCAAAAATAAATCACTGAGAATAGGAGTTTGTAATAAGATAAATGTGTTGTACTTTTGTCCGAAATTATTAAATCCAAAATGGAAGAATGGTTTGCTTCGTGGTTTGATACCCGATACTATCATATTTTATATAAAAGCAGAAATTATTCTGAAGCAGAAGAATTTATTCGCAATTTATTAGGGTTTTTAACTCCTGATAGCCAGTCTAGTATCTTAGATCTTGCTTGTGGAAAAGGAAGACATGCTTTTTATGTAAACTCCTTAGGATATAATACGACGGGAGTTGATTTATCAGGGGCTAGTATTCAAGAGGCCAAAAAGATGGAGAAAGAAGGGTTGCATTTCTTTAAACACGATATGCGACAACCAATTTTAAACAAAAAATACGATTTTGTTTTCAACTTATTTACAAGTTTTGGTTATTTCGAATTTGCAGAAGAAAATGAAAAAGTACTTAAATCTGTTCACTCTTACTTAGAAGAAAATGGAAAATTGGTAATAGATTTCATGAATGTTGATCATGTAATAGAAAATTTAGTTGAACAAGAAATTAAAGAAATTGAAGGAATCCAATTTAATATTTCGAAAAAAATAGAAAATGGATTTATAGTAAAAGATATTGCCTTTGAAGATGATAGAAGTTACCATTTCCAAGAGAAAGTTCAAGCAATAAGATTATCAAATTTTGAAAAATTCTTGACTAAAACGGGTTTTCAAATTGAAAATATTTTTGGAAATTATCAACTTGATCCGTTTACAGAAAAATCTGATCGACTTATTATTATTGCTAAAAAAATCAGTTAATGACACTCCCCATTCAATTAATACTTTTTTTCTTTTCCGTTATTATTGGTGGGTTACTTGTTGATTTATTGAAAAAATCAACGAATATTAAACTTTTGCTTTCTTTTTCTGGAGGATTCTTATTAACAATCATTTTTACTCATATCCTTCCAGAGTCTTATGTAGGAATGAAGAACACCGGGTATTACATTCTCTTAGGTTTTTTCCTGCAGTTAATTTTAGAATACTTCTCCAAAGGAGCAGAACACGGACATACACATGTAGAAAGTAAAGATTTAGTCAATCGTTTTCCTATTGCTATTTTTATCAGTTTAAGCTTACATGCTTTTTTAGAAGCAGTTCCAATGAGTCATAGTGTAGACCATAATCACATTGAAGATTTGTATTGGGGTGTTTTCTTGCATAAAATACCTGTTGCAGTTGCGTTAAAAACTATCTTAGAAGCATCCGGTGTCTCAAAAAGAAACGGATGGGTTTATCTTATTTTGTTTGCGTTAATGGCTCCTTTGGGATTACTATTTGGAGAGTTAGTTCTAATGACGTTTAAAATTTCTTTAACATGGCTGTTAGCCGTTGCGGTTGGAATGTTTTTTCATGTTTCTACAACAATTATTTTTGAGTCCAATGAAGGACACAAAATTAATGGGTTAAAACTTCTAGCTATCATGGCAGGGTTTGCTGTAGGCCTTATGATGAGCTAACTCCGGAACTATAAATTTCATTTATAGTAACATCAAAAAAATTGATATAGTAGGATGAATAATTCAATTTAATCTAGCTAAATTTGGGCAAAATTGTATAATAACTTAAAATAAATAAAATGGGAGTATTAGTAGGAAAAAAAGCACCATCTTTTTCAGCACCGGCGGTTGTAAATGGAGGAGAAGTAGTTAATGATTTTTCATTGGATCAATTTGCAGGTAAAAATGAAGTAATTTTATTCTTCTACCCAAAAGATTTTACATTTGTTTGCCCAAGTGAATTACACGCTTTTCAGGATAAATTAGGAGAGTTTGAAAAAAGAGGTGTTAAAGTTGTAGCTTGTTCAACAGATACAGAAGAATCACATTGGGGATGGCTTCAAATGTCAAAAAATGACGGTGGAATTAAAGGAGTAACTTATCCAATTATTGCCGATACGAATAAAACAATTGCTGATTCATATGATGTTTTATTAGGAGAGTATGATTATGATACTGAGGGAACATTAGTTGCGACTGACACAATGATTGCTTATAGAGGACTTTTTCTAATTGATAAGAATGGAGTTGTAAGACATCAAATCGTAAACGATTTACCATTAGGAAGAAATGTTGATGAAGCAATTCGTATGGTTGATGCACTTCAATTTACAGAAGAGCACGGAGAAGTTTGTCCAGCAAATTGGAACAGTGGAGATGAAGGAATGACTGCAACGCATGATGGTGTTGCTGAGTACCTTACAAATAACTAGAGAAAGAGAAAGTAAAATAAATAAGAAAGCCTGTTGGATCTTCAACAGGCTTTTTTATATCCAACCATTTCTCAATTAGAACCGTTAACTTATTTGAAATTTAAACTAAAATCAATGAAATCATTTAATAAACTTGTCTTTTTGATTATTCTTATCATTACCTCATGTAATAAAAACGAATCAGGTAACCGATTAAGAGGAGATTATTTGATTACGAATTTTAATAAAACATCTCATTTTTTTGATATATATACAGGAGGTGGAAGAACGAGGATAATGGATTTTAATGATATGGCAGGTGAAGATCAATTTATTGGAACTTGGAGTGCAAGCTCAGGAGGTGGACCTGCAGGAGGTTTTACTGATAAAATTAATATCGAAATTGTAAACGCTAAATTTTCATTTTATCGTGGGCAATGGGTCATGAATATGGAAATTAATAAATATGATGATGATAGTCTAATTATAAATCAAATCATAGAGCAAAAAGGTACTTTTAATCTTAATAGAATTTCATTTGATTCTGAAATAAAAGGAAAAAAAATGACATTAACAATACTAGAAACAAGTCTAGTGGAAAATGGTGCTTTAACAAAATTTGGACACGAAAAAAATAATGAAAGAGTAGTTGATTATTCACTAGAGAATGAGCAATTACAATTACAGTTAAAAGGGGCGAGCTATGATAATTTTGTTGATTTCTCTGATTTTAGGATAGATGAACATAGTATTTCGATTTCTTTGATGAAAAAATAATTTATTTGATCTTTTTTTTATGGTACATCTTACTTGAAGCAATAGCCAATAAATTAGGAATTATACTAATCGCAATAAGATAAATAATAAATAAATTATGTTTTTGTGGATAATAGATTGCAATATTAAAAAGCAATCCAATTAAAACACATGAAATCCAATTTTTACGTGCAAATCGCCAACTTTTTCTTGAGTTAATATCATCCAACTCTAATGCGAAGTCGAAAAAAGAGAACCCAATAAAAAAAGCAATATTGATGAGACTAGCGATTTCGAAAAAGGTTTCCCCCAGAAGGAAAGATAGTAACCATAAAATAAATGAGAGTAGAATTTGCATGATAAATGCTAAAATCAGTATGACGAGCATACGTCTTAGAGATTTAAGAAAAATAGCAACTGAAAAATCAAGTTTTTCTCCCGTTATATCTTCTCTGGTTTTTTCAGCTAAATAAGCGTTTATAGGAGACAATAAAATCAAAATGAAAAATTCAAAAAAGAAAAAACTTAAGAAAGAAAAAAATTGCTCTGAAGTTTTGACCATCCAACCAATTAGCCACCAATTTTCCATAAAAGAAATACCATTACTCAAAGCTTTGCCCCCAGAAAAAATAAAGTAAAACAGAATTGCAAGGCATATACTTGGAATAAAGTAACGAAACAGCTTTTTTCTAATTATAAATTGAACAGCTTCAATTAGCGCCGAAAAAAAGGAAATACTTGCTTTCATAAAAAAAAGAATAAAGGAATAAACATTATCCAACCCAACTTTTACAGGCATTTCTGCGTGTATAAATGTAAAGGTAGCCAAAAGTTAATTTCTTTTAAAAAGAAAATTTTCTTTCTGAGTTAATTATATCAATTCGATTTAGATTCAATACAAGTAAAGTATAAATGAGAGGTGGAATAATTGTGTTTTTGAGTGTTTTTTTTCTTTACGGTTGTGAAGAAACTACAACAAAATGTTTCAATTGCGGAACGTTTGAGATCGTTAATTATTCGAAAGAAGCCGAAAATGTAGATCACAGTTCAATAAATGCAATTCGAAGAACATTAAAATTAAATGAAAATTCGGGAAAAGATGATTTTGTTGCGTGGCAATGGAACAAAGCACATCCTGAAAATTCAGAAACGGCATATATGACTAAAGTTATAGATGTTAAGGGAAACCATCTTTTAATCAATGGAGATGGAACGTGGGAAATGAAACTAAAAATGATTGAATATTTTCAACTCATTCCTCAATTTGGAGCAACGCAGTAT
>CAYPZN010000018.1:0-55110 GCA_964415335.1 uncultured Crocinitomix sp.
GCTGATAAGCAGTATAGTATTTTCGTAAAAGTGTTCTTACATTTTCCGGTAGAGGGACGACACGGTCTTTTGCTCCTTTGGCGCTACACACCTTAATCATAAGTCGTTGCCCATCAATATCGGCAATTTTCAAGTTGATTAATTCGCCCACACGAAGGCCACATGCATACAACAACGTAATGGCTGCTTTATGCTTGAGATTATGTGTTGCTTTGATAATTTGGAAAACAGTTTCCTTACTTAAAATTTCAGGCAATTTTCTTTCTTTTCTTGGACGGTCAATATAGTAAGTTTGTCGCGGCCTTTTAAGAATGTTTTCGTAGTAATACTTTATGGCATTGATGTGCTGATTTTGGGTGCTACGGGCATATCCTTGTTGAATTAAGTGATACTGATAGTTTTCAATTTCTTTACGTGATAGTTCATCAATAAAACCTTCAAAATAGTTGTTAAAATACTGCAGGCAAGAAAGATAAACTTCAATCGTGCTGTTACTATACCGTTTACCAGCCATCTGTCGTTTGATGCGTTTTAAATTCATAAGCATCAAACATCTGAAAATAAAAAAAACAAACCGTCTAATAACTATTTGTAGTTGTTTGTAAACGTATTTAAATAGTTAAGTCAATACAAATGCAGAAAAAATTAGAGGTCAAACACGAATCTACCCAACAACCTCTACAACCAGCGAATCATCTGTCTTGATTACTTTCGTCAAGCCGTGTTTGCTAAGGCCTTTAATTCCCTTGTCCCATTGCTTATTCGAAAGACCAACCGCAGTTTTTAAAGCGCCTAAATCCATGGTGCCTGCTTTAGAAAGGATGCCGAAAATTAACTTTTCGTTTTCTGATAATTCAGGGCCTTGCTTACCAAAAACCTCTGGTTTCATTTGAGGGAAAAATAAAACTTCTTGGATTGATTGATTGTTGGTTAAATACATAACCAATCGATCAATTCCTATTCCTAAACCAGAAGTAGGAGGCATTCCATATTCCAAAGCCCTTAAAAAATCGTGATCAATAAATTCTCCAGCTTCATCATCTCCTTTTTCGGCCAATTTTAATTGCGCTTCAAAACGCTCGCGCTGATCAATCGGGTCATTTAATTCCGAATAAGCATTGGCAACTTCCTTTCCACAAACCATCAGTTCAAAACGTTCAGTTAGTGTAGGGTCTTCTCTGTGCTCTTTACAGAGTGGAGACATTTCTTTTGGATAATCCGTGATGAAGGTCGGTTGGATATAATTCCCTTCACACTTTTCACCAAAAATCTCGTCAATTAATTTCCCTCTTCCCATGGTGTCATCCACTTCAATTCCATTAGCTTTACACCATGTTTTCAGTTCATCTTCCGATTTTCCGTTGATATCAAAATCAGTGAAATCAATGATTGACTGTCGCATTGTAACTCGTTTATAAGGAGCTTTAAAACTTACTTTGTGTTCGCCAAATGTAGTTTCTGCGGTACCGTTTACGGCAATTGCACAATGTTCAAGCAATTGTTCCGTAAAATTCATCATCCAATTATAATCCTTGTACGCCACATAAATTTCCATTGCTGTAAACTCTGGGTTATGAGTTCTGTCCATTCCTTCGTTACGGAAATTCTTTGAAAACTCATAAACACCGTCAAAACCACCAACAATCAGTCGCTTTAAATACAATTCGTTTGCAATTCTCAAGTAAAGCGGAATGTCCAATGAATTATGATGTGTAATAAATGGACGCGCAGCTGCTCCACCAGCAATTGGTTGTAAAATTGGTGTTTCTACTTCAAAATATTCGCGATCATTAAAAAATTGACGCATGGCATTCATCATTTTTGTCCGCTTGATGAAAACGTCCTTTACTTTTGGATTAACAACTAAATCAACATAACGCTGACGATATCTTAACTCAGGATCCGTAAACGCATCATGAATATTTCCGTCATCATCTGTTTTAGGTTGAGGTAATGGCTTGAGTGATTTGCTCAAGATAGAGAAATTTAAAACCTTAACAGACATTTCGCCAACTTGGGTCTTAAATAATTCTCCTTCTATACCTATGAAATCACCTAAATCTAAAAGCTTTTTATAAACGTCATTATACAACGTTTTATCCTCTCCTTCGCAAATTACATCTCGATTAAAATAAACCTGAATTCTTCCAGCGCTATCTTGTAACTCAGCGAAAGAAGCTTTTCCTTGAATTCTTCTCGCCATTAATCGACCAGCAATAACGACCTTTTTACCTTCTTCAAAATTTTTCTTTATTTCTGAAGATAGATGATCTACATGAAATTGTGCTGCAGGAAAAGGCTCAATCCCTAAATCACGTAATTTTTGAAGAGATTCTCTTCGTTGAATTTCTTGTTCTGATAGGTCGTTATAGCTCATAATATATGCCAGTTAAAGGCTGTAAAGATAAGTGTTAATAGAATGAAATGTTAAGATTGAAACTAAAAATTCACGAAATAACTAAAACATTTAACCAAAATTCACGTACAAAAGAAGTAAGTTCGAAGAATTATAGCGAACCAAAGACAGTACATTAGCGTTTAATACTAGGGTAAACAAATTGATAATAAACAATAAAGAATGAAAGACCTTATAGCCAACTTATCAAATCAAATAAGAGAAGCGATAGAAATAGGAGAAAATGCTCAATTTAGATCAATAGAAAAAAATATTTCTACAGTTTTAGTTTGCGGATTAGGAGGCTCTGGAATAGGCGGAAAAATAGTAAGCTTATTGTTGAAGGATGAATTAAAATTACCTTTTTTAAGTGTAAATGATTATGATATTCCTGAATGGGTAAATGAAAACACATTGGTAATTGCCTCTTCATACTCAGGAAATACCGAAGAAACATTATCAGCTGTAAAAGAATGTTATAAAAAGGGCGCAGAAGTGGTTGTAATTACTTCGGGAGGAACGGTTTTAGAGATTGCAAAGGCAAATCAATGGAATCATTTTGTAGTGCCCGGAGGAGAGCAACCAAGGGCAATGTTAGCCTATTCAATTGTACAACAATTGTATATTTTGACACGGTATAACTTGATTTCCAATACGCAAATAACAGAATTAGCTAAGATTCCTGACTTTGTAGATGCTGTACAAGCAGAGATTAAAGAAGAAGCAATGAGAATTGCCCAACACTTTGTTGGAAATACTGGAATCATATATGCTGGCACCGGTTTTGAAGGAATTGCAATTCGGTGGAGACAACAGATTAATGAAAATGCCAAAGAATTGTGTTGGCACCATGTTTTTCCTGAAATGACCCATAATGAGTTAGTGGGATGGGCAGGAGGTTCTGCAAAACATACCCCTATCTTTTTGAAAACAGATTTTGATCATCCTAGAACAAAGGAAAGATGGAAAATTAGTAAGGCAATTATTGCAAAGTATGCCGATAATGTTTTAGAAACAAGTGCAAAAGGAGAAAATAGATTAGCACAAAGTATCTACCTAATCCATCTTGGAGATTGGGTATCCTATCTTATGGCTGAAATTAAAAAGATTGATCCTGTTGAGGTAAATGTGATTACACACTTAAAGGGTGAAATGGCTAAAATGGGTTAACTATATTATTCAGCCAAGGCACTTAAAAACCCCATTAATATTTCTGGAGAAAGTCGTTTCGAATAATCTGGATTTACATGTTGGAATTGAATTTCTTCATCCTTTATTATAAATACGGAAGGAACGGGTAGTACATGATTCTCTGTTTTATTCCACCATTCTAAATCTAATTTATAGCTGTTTTTATATTTGTCGTAAAGCTTTTGATCTACATTCCATCCAATCCCAAACGAATTAATTGCATTCAAATTTTTATCTGAAAAGAGTTTATAATCCAAACCGCCACTTCGTTTAATAGATGAGTCTAGTTGCGTATAATCATCAGGCGTAATGGCAATCAATTCAAACCCTAAACTATCTATTGTTCCTTTAACTTCGTTAAGTGCAGACAAATGTCGCGTGCAATAAGGACACCAACCACCTCTAAAAAACACAACCACTGCAGGTCGTTTTTCAATGTAGTTTTTAAGATCTATCGCAGACCCCCCAATGTCAAAAACTTCAGCCGAAGGAACGTTTTCAGAATTTTTAATTGGGCAAATAGAATACATCTGATCTTGTCCAAAGGCAAATGAAGAAATAAATAAACTGATTAGGAGAAATGGTTTCATAAACTGATTTTTACTTTAAATAATAGGAAATGCAGAGCCTTTAGCCAGGGTCTTTAAATCGAGGATCATTGACAAAACTACTGTCTGAAAGAGAGATTAAAAACATTTTGAGAAAGTATTTTTCATCCGGAGACAATTGCGCTCCACCAAGAGAAATATTTTTCATTAATGGATCAATGGTAGGAGAGGGCTGCAAACCTTCACTATAATGATTGATCACATCATCCAAGGTTTTAAAACGCCCATCATGCATATAAGGCGCAGTAAAGGCAAGATTTCTTAATGTTGGTGATTTAAACTTTCCATCATCCGCTGGATTTCCAGTAATTTTCCCAAGTCCTTTGTCCGTAATAACCGCGTCTAAACCATTGTTATGGTAAAGGTTATCTGTCCAAAGCGGATTAAATGAATCGCCGTGACAGTGAAAACAATCTCCTTTGTTTTCATCTATAAAAATGATAAACCCTTGGTAGGCTGCAAATTCATCTGCCGAACTCCAGCCGCTACTTCCAATGGCGCGATTGGCATTCATGTATTTGTCCATTGGAGAATCTCCAGAAATAATGGTTCGTTCAAATTGTGCAATAACCTTAGAAACCATTACTGAATCAATTTCTTGCGTTCCAAAAATTTCTTCGAATAAAAAAGGGTATTGATTATCGGCTTGCAACTTGCTAATTGCATTTGGCCAATTCTCATGCATTTCAACAGGATCAGTGACTGGTGCAAATGCTTGCTCTTCTAAACTGGATTTTCGTCCGTCCCAAAAATAAGTATCCATCCAACCCAAGTTAATAAGCGGCATTGAATTTCTATTTCCAGGTAAACCATCAATGCCAAAACTAAATGCGCCAGTATCGCTAAAAGCAAGTTCGGGGGCATGACATTCGGCACAAGAAATACTATTGTCTCCAGATAAACGCTCGTCAAAAAACAACATTCTTCCAAGTTCAACGCCTTCAACGGTCATTGGGTTATCCTCAGGAATACTCATTGGGGGCAAAAACTTTGCAATTCGCTCAGGATAATCAATTTCGTAAGGGGTTGTTTCTCCAACTTGAAAAGGAGGATCTTTACGACAACTAATTATCGCAATGAAAAGAAATGATATTAGAACCAATTTATTCACTTTGGCAAAGATAACTATAAACCCAGCAAGTACCAAACGATAAAAGCAAGGATCATATTGCACAGGATCTTATTAAAAATTACGGTTTCAGAAGCTTTATTCCCTAACTTTACCCTAATTTGATTTAAAGCAAAGCATAAAAGGAGAAATGAGACAAGTAAATTTTATAAATAAAGGATTGATTGATTATAAAGAAGGGTGGGATTTCCAGGAAGTTTTATTTAAAAAATCGATTGACGCTAAAATTGCGCGGAGAGACGGCAAAATAGAAGAATTACCAGAGAACCATTTGATTTTTTGTGAACATCCTCATGTCTATACGTTAGGGAAAAGTGGCGCACAAGACAACCTCTTAATTAATGAAGACATGTTGAAGATGAAAGGGGCAACATTTTATAAAATTAATCGAGGAGGTGATATTACGTATCACGGACCGGGTCAGTTAGTAATGTATCCAATTTTTGATTTAGATCAGTTCTTTACTGACATTCATAAATACATGCGTTTTTTAGAAGAGGCAGTCATTTTAACCTTAGGTGAGTTTGGTATAAAGGCAGGTAGGGTTGATGGATTAACCGGTGTTTGGCTCGACGGAGGAACACTGAATGAGCGAAAAATTTGCGCAATGGGTGTTAAAAGCTCAAGATGGGTTACCATGCACGGAATAGCGTTAAATGTTAATTCCGATATGTCCTATTTTAATCACATTGTGCCTTGTGGAATTGTAGATAAAGCTGTAACTTCAATGGAAATAGAATTGGGAAAGAAAATAGACCTCAAACAAGTTCAACAAGTTTTGAAAGAGAATATGGCAAACATATTTGACTTTGACTACAGTAACTAGCTTATGAAATACCTTAAGAAAATTTTAAAATGGACTGGAATTTTAATTCTTCTTCTTCTGATTATAGGAAATCTTGCGATTGTTATTACAGGGCGATATTACATTTATAAGGGAATTGCGAACACGTATTTTAGGGGCCATACTAAACCAACAATTTATGATTTAGATGTTTTTAATAATCGTGCAGTTGAAAAAGGGATACCACAGCCTTGGAAAGAACATAGTCAATTTGGAGAATTTGCCATGTCACAAGAACAGAGAAGAACAGTAGAATTACTTGAGCCAGCTTCTTTCTTAGTTGCTTGGGGTGACACATTAATTTATGAAGAGTACTGGGGCAAGCATAACAAAGAAAGGATCGGAAACTCCTTTTCAATGGCAAAATCTATTGTTTCTTTACTGATAGGAGTTGCGTTGGATGAAGGAAAGATAAAGTCGTTAGATGAACCAGTAGCAAACTATTTGCCCGAATTTAATGGCGAAAAAAAAGAAATTACAATTAGACACATACTTACAATGAGTTCAGGTCTTTCCTGGAGCGAAAGTTACGTCAGTCCTTTTTGTGATGTAGCCGAATTGTATTATGATACAGATGACAGAGATTTAGCATTAAATAGGAGAGCTATAGAACAAGATCCAGGAATCACTTTTCAATATAAAAGTGGAGACACGCAAGTTTTAATGTATATTCTTCAAGCAGCGACAGGAGTTTCTGTTTCCAAATATGCTTCAGAAAAATTATGGAAAAAAATGGGTGCCGAAAGTGAGGCTATGTGGAGTTTAGCAGGAGATGAGAATAGTGCTGAAAAAGCATTTTGTTGTTTTTACTCTACGTCACGCGATTTTTTACGTTTAGGAAAACTAGTTAATCATTCGGGAAATTGGAATGGAGAACAATTGGTTAGTGCTGATTATGTCAATGAGTTTTCTTCTTTAGCTCCTTTGAAAAAGACAAATGGAAAACCAAATAGCACTTACGGTTTCCAATATTGGATTTATACAGGAATGCCCTATAAAGTGAGTTATTTCAGAGGTTTAAATGGCCAATTCATTATTTCAATTCCCGAAAAAGATTTAGTCATTGTTAGGACAGGTTCGAAAACAATGCCCAATTGGAAAAATACAGAAACGGTTAAAGATGACGACCTAGAAGGACATTATCAAGAATTACCAACATACATTAGTATTGGGATGAGTGTACTAGCTCAAGCAGGAGGGAAATAAAGAGTTACTGTGATTTGTTTTTACCTATGGCAATACCTAAAAAAGTAAATGCAAAAGCAATTACAATATTGGAAAGTGTAAACACTTGCCAATGCCAGTAATCTGCAACAGAAACACCTAAAGTTGCAACCATAAAAACAGCAGTTGCATGCCAAGGAATTAACGATTCAATAATAGTTCCTGTATCCTCTAATGATCGAGATAAGATATTTAGTGGAATCCCAAGACGTTTAAACTTCTCTTTAAAAGCATCTCCTATTATAAAACTTGTGGCAAATTGGTTAGAAGTCAATGTATTTGTAATTCCCGTTGCAATCAAGACAGCCCTAACCATTGCCCCTTTGCGTTTTACAAACTGAAAAGAACGATTTACAATTAATGTCATTGCATTAATCTTTCCAATGCTTCCAATAAAAACAAAGACAAGTAATGTAATTACCAATGGTTCTTTTAAACTGTATAGTCCGCCTCTCGAAAATAAACGACCTACGTTTTCTGAAACTTCAAAAGAAATTGCATCAGTACTAAATCCATGAACAAGACTATCTAAAATGGTATGCGTATCAAATGGTTGAAAAATAAAGGCAAGAAGAATTGCAACAAATGAAGAGAGTACGAGAACTTGTAATGTTGGGATTCGCTTTATTGAGCCATAAAGCACAATTAAAGGTGGAAGTAAAAGCAAAAAATGAAAATTAAATGCAGCTTTTGTTTGTTGTAATGTTTCATCAACAAGGCCAAAATTTCCAATCCCAGAAATAGGATAAATACTACCAATAATTAAATAGAAAATGATAGCAAAAACTGCAGCAGGAATTGTTGTGTATAACATAGATTTTATGTGATCATAAACACTGATATCTACTGCCATAGCTGCAGCATTGGTTGTGTCAGATAATGGTGAGAGCTTATCACCAAAAAAAGAACCACCTATAATTGCTCCTGCGACAATTGGCAAATTTGCTCCAAAAGAAATTGCAACACCCATTAAAACAACACCTACTGTTCCAACAGAACCCCAAGAAGTACCTGTTAAAGTTGAAAAGATAACAGGAATTATAAATGCGATAACATATAAATAGTCGGGACTGATTAACTCTATTCCATAATATACCAGCATAGGAATAGTTCCAGAAGCGATCCAAGAACCAATCACTAATCCAATCGAAATTAAAACCAGAATAGCGGGCATGGCTTTAGCAATTTTTTGAATGACACCATCCATAATTGATTTCCATTCAAAACCCAACCGGCGTAATTGTGCTATGGCAATACTGCTTGCTAAAATAAAAATCATTTCAAGTGGAAATGGTTCTTGATCAAAGACGAGTGGCCCGATCAGAATACCATAAACAATTAAACCAAGCAAACATAGCACAGGAAAGAGTGCTGTTTTGAGGCTGATAACTTTTTTTGTTGAATTTTCTGACTTCATTTAATGATGTACAAGATAACATATTTTGTACAATAGCGGTAAATGAAATTCACACTCTTTCTTCTCTTTCCAACCAGCAAAAATAAATTCCCAAATGAAAGGAATGCCCTTTTGAATCAATTCTGTAAATTTGCATTCCCTCTTTTATAAAGAATAGGCTTTACAGATGAAAAAAGATATTGAAATCCCATTGGTAGAAAACGTTTCCGTAGCTGTTGTAAAAGAATGGAACGAAGAAAAAACGGCAAAAGTGTTTAATGTCTATTTACTGAATTTGAAAAATCAGCAGATCAAAAATACCTTGGTTTCTTCAAGAGGTTATGGCGAAAACAAATCTACCGGAGAAAAAATAAGCACCTCTGTATTAAGGCACTTTATCGGAGACATTGCGGCAAAGGATTATGCTAAAATAGAGCCTATTGTTGAAGAAGTTTTTGGAATTAATAATGAATACTGGGTGAGTTTCTCATTCGGTAATAAAATGTACGATAAAAAGTTCATTTTCTTACCCGAAACAATTATTGAAGAAAACATGGTTGTCGTTCCGCTTGTTAAACAGCAAGGTGTTATGATTTAATAAAAATAGGACTTGAACGACTAGGTAATCAGAGATTTTGTGGGGTTACTAATCTGAAAAAACCTTAAAAGAAATTTTTTTAATTTTCATCCAAGATAAGAATAGAAATAATAAAAGAGTTAAATATCTTGTTATTTCTATAGTGGAATTCCTACAAAAAATGGGACAAAAATAAACAGCCTTATGCCACTAATTTTTGTTCATATTCTATTATTGTTTAGATTTCCTAAATACTTGTGTCTTCTATGTCTATTATACCATGTTTCAATGTATTCAAATACAACAAAGCGGCATACTCTTTACTTTTTAATACATATTGATATACGCATTCAACTTTTAGCGATTTAAAAAACTCTCACCCACAAAATTGTTCCAGCAATTTCCTTTTCTACTCATAGATTGACTTGCTAAATTGTTTTCTTTTAAAATTTCTGTCAATTCTTTACAAGCATATTGACTACCTCTATCCGAGTGAAAAATTAATTCTTTACAATGGTATTTTTTTCTTTTATAAATTAGCTTAGAAAGCTATTTTATTTTGCCCTAACAAAAGTAGTAAGTTCAAGCGAGTGTTTTAGAAACTCTTTTTATTGCGGTTTATCGTTTACTCATTGATTCCTGAAGAAGTTGCAAAAGGCAATAATCTTTCTAATTTCCAACATATTTATCGTCTAAAAAACTCATTTTATAACGTTAAAACAAACCACCTTAAACCATTTTTATTAAATTTATCCGACCCCAAAAACAAATCACACTTATAAAATGCAATTACGAAAAGTAAACGTAGAAAAAATTCTTTTTTTAGACATTGAAACCGTTCCAGAAATCTACGAATACAAAGATTTAGATGAAAAAACAGCCGAACTTTATGCACTAAAAACAAAGTTTTTCCAGAAAGATGGACTCACCGCAGAAGATGTATATGACAGAGCAGGAGTCTATGCCGAGTTTGGTAAAATTGTCTGTATTTCTTGTGGCATTGTTCAAGATAAGCCTGAGGGGAAAACCATTCGAATGAAATCTTTTGCAGGAGATGATGAAAAACTTCTTTTAGAAGAATTTGTACAAATGCTCAATCAGCATTATAGCTCTCCCTACCATGTTCTTTGTGGACATAACGCAAAAGAATTTGATTTTCCATTTTTAGGTCGCCGAATGCTTATTCATGGCATTGACTTGCCAAGTGCGTTAGACATTGCTGGAAAAAAACCATGGGAGATTAATCATTTAGACACCATGGAGCTCTGGAAGTTTGGAGACTACAAACACTATACATCCATGAGTTTATTGTGTCATATTTTTAAAGTCCCAACACCAAAAGATGATATCTCAGGGGCAGATGTAGCACGCGTTTATTATGAGGAAAATGATTTAGATAGGATCGTTACTTACTGCCAAAAAGATGTCATTGCACTTATCCAACTTTTCTTACGCTTCAGAAACGAACCACTTGTAGAAGAGGATAACATTATGCTTTAATTTTTTGGCAAACCCTTTTCAAGGGTCAGGCTTTCCGTTATAGTTGTTTAGAAAAAGTTCTAAACAAGCTGCCACTGTAATCCTTTTTGCGAACCCTATTTATGCTAAAATCAGCTAGAAATAGTAAGGTTGCTACGAATAATAAATGGAAAACTCTTTTAGAGATTCCTTAATGCATTAAACTAACAAGATTCGATAAATTCAAAATGTTAAATCATTAAACCAAAACTTATGAGTAAAAAACAGGACTATCAGGATAGGGAAATGGCGGAGGGTGGCCATCAACAAGTGGAAACAAATCTGGAGGAGATTCCAAGTTTTCAGGTTCTGGTAAAAAGTAAAATACTGACCAAAATAAACCTTGGTCAGTATTTTAAAAAATTATTTAATTACTATATGTGGGTAATTTGCTAAATCCCAATCAATCACTAGACCTGCAGCAATGTCATCAGCGTTTTTCTTCCCATATAATTTTTCGCACAAATAAAGTGCAGCTTCAAAACTTCTTGCCCCTCCTGCTGAGGTAATGTATTTTCCGTCGTGTACAAATAGTGCACTATCTCTCACATCTAAACTTGGAAACATTTTGCGCATATAATTAATATCACTCGGAAAAGTAGTGCAAACAACTCCATCCAATAATCCTGCTTTTGCTAAAACAAAAGCACCATCACAATGTGAAGTTACGTACAACGCATCTTTAGCTGTTTTCCGAACAAAGTCTAACATCTTTTCATCTTCCAAATCACTGTCCAAATGATGTTCTGCACTTGGAACAACCAAAATATCAATTTTCGGAATAGAATCCATTAAATAATTAAAATCAGGTAAAATTCGAATTTCTTCAAAACTGGTTATAGCATCATTTGAATTTGCAACCGTAAAAACATTCATTGGTTTTATACTATCGCGAAATATTGTATGATGAAAAATATCATAAGGAGCCGTTAATTCAGTATTATAAACGCCATCCATAATTAAAAAGGCAACATTGTAGTTGTCTGGATTGAGTACAGGGTAATCATTCGCAGCTACAACTGGTTCTGGTGCACTTTTCGTTTGTTTTCCTGCACATCCTAAAAAGCAGATAAAAAAAATGAACCAAGCAAAATGAGTTTTCATAAGTTAAAATTATATACCGAAGTCAATCCCTCCAGCACCAGTAAAATAGCCAACAATAATTTGCGAAGCATTTACGCAAAAATGGAAAAACATAGCATATTTTATATTTTTGAAATGAAGGTATATATAACCCAGGCAAATTCCGAAAAAGAAAATAGGTAAAAAGCTTAGTGGCTGAAAATGTGTTAAAGAAAAAATGGCTGCACTAAGCAAAATAGCGCCCATTTTCCCTAGGCCAGATTCGAGCATTTTTTTGATCAAAAAACCCCTAAAAACAAATTCTTCACAAATAGCAGGAAGTAAAGCTGCGGAAATTAAAGTAAAAAAAAGTTGTATCGGATTACTGTCAAAAATCAGTGAATTATTAACGGCTTTTGTTGCAATGTCATTTTCAATAATTGCAGAAGGTACAATATAACGTAGCAAGTCGTTAAAGGCAGAAAGAAAGGGTATCATTAACATTGCCCCAATAAAAACACCGAACGTAATAAGTAGTGGTTTGATTTTTATTGATTGTACAAAAATAACATCCGTAAAGCGTTGTCCAATCATTTTCAAAATTAAGATTAACGATAAAATAAAGGCGAAAATTTGGAAAAAGAACGCACTTGACAGAATAATTCTTGGGTCTTGCGGATTAATATTTTCCAAAACGCTTTGGTCAACAACAAGAGATAAGCTTAGTGCATAAATAAGTTGTCCAAATGAAGCCATAAAAAAGGCAATAAAAATGAAAACAACTACTTGTAAACCTGGAGAAAAAGTCTTAAACATAATTTATTGAAGAACAATTTTTCGTTCAGCGTCCAATTTAAGTAAAATAAAGATTAGTACAGAGAAAGACATCATTGATGAGCCACCGTAACTGAAAAAAGGAAGTGGAATTCCAATTACTGGTGCTAACCCAATTGCCATACCAATATTAATCATAAAATGATAGAAGAAAATGCCCCCAACAGAATAGGCATAGACCCGTGTAAAGACAGAACGTTGCCGTTCGGCAATAACGACAAATTTGAGAAGCATAAAGGTGTATAAAATTACCAGCACAAGAGATCCTACAAACCCTCGTTCTTCAGACCAAGTGCAAAAAATAAAATCGGTACTTTGCATTGGGACATGCCGTTGACTGGCGTTTGCCAATGTTGCCGATTGATAACCCTTGCCCATAAAACCTCCTGAGCCAATAGCTGCCTTTGCTCTGTTAATGTTGTAGCCTTTTCCATCAGGATCGTCAATTTTACCTAGCAATAAATCAATTCTCTCTTTTTGATGTCGTTGTAGAATAGAGGAGTAGCCTATTTCAACAAAATTGACAAAAATGACAGCAACGATTAAACTACCAAACAAAGAACGATATAAACTTCCCCTGTTTCGTTTTAACACAAATGATTTGATCAGGAAAGCAAATATTCCTGTTAAGAAAACCAAAGTGATAATAATTCCTGTCTTACCGCTTAACTTAATTTTAGAGAATGGAAAAATAAAACTAGAGTCTGCAACCAATAATGTAACTACGGCAATAATAACACTAACAACCAAAAACAAAAGCACATTCCCAGTATACCCTTCACGATAAAGCACAAGTAAAAAAGAAGTGAAAATGATAAATGTTCCAGCATCTGGTTGTAAAAGAACCAAAACCCCAGGGATCCCTAAAATAAGAGCTGTTTCTTTGTTTTTTAATAAAAACGGAATTACACCCCATAAATTGGACAATCCATTGCTTTTATAATGACTCTTTCGCTCTTTTGAATTGCTATTTTGATCAATAAATCGAGACAAAGCTAAGGCAACACCTATCTTTGCGAATTCAGAAGGTTGAATCCCAACACTTCCAAAGCCAAACCAAGAACTAGCGCCATTAATAGGTTTCGTAAACAAAACGGCCGTTAACAGAAAAATAGTAAAACCATAAAACCAATAGGCGTATTTTCGGATAAAGTTAGATTCTAAGAACAGCACAATTATTCCTAAAAACAAAGCAATTCCAAACCACATAATTTGCTTTCCATGCTCTGTTTCAAGGTCAAATAAACCTGAGTTTTCTGGATTATAAACAGAAGAATAAATATTACTGACACCAAATAAGACAAGAAGAATATAGACACCAAATAAGGCCCAATCAATATTTGCAAATAATTTTGATTCTTGACCTCTCATTTTCGGGGAATAATATCATTTTCATCCGGGATTAAATTTGCGTTTAAAATCCGGTTTTCTTTGGCAGTATCAGCAACTGTTCTGTTGATATACTTCTCAATCATCAAGCTAGCTACAGGGGCAGACCATGTACCACCAAACCCTGAATTCTCAATAAATACAGAGATTGCAATTTTAGGATCTTCCATAGGAGCAAATGCCATGAAATTAGAATGATCGGTTAATTGCTCTACTTTCCCATTTATTTTTTTAAAATTTTCAACAGTTCCTGTTTTACCACAAACTGCAATACTATCTAATCTTGCTCTACGTGCTGTTCCTCCTGTCTCATGTACAACTCGCCACATTCCATCAATCACGGGGGTAAAATAGGCTGAATCAACCATAGTTTTATTCTTTTCACGATAAATTTCTGGGATGTCTTCCCCTTCAATATCTTTAATAAAATGGGGATAATAAAAATAACCTCGATTGGCCATAATTGCAGCCAGATTAGCCATTTCCATTGGTGTTACGAGTACTTCTCCTTGCCCAATTGCAATAGATTGAATGGTACTAAAAGCCCAACGGAATTTTCCATATGGATTTTTTTTACTTGGGAATTCATTGTCGTAATAATTCGTATTTGGAACGTTACCACTAACATTTCCAGGAAAATCAGTTTTTAATCCTTTACCAATACCAAAACTTTTAACGTATTTGGCCCAAATATCCAGGCCTATTGCCGCATCTTTAAAAATACTCTTGTTTTTTCCTTGTTGTATAATACGTCTTGTCAATGCAATGAAGTATGGATTGCAAGACATCTTTACACCATCCGAGATTCCTTGTGCAGTGGGATGATTATGGCAATCAGCAACACTTTTATTACAAGCAAAACTTGAACTTTCTGTTACTACACCTTCCTGCATTCCAATTAATCCCATAATGGTTTTAAAAATAGATCCTGGTGGATAAGCCGAGTTCATTGAACGATTTTGAAGTGGAAGCAAAGTGTCTTCTTGAAGTTTCCCATAATTTTCACCTAAGTGTCTACCTACCAGCAAATTTGGGTCATAAGTAGGCGCAGAAACTAAAGCTAAAATTTCTCCTGTAGAAGGCTCTATCGCAACGATACTTCCCAATTTATTTTGCATTAAACGCTCACCATATTCTTGAAGTTCCCAATCAATAGAAAGTGTAATGTTTTTTCCTTGTGTAGCAGAAGTATCATATTTTCCGTTTTCATATTTTCCCGTTGCGATTCCAATGGCATCTTGCAAAAAATATTTAACGCCTCTCTTTCCACGAAGTTCATCTTCGTAGGTTTTTTCTATACCACTTCTTCCAATATAATCTCCGGGTTTATAGTATGGATCTTTTTCAATATCGGTTGGACTTGCTTCATTCATATACCCCAAAACATGTGCTGCAATTTTTTTTGGGTAAACACGAAGTGTCCTAGCGACTTCAAAAAACCCCGGGTATTTGTATAATTCAGGTGCAATTAAAGCAAACTCGTTTGGAGGAATTTGGCGAACCAGTTCAGAAGGTTTCCGATAAGAATAGTCGCGCGCTTTTTTCATTTTTATCGAATATTCTTCCATTGATATCCCTAAAAGAGAACAAAGAGAAAGGCTATCGGTTTGTTTTGTTTGTTTTGGAATGACATGAATGTCATAATAAATTTCATTTGAAATTATTTTGTTGTGATTACGATCGTAAACAATTCCTCTTGCCGGATAAGTATCAATTTTATTTTCGGAAATATGAGCCGCACGATCTTTCCATCTATCGTCAACAACTTGCATATAAAATAAGCGGACGATAAATGTAATTGGGATTAATACAAATATTAAAGCAATAACATATTTCCGATTATCTGTATTTCTCATTTTTTAGAGGGCTTGTAAAAAATATACTGAAATAAGATAATAAGGAATAATGAAAAAGCAAGGCTAAAAAGCGTTTTTAAGAAAATATGAAAGAATAAATCGAAGCGCAAAATTTCAATTGTAAAAAACCACAAATGATGGATGAGCAGAATTACTGATGCATAAGATAAAAACCAAAGTCTTCCCATATCCTGAATAGAGGGAAGCAGGACAGAATCATACCCGTCTCTTGGTTTAATTAAATTTAAAATGGTTGGTCTCAAATATCCAATTACGATTGATGCTGAAGCATTAAGACCAAATGTGTTACTAAAGGCGTCAACAGAAATGCCTAAAACAAACGCGATTAACATGGTCAATAAAATGTTCATCTCAAAAGGAAGCATCATAATCATCACAGGATAAATCATTGGATTCAGATACTCATTGATTTCAACATTATTGACAACTAACCCTTGCATCAGTACAACCAAAATAAAATAAGTGCCATATTTTATCCATGTGTTATTCATCTCCTAGAATCCTTCCTTCTAAATTTAACTGTTCATCCTTCAGTAAGTTTTCTACTATATACACATGATAAACAGCATTATAATTCACTGCAAGTTTAATGTTTAGAGCAATTGTTTGCTCTCCGTCTTCTGCAATAACCTCTGAAATTTTTCCAACTGGAATTCCTTCTGGAAATTGCGTAGCACCTCCTCGTGTAATAACTTCATCTCCAACTTCAAATGAAATGTCTCTTTTTACTTTGGCAATTTGTGCAATAGAATTATCCCGGCCATCCCAACTCACCAACCAATATTCATTATTCTTCTTTAATTTGGCATTGATTCGAATATTTTCAGAAAGAATAGTCATGACAATAGAAAAATTCTGAGATACGTCAGTAACAACACCAATAACGCCAGCATCTGAAACAACGCCCATTCCTATTTCAATTCCTTGCGCTTCACCTCTATTTAACGTAAAGTAATTGTTTCTTTTATTGCTTGACGAATTAATTACTGTCGCAGGAATATATCGGTAGTATTGTTTTTTTAGGGTATCATTTACTGAAAAAACATTGCCTTGTAAAGTGTAAAAACTTTCAGGAAGTTGTGCTCTTAATTTAGCATTTTCAGCAACGAGAATTTCATTTGCCTTGGATAAATTGAAATGCTGTGTGATATTGTGTTTCTTTTCGATAAACCATCCTATGGCACCAGAAGACGTGTTTGTCATTGCAGAGCGGTGGTAATTACGTTGATTAAAAAAAAAACTTAAAACAATCACTTGCAAAACAAAGAAGATTAAAAAATCTCTAAATTTCTTTAAGAATTGAAGTAATTTTTGCATTTGTTTTTAATCATTCATTGGAGGTAATATTTTGCTCCTAGCGCATTAAGAATTGGAATCTACCAATATTCTTTAATGCAATACTTGTTCCTCTTGCAACTGCTCTTAACGGATCTTCAGCGATATGAATCGGAAGCTTTGTTTTTTCAGAAATACGATCGTCTAATCCACGTAACATAGAACCACCACCCGCAAGGTAAATACCTGTTTTGTATATATCTGCAGATAATTCGGGCGGAGTCATTTCCAATGCTGTTAAAATGGCTTCTTCAATTTTAGAAATACTTTTATCCAAAGCGTGTGCAACTTCAGAATATGTAATTGAGATTTCTTTTGGAATACCAGTCATTAAATCACGCCCACGAACAGCAAAAGGTTCTGGCGCTTTATCTCCTAAATCTGTTAATGCAGATCCAACTTCAATTTTAATTTGTTCAGCAGTTCTTTCACCAACTAAAATATTATGCTGACGTCGCATATACTCTTCAATATCAGTAGTAAAATCATCTCCAGCAACTCGAATCGATTTATCGCAAACGATTCCTCCTAGTGCGATTACTGCAATTTCGGAAGTTCCACCGCCTATATCAATAATCATATTCCCCATAGGCTCTTCGACATCAATTCCAATTCCAATTGCTGCTGCCATTGGCTCATGAATTAGAAAAACTTCTTTTGCACCAGCGTGTTCAGCGCTATCCCTTACTGCTCGTTTTTCTACCTCAGTAATACCTGAAGGAATACAAATTACCATCCGTAATGAAGGACTTATTAAACGGTTGTTTGCATGAATCATTTTGATCATTCCACGGATCATTTGCTCCGCAGATTCAAAATCTGCAATTACACCGTCTTTCAATGGACGTATTGTTTCTATTAATTTATGGGTTTTTCCATGCATTTGTTGCGCGGTTTTCCCAATAGCAACAACTGCGCCGCTTTGAATGTCCTTTGCAACAATTGAGGGCTCATCAACGACAACTTTATCGTTCATGATAATTAGCGTATTTGCCGTTCCTAGGTCAATTGCAATTTCGCGTGTTAAAAAATCAAATAGTCCCATTTGATAAAAATTATTTCAGTAATTCGTGGTTTAATCTTTAAGGTTTACTTGTTTTCTACAAAATAGTTACGTTTTGCGTTATTTCCTTAAGTTTTGTATGTTAATGTTTAAAATGACGATTTCCAGTAAAAACCATGCTTATATTATTTTCATTACAGTAATCAATTGACAGTTGATCTTTGATTGATCCGCCTGGCTGAACAACAGCACTTATCCCTTCTTTTCCTGCAATTTCTACGCAGTCTGGAAATGGAAAAAATGCATCTGATGCCATAACAGCACCTTTCAAGTCAAAGTCAAATGATTTTGCTTTATGAATGGCTTGTCGCAACGCATCTACACGAGAAGTTTGCCCTGTTCCACTGGCTAATAACTGACCATTTTTTGCCAAAACAATTGTATTGGACTTAGTGTGTTTAACCAGTTTATTTGCAAATTCTAAATCAACCAACTCCTGATTTGTTGGAGTAGTTGTCGTTCTTGATTCAAAATTCTCTTTTTTATCGGTAATACTGTCCTTATCTTGTTCAAGAATTCCATTTAAGATTGTGCGAACTTGTTTCTTAGGAAGTGGTGTTTCTTTTTGAACTAGAATTACTCTATTTTTCTTTTCCTTTAAAATATCCAATGCATCCCCTTCGTAAGCTGGAGCAATTACAACTTCACAAAACAATGCATTTATTTCTGACGCTGTATCACGATCAATTTTTTTATTTGCAATTAAGATTCCTCCGAAAGCAGAAACAGGATCTCCTGCTAAGGCATCAGTATAGGCTTGTTTGATTGTTTCGCGTGTCGCCAAACCGCAGGCATTATTGTGTTTTAAAATGGCAAATGTTGGTCGATCATTTTGAAAATCAGCCATTAATTGTACTGCAGCATCTACATCTAAAAGGTTATTGTAAGAAAGTGCTTTCCCATTTAATTTATCAAACATGGCATCAAGATCTCCATAAAAAACACCTTTTTGATGCGGATTTTCTCCATAACGTAGTACGGTTGAATTCGAGATACTTGCTTTAAAAACATCTTCTTCGCCTTGATTAAAGTAGTTGAAGATGTGTGTGTCATAATGTGATGAGACATCAAAAGCGGCACGTGCAAATTGCTTGCGTTCTGCTTCAGTCGTCCCTTCGTTTGATTCAGAAATGATTTCTAAGAAATCATTGTATTGCGTTTTTGAAGGAATGATCACAACATCTTTGTAATTTTTTGCAGCTGCGCGTATTAACGAAATTCCTCCAATATCAACTTTCTCTATAATGTCCTGATGATCTGCTCCGGAAGCAACTGTAGCTTCAAAAGGGTATAAATCAACAATGACTAAATCTAGGTCAGGGATTCCATATTCTGCAGTTTGAACGTTGTCTTGCTCATGATCTCTTCTCGAAAGAATACCACCGAAAACTTTTGGATGCAATGTTTTTACACGTCCACCCAAAATAGATGGATAAGAAGTTAAATCCTCAACACGTTCAACGGCAATTCCTAGGTCTTCAATAAATTTTTGTGTTCCACCAGTTGAGTAAATAGTCACACCTTGTGCGTTTAACTCTTTTACAATAGCATCCAATCCACTTTTATCAAACACAGAAATGAGTGCATTTTTGATCCTTTTTCTTTCGGTCATTACTTCTTTAAAATCGGTTCTTTAATAAAAAACTGTAAAGGTATTACTTTAGCACTGATTTGACTCGTAAATGATGGGAAAAAACAGTGCTTTTTTAATAAATGGAGCTATTTGTTAATTATTCGTTCCAAAATGAGCAAGTTTATTAATGAAAAAAGGAAATTTAAGCCATTGAATTTATGTACCTTTCCAACAAAAAAGATGCGTAAAATTCAACCTTTTCATTTGGCAATTCCAGTTTTGGATTTGCCAAAGCTAAGAACTTTTTATCGAGATATATTGGGATGTGTTGAAGGTAGAAGTTCGGGAAGGTGGGTGGACTTTGATTTTTTCGGGCATCAGTTAGTCATTCATCACCAAGAAAACTTGGATATTCAAGCAAAAAAAGCAATAAATCCAGTAGATGGAAAAGCCGTTCCCGTGCCTCATTTTGGAGTTGTTTTGACCTGGGATCAATGGCATGGCTTGTCCAATAGGCTAAAAAACGAGAATATAGAATTTATCATTGAACCTTATATTCGACTCGAAGGAGAAGTAGGAGAACAGGCAACATTTTTCTTTTATGACTCAGAAGGAAATGCACTAGAATTTAAGGCGTTCAAGAATGAAGATCAAATTTTTGCGAAATAAATGACATGGAGAGTTTTCAATTTGAAATCCGAAACATTTGTGAAGAAGATCTCGAAGAGATTCTTGCAATTTATAATCATGCAATCATAAATACAACCGCCGTTTATTGTTATGAACCTTTTTCCATTGAAATGATGAAAAATTGGTTTCAAACAAAAAAAGAAAGACAATTCCCTGTTCTAATTGCAGAAAATAACAGAAATATATGCGGATTTGCCACATATGGCGATTTTAGACTTAAGCCCGCTTATAAATATACTGTAGAACATTCTGTTTATATTGCTCCCTCTGATCAGAAAAAGGGAATTGCAAGTGAATTAATGAGAGAACTCATTTTGAGGGCAAAAGAAAATGGAATACACACCCTAATCGGCGGAATTGATGCAGAAAATCAAGAAAGCCTTATTTTTCATGAAAAATTAGGATTTACTGAGGTAGGCGAAATAAAAGAAGTAGGCTATAAATTTGGAAAATGGTTAAATTTGAAATTTGTACAGTTAGTTTTAGAAACACCACAATGCCCAAAAGAAAATTAAGATTACATGGCGGAAAATTATTCTTCTGTAAAGACCATTTTAAGACAAATTTTAACAAAATCCCTTTTGCCTCAGGTTGTTTTAGTGCTCCTAATTTTGTCGGTTCATTGGCTCATAATTTCACTTTGGTTTTATTTTAATTATGAAACTACGCGTAAAATTCAATTGATAATCATAACATTGGTCGGGGGTTCTCTTCCTTTTTATGCATATGGGGTTTTAGACGATTTATAATTAAGACATATTTGATTATACACGAACGCCTTATTCGTTTTTGGCTTGATGACTTTTGTGGGAAAATTACGGATGAATTATTAAAAGAATCTAATGTTGAATCGCTTAAAAAACTAGAAAAGAATATTCTAATACGGACCGTAGGAATGATAAAAGAAAAAACGGCTACTTTTCCAAAACTTATTCGGTTACTGCTAAACTTTGTTCTTAAGCGCTTTACACCTCAAAGTGATCAATTGCATGCGTATTTAAAATTGATAAAAGAAAAAGACGAGGACGAAATCAAATTGAGAATTAATGAACTTATTGCTTCGAAATTAATAGAAGCGAGTAATAGAGTAATTCCTTTTTGGGTCATTTATCTGATCCCAATAAATACAATCTTATTTATTTTATTGTGGTTTATTTAAAAATGAAAAGAGGTGAAAATTTCATTAAAAGTGTAAGCCGATAGGGAGAGAATCGTCGGTTAAATTAAAAAAAAAGAGTAGATATGGAAGAGTTGACAGCACTTCGAGAGCATTTGCAGAAAACAGTAGATTTTACAACGCAAGAACTGGATGAGTTTACCAGTTATTTCGAACAAGCTTTTATCAAAAAAAGGCAATTTATCGGGCAGCCAAAATTTACGGCTACACATAGAAACTATGTAGTCAAAGGTGCTTTTCGTGCCTATGTCATTTGCAAAGATGGACATGATCATACGATTCAATTTGCGATAGATGACTGGTGGATATCAGATTTCAATAGTTACATCTTTCAAGAGCCAGCAGAATTATTTGTTGTTGCACTAGAGGACAGTATTATTCTTCAAATCAGTTATGAAGATGAGCAAAAATTGAAAGCGGCAAATCATAAATTTGAAACTTACTTTAGAAGAACAGCAGAATTAGCAACTGCGGCAATGCAACGAAGAATTATTTCAAATTTGACACAAGCAGCACCCAAGCGCTATTCTTCTTTTATAGATAAATATCCAAACATTGTGCAACGTGTACCACAATATGCATTAGCTTCTTTCCTAGGTATGACAACAGAATATCTCTCAAAACTTAGAAACGATAGGGTTTCCAGGAAATAGTTGAACTAGTTCAATCTTTTTTCCTAATTCAGTTCATTTTTTAAAAGGTTTAAACATGCCAACTTTGTACTGTCAATAATGACAAACAAGAAATTAAAAACTTAAAAAATGAGTACTACAACAGAAAGAACATTTTCAGTTCCAACGAGAGAAGAAGTTTCTCCAAATAATCAAGCAATTTTTGATAACTTAAATAAGGGATTAGGATTTGTTCCAAATCTTTACGCTTATTTTGCTAAAAACGAGACAGCATTAGCTGATTACCTTGCATTTCAAAACAGAAAAAGTACCTTAAACGGAAAAGAAATAGAAGTTGTTAATTTGGTAACAAGCCAAATTAATGGGTGTAGATATTGTCAATCGGCACATACAGAACTTGGAAAAATGAATGGTTTTACACCAGAGCAAGTCATTGAAATCAGACAAGGAAACGCATCTTTTGATACAAAATTAAATGCGCTTGCAAAATTTACTTCTTCTGTGGTTGAAAATAGAGGTAAAGCGACTGATGAAGCTAAAGAAGGATTTTTTGCTGCAGGTTATAATGAAGCAAACCTTATTGACGCTGTAATTATCGTTGGAGATAAAATAGTGAGTAATTATATCCACAATTTAACAGGATTTGAAATCGACTTTCCTATAGCAGACGAGCTTTAATCGCTACGTGCAAGGGGTATAGAATAGTATGTTAGGGGGCTCAAATTGAGCCCCTTTTCGCGTTTAATTATACCTATTTTTCGTTATTTTTATCTTTTAAGATGAAAAAAAGAAGATGAGCTGGATAAAAACGATTAGTTACAAAAATGCCGAGAAGAAATTGAAAAAAATTTATGAAAAGGTCAAAGGCCCCAATGATAATGTAGACAATGTGTTATCCATTCATAGTTTAAGACCACATACATTGGTTGGTCATATGACTCTTTATAAAAATGTGCTGCACAATAGCAATAATACATTGCCAAAATGGTATTTAGAAGCAATAGGTGTTTATGTAAGTTACCTTAATAAATGTGATTATTGTTTCGATCATCATTATGCAGGATTTAGTCGTTTGATTAACGATAGTGCAAAGGCTGAAAAATTCAGAAAAACTGTTTATGAGAATAATCTTTCTGATTATTTTGACGGCCAATTTTTTGCTGGATGTAATTATGCAAAAAAACTCACGTTAAATCACCCTGAAATTGTAGAAAAAGATATTGAAGATTTGAGAAAAACGGGATTTTCTGATGGAGAAATATTGGAAATTAATCAAGTAACAAGTTATTTTAATTATGTCAACAGAATGGTTGTAGGTTTAGGGGTTAACACAGATGGTGACATTTTAGGACTTTCACCAAACAACAGCAATGATGAAACCAATTGGAGTCATTCGTAATTAATGATTCTGTCCTATTGAAACGAATAAATTGACAATGAAAACACCAGAAGAAGTAGTACAAGAAAACTTAGACTTTTATAACCAACGAGACATAGAAGGCTTTATGCAGTCTTTTAGTGATACAATAGAAATGTACACATTTGAAAACGCATTAGCCAATGCAATAGGGTTAGATGAGGTACGTAAAATTTATACTGAATTGTTTGAAAAATCTCCAGAATTAAATTCGGTGATAAAAAAACGAATTGTTTTTGATAATAAAGTAATTGACGACGAACTTATAACCGGGAGATTAGGTTCTCCCGATCGGGTTGAATTGGTTCTTATTTATGAAGTTAAACAAGGGAAAATCAGTAAAATAACTGTTATTCCCCCAGCTCAACCTTAACGTAAAACATTGGTTTCTTTTCCAAATTGCTTTAAAGAGATAAAAACGGCAATTGCAGAGAGAAGAATTAGAGAAACGAAAGTTATAACTAAAGGAATCGTTTCTGCATTTCCAGCAATAATAGACTTTGTAGCCATAACAACATTTACAATAGGAATAAAAGCAGTTGTATAATCTAACTTTAATCCCGGAACAAATCCTACCATGGCCGGAACAATTACGGCTACATTTAAAGGTGTTAAAATACTCTGTGCTTCTTTAAATGAACGAGAATAAACCGAAACTGGAATCATAATACCAGCAAAGAATACGGCGATTGGAATTAACAAAAGGTAAAGTGTGATAACAAGTTGAGGTGTCACGATTTCGGCAATGGCACTGGTTAATTCTCCTCCTTCACCCAATAAATATAAGCTTCCAATAAGTCCAACCAAGGCAATTGTAGCACTCAATAAACCAAAGGCAGTTACCACAATCATTTTACCCAATAGTAGATGAACACGATTTACAGGACTAGCGAGTAATGTTTCTATTGTTCCACGCTCTTTTTCACCTGCAAACAAGTCAATTGCTGGTAACATACAGCCCATAAAACAAAAAGCCATAAAAATATAAGGCAAAACTCCGCCGGCATATTTTCCGATTATTTCTTTTAATTCACTTTGATCTGCAGTTTCTACATTGGTCAATTTAAGGGGTTCAACATAGTCGGTCGGAAGATCATTTTTAGCCAATCGTTCTTGCACTAAATGTGATTTTTGAGCTTTAATTAATCCATTAAAACGTTCGAATTCTTCATTATCAGCTCCGCGGTAAAAAAGGCCATATTCCGCTTGTTTTCCGCTGGCGTAACTTTCATCAAAGTCAGCGGTAAACCACATTCCCAGATTAATACTATCATTTTTAACCGCTAAACGCATGGTTTCAATGTCTTCATAAGGAATAAAAGAATAAAAAGAAACGGTATCCATGCGCTGAATCATGGCATCAGACTGACCATTTAACACATACCCAATTTCCAATTCTTTTTTCGCTTGTTTTTCGGACTGTGAGGTTTGTATTCGTGTAATCAAATTAATGATTAACGGAAAAGCAATCAACGGAATTAGGATCATTCGCATGAGTGTTCGCTTATCCCGAAACATGTCTAAAAACTCTTTTTTTGCAATTATTATTGTCTTTTTCATGTCAATGTTTTTAAGCATTTAATATTTTGTTTTCACTTACGATTCGAATAAATTCTTCAGTTAAAGATGACGTTTGCATGGTTGACTTAAAATTTTCCATGCTGTCATTGTAAAGTAAATTCCCCTTGTTTATAATCGCTAAATCATCACAAAGCAAATCAACTTCGGACATGATATGAGAAGAAAAAATAACGGTTTTTCCAGCCGTTTTGCAGTCTTTAATTAAGGTGATAATATTTTCAGCCGTTATGACGTCAAGTCCAGAAGTTGGTTCATCAAATACAACCACTTCAGGATCATGAATCATAGTTCGTGTAATAGATACTTTTTGTTTCATTCCTGTAGATAATTCTCCAATTTTTTTCTGACGAAAATCATGCATATCTAGTAAATTGTAATAATGATTTCTGCGTGATTCATAATCAGAATGATTTACGTCATTAAGATCGGCGTAGTATTTAAGTACTTCGTCTGGAGTTAAACGTTCGTATAAACCAGTAGATCCAGTAAGAAATCCAATTTTTTTTCGAACCCCGGTAGGGTTATCAATGACATTGTATCCTGCTATTTCTATTAAACCACTAGTTGGCTTTAAAATCGTAGAAATCATCCTTAAAGTAGTTGTTTTTCCTGCTCCATTTGGGCCTAGCAATGAAAAAATTTTTCCAGGTTTACAGGCAAATGAGATTCCATTAACCGCTTTTGCTTCTTTTTCAGAAGTGTTGTATTCCTTCTGTTGTTTCTTGTTTATTTTGAAGGACTTATGTAGATTTTCAACTTTTATCATGATCCAAAGATAAGAAATTTTTACTATTATAGTAAGCTTTTTACTAAAAAAATTAGTTTTACAGGTTGTTTTTTGAAAACTAACATTGAGTTATTAATAAAGAACTTTAAAGTAGTCAGAAAACTCAATCCATTAGTGATATTTTTACATGAAAATTACAAAAAATGATAAAAAAGAATAGAATAGTTTGCTTAAGCCTATTAGGCCTTATTTTTTCTTTTTTGTCTTGCGGAACCGAAAATGAGCCAACGTCAAATAATGAAATTGAAATTGACTCAACACTGATCGCTCCCCCGCCAATTATTGAATATGGTTTCGTGTTAGATTCTTTTCAAGTAATTAGAGATACTGTTCAAGACAATTGGACTATGAGTCATATGTTTGCGCCTTACGGTATTTCTCAAGTTGAAATTAATGAAGCTGCTACACTTGCTGCAGATTCTTTGGTTGGTTTACGCTATGTGAATGAAGGAATGCCATTTATTATTTTGGCAGAAATGAATGATACAGCAAAAAATGCAAAGTACTGTATCTATCCTAAAAATATTGTCGATTACATTGTCTTCGATTTTTCGGATTCAGTGCTTGTCGAACGGAAATCAAAACCAAATGAAGTTGAAGAACGAATTCTTTCAGGAGAAATAATCAAAAATTCGAACCTAACATTTGCTCTTGACCAACAATTGAAAGATATTAATATGACAGGTGAAATGGCCGAATATATTGCGGGTGTATTTGCATGGACGATTGATTTTTTCAGGCTCCATCCTGGAGATGAATTCAAAGTTGTTTATCAAGAAAAATCTGTTGAAGGCGTGCCATATGGTGTTGGGGGGATTAGTTCTGCATGGTTTAAACATCAAGGGCATGAATTTTATGCGTTTAAATATGCACTGGATTCTGCAGGAACTCAAGTTGGATTTTTTAATGAAGAAGGGAAAGAAATGAGGCGTCCTTTTTTAATGGCTCCAGTTAAATACTCTCGTATTAGTTCAGGGTTTAGTGGGCGTCGTTTTCATCCTGTGCAAAAGAGATGGAAAGCACATTTAGGAACGGATTATGCTGCTCCAAAAGGAACCCCGATTATGGCAACAGCAAATGGAACAGTTATAGCGGCATCTTATACAAGGGGAAATGGAAATTATGTGAAAATAAAACATGACGAAACGTATACAACACAATATTTGCACATGACGGGTTTTGCACAAGGAATCAAAAAGGGTGTTTTTGTAGAACAAGGACAAACGATAGGTTATGTTGGAAGCACTGGTTTAGCAACTGGGCCACATGTTTGTTATCGATTTTGGAAAAATGGGAAGCAGATTAATCATAGGGCGGAAAAATTCCCTTCATCAATTCCAATGGTAGATTCACTTTTACCAAGTTATTTAGAATATATTCAACCGATAAAAACCAGAATAGATTCACTCCCCATTACACCTTATATTGCTGAAGAAGTATAGTTAAAATCTTCTTCGCTTAAATAGAGCAAAATCTAAATTAGCATAAGTAAAAGAAAACTCTAAACCTCCTGCTCCTGAAGCTTGAGCAAATTGAGAGGTTGTGACATCATATGAAACACCAAATGTGAACGAATTATGCTCTAAATAAACAATAGGAGAAAAAGCATCACCAAAGCGATAAGAAGCACCAAACAAAACATATGTATCTCGTTTTAACCCTGTAGATTTAGAACCCGTTTTAATTCCATAACGATACAAAAGACCTAATAAGGATTCAGTAAATGGCCCTTGAATGGATTGGTTAAAATAAACCTCAATACCACCATTTGATGCACTAAAATCCTTTAAAAAGGAAATGTTTCCAACCCACTTTGGAAAAAGACGTTCCGTTCCACCATTTCTAAAACGCAATGAAGGTCTGTTAAAATGAAAGTACGCAAGACCAACTTTAAAATCAGTTTTTATATTCCGTGAAATGCTGCTTTTAGAATCTTTAAAATTATAAAGTGCTCCAACTGAAAAGTCACTAAAGAAAGTGCTTACCAAGTTGTTTCCTTCCATTGAATTTTCAGTAGGATCAATCCGTATTCCATCAAATTGATTGGAAAAAGTAACTGCCGAAAGATCTCCTGATTTTTGCCCAAATCCAATTTGTAAACCTGCTGAAAAAAGTTGTTTTGATGATAGTGGAACAATACTGCTTACATTGAATAAAACTTCTTTTGTTCCAAAACGACTATCCCCTCCAATATCTCTAAAGAGTTGTAAACCGAGACCAATGTGTGCTGATTCTTTTTCTTTTTTCTTTAAAACATTTAAATCAGCAGCAATTGAGGATGTAAAGAAAGACGTTCCAGCATTAACCCATTGATTTTTATGATTAATACTAATTCTTTCCCACCCGTCAAATAAACCAGTCGCTGCCGGATTATTTACAATTGGTGTGTTTTTGATTTGCGTAAAATGAATATCTTGAGCAAATAAATTTGTACTCCAAATGAAAATTAATACTACAACTCCTCTTGCCTTTCTCATCTTATTATTGAATTAATGTGATGTTACCACTTTCTTTATTGACACCAGTTTCAGAAGATTTATACGTTAAATAATAAGCATAAACTCCAGAACTAAGTAGTTTACCATTCAGTTTTCCATCCCAAAAATCACCAACAGAGCTTGTATTAAACACGTTTTTACCCCAACGGTCAAATACTGCTAATTCAAATGATTCAATGTCATTTCCAACAAAGAACTCTAGCAAATCATTGTTTGAATCACTGTTAGGAGAAAAACCTGTTGGCATATGAAAACCAGTATAAGTAACAGGTGGTCCAGGAGGAGTTTCAACTTCAATTTCATTGAATACAGCAATGATCGTATCATTATCTGAAAGGTCAAATGTATCTCTTTTTGCATTAATATCTACAAAAGGATGATTGATAGACTCCCAGTGGTCGAATTCATAACCATCATTTGCTTTTACGTTGAATACTGTGTTTATATTTCCATAATATAGTCCTGTTGAAGGGTAAGTAGGAATCCACTCAGAATTTATCTTTATCTCACCCGCTCCAGCAGGAACCACATCTACGGTAATATCAAATGGACCAGTCAAATCATAGCAATCAATTAAACCAGTAGAAAAAGTTTCACATCTGATTTCTAAAAAGTCTCTAATACCTTGAACGTTATCTTCCCATTCTGCATAGCTTCCGCCCCATCTTGTGATTTGTTGTTCCATTTCAGGTGCAATAACAGCAGCCATACTATCCAATAAAGCAATCATGCTTTCACAAGATAATGCGCCATTGGCTAAATCAATGAAACGCGAAATGTATAAGTAGTTAAATTCTTCATTTTCACGAAGGCGCGATAAAATTGTTAAATGTCCTTCTGGGTCAGAACCAGGGCTTCCTTCTAGCGCTTCTGGGTTACATGGATCAGCATCTGGTTCAGTACTCGGGACTCCAGTATAGTTAATATAATGCCCAAAACTAGCATCCATATCCCACAAGGTATAACGCCATTTCTTTTTGTCTCCATCAGGGTCAATTCCTCTCCACCAAGCAGTGTTAAAGTTTAGCCAATCTGAAGTAACGGTATAAGAATTAAGAACTAAATAGTCAATTAAGCTTCCTACATTATACTGATCTGTAACTGTTTCATAATTTGCAGTAACACTCATGTCATTTGAAATAACGTAATTATAGAATGTCGCCCAGTCATCTAGTGCACCAGGGCCACCGTATTCTGCCCATGTTCCACCCCATGTTTTAATATATTGAATATTATTTCTAGACTGATCATAATAATGATCAATAAAATCGTGATCATCTACTTTTTCACGAACATCATAAACACCCCAATAAACACCGTTAATGTAAACGATTACGAAACGCGAAGTACGTTCATCCATTTTAAGATCAGCTTCTTGTGACAACGTATGAATATAGGCATCTCTTAAATGAGCGCCTCCTGCTTCAAATGAATAATTATCATTTGCTGCTGCTTTACACATAACACGTTTATACTCGTCGCGATCTTTTGTTGGGAAAATCTCATGATGAAGTGCATGGTCGTAACCATACTCATCTCTCATAACAAAATCAAATCCTCTTTGATCATACGCCCAAGAATCATTTCCGTGTTTATTATAATAACCCTCTCCTTCTGCAGAAAATGTTCCATCTGATTCGAAAAACTCAAACGCCCCATCAAAGTTTGATGTGAATGCACCTGGAACGGCATCATTTAAAAAACCTGCTATCTGATCACCAGAAGCGGAAATTACAGGTAATGTATGCGTACTATTAATAAAGTATGTATTTGTTTCTACGAAACTTGGCGGAACCGAAGCATCTGATGAGAAACTTCGCGCACGAACTGTGGTTGTTGCGGCAACATTGATTGCTGCAGTGTATTCTGTTGAAGCCATTGTCGGAGTAGTACCGTCCAATGTATATCGAATTGTCGCACTAGCATCAGTTGTAGAAAGTGTAACAGTTTGTGCAGATGGATAAAATCCGGGAGCGACGCTCATGGTTGGTTTAGCAGTATAATAATTACTTCCGCCTGTATTAGAAGCACCAAAAGTTGGTGTTGTAAAAATACTCCAAGTTCCTGCTCCATCCGAAGTTCTTCCGTAAGAATGATCTTTTTGCGTAATTTTTAGAATTTTAAGACTGTCTGTGACAATTCCAGCCGAAGACGAAAGGATGATCCATTCATTTTTGGTTTGAGTTAACTTAAATCCTGCGTGAATTTCTCCTCCAGAAAGACTTGCTCTTCCAGAAAATATAATTCGCGTATATCCTCCTGCTGGAACTGTTGCTCCTGCAGGAATTTCCCACTTACTAAGTTCAGAAGATTTATCAGAAAGAAAGAAACCGCCTAAGTCTACAGCAGTTCCTCCACTGTTGTAAAGCTCTGCCCAATCTTCATTTTCTCCAAAAGTATCTACCGGTCCTGTTGAATTAGAACACGAATACTCATTAATAAATACTTGCGAAAAAAGGAACTGAGGGAGAGTAAGCAACAGTATAAAGCCTAATTTTTTCATAATTTTTTGTTTAAAGAACGAACATAAATCTACGAAAATTCCTATCTAAATGGTTTAAAATTTACGATAAAGTGTATAAATCTTTTATTAAAATGTGTTTCCTAAATGTTATTTTATCGTTATTGAACTTAAAAACAAAATTAAATCCCTGCTTAGAATGTTGATACAACATTGTAGAAAGAATGTATACTATAAGTCAAGTGTTATACAAAGTTACCAATAGATTAGGTCAATTTTTTACGAATTTTTTCTGAGAGATATTTCCATTGTGATTGACACTTACAATATAAGTTCCCTTGGAAAGTTTTTCAGTGTTGTAGCGAAATGAATTTTCACTAATTAACAATTGATTTAGGATGATTTTGCTGTCAAAACTTTCAATTGTAATGGTTTTAGCCTTGGTATTAGTGTCGAATTGAATTTCAATATAATCTGTTACTGGGTTTGGATAAACTTTAAATGAGTTCTCCAAATTGTCTTTTTGCAAAGAAAGAACGGCTCCTGTTGATTTAAAAACTCCTCTGCCATAAGTTCCAACAAGTAATTGCCCGTCCGTATCTCTTCCAATACCAGTATTTCCAAAAATATTATCGTTAGATAAATTTGTTGAAATATTAGACCAAGTTTCTCCGCCATCAATTGATTGCCATACACCGCCGTTGAGGTTATGCAATGTATCTTGCTCTGCACCATCTAAACCAATTATTAATGAATTATCATAATGTTCGATATTCACAATTTCTGTTGGCAAATCAACATTCCATCCACCAGTAATTTCTTGTAAAACACCATCTGATTCAACTTTATAAAGTTCTCCTTCTTCAGTTCCAATGTATAAAGTTTCTTCGGCATGTTTTAAACCTGTAACATTTTCGCCCTCTAAGAAGACTGCTACTGGCAAAATAGACTCACCATTGTCATTACTCATAAAAACACCATTTTCAGAAGCAAAGTATATGGTATCACTTCCTTCAACGTACTGAATCTTAGTAATTAAAATAGATGAAATTTCTGCCCAAATTTCTCCTTCATCAGTCGACTTAAAAACGCCTACTTCGCCCAAACCAATATTGACTTCGCCGATCATTACTTCATTTGGATTGTTTGGGTTTATTTCTACATCAGATATAAAAACATTCCCTTCTCTAGCATTCTCCCAAGTTTCAAAACCATCTTCGGTTTTAAAAAGACCTTGCGCGAATGTTGCCAGAAATATGGTTTCTGGTTTTTCTGGATGCATTTTTAAATCAAGACCATGCGCTAAGGGTCCTGTTCGTTTCCATGAGGCACCATCATCTTCTGAATAGGCTAAAGATTCTTTGTTATATCGATCTCCTGCAAAATTATAACTGTTTTGCAATGAAGCGAAAAGTTTTCCTGAAACTGGATTAACAGCAATTGCTCTGATTTCAGTTACAGTAGGATTCTTTTCTAGTTGACTCCATGTCATTCCATTATCGGTTGACTTTATAATTTGAGTTGAACTAAAAATACCACTATAAATAATTCCATCTTTTGCATCAATACCAATCAAAAGATGATCTACAAAGAGTGGGTCAAAGATAGGAAACCAGTCAGCCAAAACTGAATTATAACGCGCAGGAAAGAAGAAGCCTGTGGTAATTATTTCTAGTGAAGGGGATGTTTGAAGAATCGCTAAATCAAAATTAAATTCTCCGATTCTTCCAATATTTTCAAATGTAACACCATTGTCATCACTGATGAAAACACCATTTGCTCCTGCCGAAATCGCAATGATATCATTCATTTGATCTACTTCTAGAATAGACGCGGTATCTGGAATATCAGGGTGTATTACCCAAGTGACTCCAACATCATCAGAATATTGTAAGCCGTGTTCTACTGTTCCAGCTAAAATTCGATTCTCAGTAATTTCTATACAGGGGATAGATCTATTTTGAAGACCACTGTAATTCCAAGTTGTTCCACCATTATAACTGCAAAAAATCCCATTTCCAACACGGCCAAAATCGGCTTCTTCTCCCGTACTGGCAAATAAAGTATCTCCATTTCCAGGATAAATAATCATTTGTGATGTCTGAAAATCCCGATTTAATTCAAAGCCATCTGTAAGATGTTCAAATGTCTCTCCTCCGTCTGTTGTCTTAAGAATGCCATATCGGCCATAAATTTCACAAAAGTAGAGGGTGTCAGGATGATCTAAATCCATTTCGATTGACCAACCAGTAAAGTTAACAAACTCTTCTGTAAGTAATTCCCAAGAATTTCCTCCGTCGATTGTTTTCCAGACACCACCTCCATCATCACTTCCGGCATAAACAATATCTGAATTGGTGGGATGAATGACAAAATCCTTAAAAAAACCTCCATCAGGGCCAATACTCTGCCAAGTTTGACAGAATGCGGTCATTGAAAAAATTAGAGATATGAGTGAAATAGATTTAAGCATATAAATATGATTTTAATATATGAATATATCGTTTTTATCATATACTCCCCCTATTAATGCTCAGAAAATAATAAATAGAATGATTAAAAAAGAAGAAATAAAGACTTTAATCAATTAACTCATTATAGACAATCTCTAATTTTTTTCTCAAGTGAAGAATAGCATATCTTTTTCTTGAAATAAGTGTATTAACAGGCAATCCAGTTAAGGCTGAAATTTCTTTGAACGATTTATTTTCAAACTCATGCTTTATAAAAACACTTCGCTGTTCATTCGGTATTTCTGAAAGCCCTTCTTGAAGAATAAGCCAAATGCTTTTACGCGTCATTAACTGATCAGGCAAATCATTTAGGTCTTTAATATAAGTTTCAAAAGGGATTGTTTCGTCTTCATCAGAAATGAGGTTCATATCTGAAAAATTGAGACTTGATTTTTTACGATATAAATCTGTAATCCGGTTTCGAGCAATTTGAAATAACCACGCGCTAAGTTTTTCAATGGATTCAATTTCTTGCGAAATCTTTGCAAGTTGAAAAAAAACATCTTGAAGAATATCTTCGGTGTCTAATGATGATTTTACTCGCTTACGAATAAAATTGAATAATTTATTCTGTTCTTTTAAAACAGTATTAGTGACAATTACTTGACTTATTGTTGACATTTTAATAGGTTTCAATCGTTAAAGACGAACGACGACTAAAGATATTTTAAATCTATTAAAGTGAAGATAGTTTTCAATGAATCAAATGAATTGATCTATAAATAATTGAACAAAACCAAAGTAACTTCTTGAGAAATCAATTAAATTTCCCAAGCGCGAAAATGATTGAGGAAAATCTTAGAAATATTTTTTGCATCATCAATACCACGGTGGTGCACTCCGTCCAAACTTAATTTTTCTTTTTTTAATGCTTGGCCCATTCCAATAGGTCTTTTTAATCCTTTGATTTTTGCGTATTGGTGTTTGAGGCTAATATGGTTCTTTAACCAATCTATTTCAAGGTTGTGCAAATGGCAATCTTTTTTGAATTGCGATTTATCATAAAACCCCCAACTACAGAGCACATATGGAGAAGCTAAATCAATCCATTGAAGAAATTGGTCAAGAACAATTGGAAACGTTTCTGCGCAATCAATATCATTTTGTTTGATCGTTGTTAGCGTTGTACAAAAAGAAGATAACTCAGGATTTAACGTTGGTTTTATGAAAGCAGAAAAAGATTCGACAATGGTTTGTTGCTCATTGATTTTTAAAGCACCAATTTCAATTATTTCATTTTGAAAGTCATTTCTCTTTTCTTTCCAACAGGTTGCCTCAAGGTCTAAAACAATATAATGCATGTTTAACTATACACTATAAGTTAGGTGAACCAGGTAATTTATCTTCTTTTTTAAGGTCCGTTGCAAAAACTTCTTCAACCCAAGCCTTTCCCCATTCATTTTTTTCTTGTTCTGACCATAATTCTGGATAGAAAATTCGTCTTTGAAAACGAGGAGGAAGATAATTTTGCCAATTTGTTCCTCCAGTACCTTTGGATTCCCCTTTTGCTTTTGAAAGATACCTCGCAGCTGTTCTGAAGTGAATTAAAGGCCAATTGATATTTACGTTTACATCAAATTCACGTAGTTCTTTTATAAGAGATTCATTTTTTTGATCTTCTTCGGATAATGACTTATATTTTTGCCAAAGATTAATTGACTGATATTGTGCAGCAAAGTCATGAAAGCTCTCCATGTATTTTGCTTCAAAATCACGAAGTGTTAAGGTCTTTTGTCCTGTATCTTCAACAATCGCACCTCTTCGCCAATAAATATTATTTAATTGATCGTGAATAGCAGCTTCTTTTAGCTCTTCTCGTTTTGATTCATGAACTAGGTAACGTAAATCTGTGGAGGCAATTTCAATGTAACGATAACTTGCAGTTTGAAAACCACTGGCAGAAAGTAAAGACATTCTAAATTTAGTAAATTGCTCTTTTTCCATTCCAAATCGCATAATATCAAAAGAGTGCGTTAGCGCTTCAAAGTATTTATTGATACGAATTAATCGTTCAACAAAAAAGGACCTATCCAATTCTGTTTTCCAACCAAAATCTTCTCCAATTGCAGAAACGTTTTTACCGTTTTTACAAATTTGTTCTATTTCGTGCGAAATCAATGAAAAATATAGTTCGGTAATTTGATGGTAAACGATAAAGATTTTTTCATCTGGAAAATCTGTTTTTGGTTTTTGAAGACTCAACAAAGCATCTACTTCTATATAATCCCAATAGGTAAGTGGATTGGCATAGATTAAACCATCTAAGTATGAATCAAGATCTTGTCCAATTGATGCATATTTTTCTTTTAGTATTTTAATTTTATTTAATGTGCCTTCAGAAAGTTCCATTTGATAATCTTTAGTTGGGCTAAAATTAAACAAAAGAAGCCGTAAGAAATATGATTTAGCACATAAAAGCGATTTATTAAAAACAAAAGAGCGGCCAACATTGATTTTCAATGAAAGCCACTCAACTATTAAACCAGCTCTTAATATTTTTTGAGGAAAGGACTAATTTACTTTTGCCATGCTGTTTGCAAGTCCTTCCCATTCAACCAAGTGCATTTTCATGGAGCCCACTTTAATATTTGCTTTTGCGACAATCGGAATTTTGTTTTCGTCATCTGTAATCCAAACGGTTAAATCTTCTTCACTATTAAAAACTCGCCCCTCTTGCACGACGGGAGCAAATTTGTGACAACGGAATTTTCCTTTTCTGGTTTTTACAATTTCTTTTCCTAAATACTTTATCTGTGTTGGGTACAATTCGTCATCTAAAAAAATGTTGACCAAGAAACGATCCCCTATCTTAGCATTATCATAGTCAAGAGTTCTTGCATAATAGAAACTTGAGATCATGTCTTGTACTAAATCGGGGACATCAAATTTTTTCCCTTCTCCATTATCTACTTTATTTTGATGTTGGAAAAATGTGTAGTCTTGGTTAATAATGTATCCACCTTCATTTACACGTCTGACAAATAACCATGGAAACATTCCTTCAGCATCCATATATGACTCGTATCGATCGTTTACCTTATAAAACCATTCAAATGCTGAGATCGTTCTACCAACTCCTTTAACACGCCATAGTTTTCGGCCGTTAACTACTTTGTCACTTTCATCAACCGATAAGACGGCTTCTCCTGCGTCAAAAAAACCGTAAGTTAAGCGGTAGATTAATTTTTCACCAGGTTGAAAGGCATTGTTTTCAACTCGTTTAAAATTCATTTGACGTTCTCCGTCTTCAAATGTAATTTCTTTTGCGTGAATCGTAAATGCACTTATGAGTACAATTAAGGTAATTCCTAAATTTTTCATCACATTGTTTTTATGGTTTAACAGTAGATTAAAAATCAAAATCCTTGCCAAAATGGGCTAAGACTAAAAATAAACCTGTTTAAAGACATATTAATCAGTCAAATGGTACTTTCAATAAGTTATTTGAGGAAAAATTTGCATTAACCACCAATAGTCCTTATATTTAAGGACAGAGTAAGTAGTTTTTTTCATTTCAAAGTTATAGGCCTGAAGATCGTTAGATTTTCAGGCTTATTTATTTAAAGCAGATTCTATTGCTTTCTCTACTTCACGTAACTCAATTGATAAAGGTTGGGTAGCTTCTAAATTTTTTTTGCTTTCTAGGATTACTGCGTTCTTGCCCAGTGGTTTCCATCTTCCAGAATGAATAGGTCTTTTAGCCGAAAACAATCCAAAAGCGTATTTATTACAGACTCCTGCTATGTGCAAAGGCCCTGTACTTGCTGCAACCAATCCGTCACTTTGATTGATGAAACTAATTAACTCATCTAGCGACATTTTCCCAGAAAGGTCGTGTACATTTTTTTGGGTTGGGATTTTATCTCTGAAAAAAGAGGCCTCCTTTTCTGTTCCTGTAAAGCATATAATGAATTTTTCCTGATCCAATGTTTTGGAAAGAGCGATAAAATTGTCAACACCCCATTCTACGGCGCTACCTTGTGATTTTGAATGCAAGACTAAGGTTTTTTTATTTGGAGCAAAATAAGGGTTGAATTTTTCTGGAAGAGGGCTTATTTTTTTGAATCCTGCATAAACTTGGAGCTCTGACAAAGAATATGAACGATTAACATCAAGAGGAGATAATAACTTTGTATTCAATTGAGCTTCGTGTAAATCTGATCCTTTTCGCGTAAAATTAGGCCTATAATTGCAGTTTAAGAAGTGAAATAAGCGGTGAGAAGTTCCAATGCGGTGGGGTATTTTAGCCTGTCTAACGGCTTGTGCTAATATTTTTCTAGGAAAAACATGGATAAAAACATCTACATGTTGCTCCGTTAACCAATGGACCATTTCCTTTAGTGACATCATTTCTATTTTAGCCCATTCCCAAATCTCATCAATATGATTTGAACAAGAAATAATAGACTTAGTATACGTATTTCCCAGAAAGATGATCTTAGCAGAGGGATACTTCTCTTTCAAGATACCAGCGATAGGAAGCGTCAAAATAACATCTCCAATACTATCGGTCCGGCTAATAACTATTTTTTTAGGGTTATTGATCACTTTTAAGAAGAGTGTTAATTTTTTTATATTTCAAATAAGCTGCATAACTGGATTTTTTACTAATAATCCAACCTTCTTTGCCGTCTAGAAAACCAAGCTTGATAAGGTAACATTTGATAAATTTTAAGAATGCACTAAGTTGAGCTTGCATAAAAAAAGGTTTTTTCCCTTTTTCTACAAAAGCTTTAGCTGCAATTGTGGTAAAGTATTCAATTTGCTTGTCATGGTCTTCAGGAACATGATAACTGTAGTGTAAAAGGTCACCATTTAAGCTTCCTACAGGTAATTTTTGATCAAATAACTTAAATTCATCATGTGGATTTTCGCCTGTCCATTCTCCTTTGGAGTTATCCCATAAACGTAATTTTGTATCTGGATACCAGCCTGTATGCCGAATCCATTTTCCGCAATAATTGGTTAATCGATTCATTTTATACGCTGTGTGATTCCAATTTTTCTTAACAGAAAGAATACTTTTTTTCAGCTCTTCATCAAGTACTTCATCAGCATCTAAGGAAAGCACAACGGAATTTGAAGCTTGTTTACGGGCCCAGTTTTTTTGTTCGATATGTCCCTCAAACCCATGTTGTATAAAACGGACGTTATATGAATTACATATTTGCTCCGTTTTATCCTTAGAAAAGCTGTCAACAACGACAATTTCATCAACAACATCTTTTAATGAATTGAGACATCTTTCAATGTTTTTTTCTTCATTATAGGTGATGATAATGGCGGATATTTTTTTTTCTTTAGACATATGAAGAGAACAAATTCGTTCTGTTGGTTAAAACTAGGAATTACAAGATGAATTTCAAAATTATGCTTATAAGTAAGAATCGGAAAAGTAATGATTTACATTTAAATTTTTGATTTCAACTTTTTCTTTTGTTCCGCCATTCCAGAAATAGAGTACTACTGCGTTTTTAATAATTGAATTTGGCTCGATAAGAAATTGAATATTGACCCATTGATCTTTTTTGAGATAATGCGAGAGCATAAAAACGCTCCTATTTTCGTCAAGTATATAAACTGCTTTCGTTTCTTTAATTATATCTCGTGCGCGCGCATCAAAGCTAATTTTTACTTTGCTGCCAGGACGAACTGAGCTTATATTAAGATCAATACTGGCAGAATAATTATCGTAAGCACTCACTTGAATAACCCAATTATTTTCAACAAAATAACTTTTCCCTCTTGTAATTTGAACATCACTAGTGTCCAATGAAAAAGAGTTTTCTTCTTCAAGTGTCCAGTGGCTATGTGGGTAAATACGAGCGCATTTCTCGAAGACGGCAAAATTATCCCAATACGCTTCTTTGGTTGGAGTACCACCATACAGAATACCATATCGAATTTGATAGGCTTGAGCAATGTTTAAAGCGCTAAAAAGGAGTGTTGTTGTTAAAAAAAGGAATTTGAGTCGTTTTTGTTCTTGTATTTTTCTCAAAATGAGCGCAAGTAAAAAGGCAAGTAATATGTAATGATCAATCATTACACGTTGACCCATTCCTGCACCATAATACCAGCACCACCAGCTGCTAAATAAATAGATGCTAATTGCGTAAAAGGAAATAGACAAAAAGAATTGCGTTCTATTTGTCTTAAATAAAAGAGGAAAGCCGAAGAGCATAATGAGTAGTGCAATTGGGGTGTAAATAAACCAACCTTTAAGGTATGAAAAAGTGAAATCAATTAAATGGGGGTCTGAAAAATTAAATCCCTCTTCTCCGTAGGAGTAAACAATCCAATTCCCGGTTTGAATTTTCCAGAGAATAAATGGAACAATTAATACACTTAAGGCTATAACAAAAACGATAAAGATGTGTTTTCTGTTAAGTATAAAGTACAGGAGGTTTTTGAAGAAAGAAACGGAAGGAATAAGACAAAAAGCTAACCCAAAAACTAAAAAATTAGTTGGGCGAGTAATACCGATTAATGCAATTACGAAAACTGCCATTCCTGCAATTTTCAAATCCATTCGATCTCTTAACTTAAAGAGCAGATAAATGAAAAGATTGATTAAGAAAAAATTATAGATGTGTGTGACTGATTGATCATAAACGCTGTAGAAAAACAAATTTGTACTCAACAATAGAATACATGCAGAACCTGTCGAAATTGCATGAGAAAAATGCATCTTCTTTAGTGTTTTGATTAAATAAACAAGCCCTAGAAATAAATAAAACCATAAACTTAGATCAATAAAAAATTGATAAATAGGACTATAACCATCAGGACTAAGGTCAAACAAAAGTGCCAACGCATGTGCGATCAAAAAGAATGGGAGGTAGAGGATAGCAACACCCGGGAAAGTTTTGTTAACTTTTCCATTTCCAACTGGCTTTAAGAATGATTTTTGTTGACTTTCTGGATAATACGTTTTATTAATTTCAGGAATAAATTTATATTCTAAATCACCATAAATAAATAAAGCAGGAAGGTAAGCATAATAGGCTTGCGCATCTCCGACTATGGTTCGCTGAAATGGGTTGTTAAAATCTTTGGAACAAAGATGAAATGTAAATAATGAAAGTATGAGAAGGAGCGGTATTTTATAATTTTTAACGCGTCTAATCATTCAAGTGATCTAAAAGCATCATCAATATAAATATTTTTCCCCTGTTTTTTTTGTGCAAGCTTTTCCATTTGTTCAATTAATGCATCTCGAAAATGAACACGGTCTTCTTTTTTCAAAACTTCAATCGGAAGGAAAATGTTTAAATTTTCCTTATACTGAAAGTTGATCATGTCTTGATGCATTTCAATTTTCAGTAATCCTGTAAAATAGAAAATATGCATTTCACGATTAAAATAAGCGACGGCATTATCGTTAATTCCAACTCGAAACGAAAATCCTCCACGAATAATTTTTGCCCCAAAGATCAATGCATCAATAAAAATTATGCATAAAACGATAATCATAGGGAGAACATAATCAACTGAAAGTTCTGCAAGTTTTGCAAGAAAGATAACTAACCCAAGCGTAAAAATAGCTTCGGCAAGCGTAAACAATAATGATAAATTTAATGCTGACTTGGCAACATTCCAGGCAAATGAAAATTGGCTAAAACGCTTCATATCAAGCGCTCCTTGCCAACGGCGTTTCATTCGAAGAAAACCAAGCAATGCAATCAATAAAGCAAAACCGGTACAAATTTCACGTTTATAGGGTAGTCCTTTTAAAGTAACTGTTGTTGCAATTGTTAAATCATAAATTAAAGCCATTACAAGAATGCAATATAAAGCAAGTACTGCCCCTGAAATAATATTTATGGCTTTATTCATTTCAGCGCTTCTCGGATTATTTTTAAACGTAATTTATGACCGTCAATTTGATTTCTTGCCTTTTCAATATTTTGTGTAACGTTTTTGAAAAGAGGATTTGATTCATCTGCATTTGAAAAGAATCCAAGGTTATTTTCAAATTGTAAAATCTCCTTATTTAATCCATCAATTTTTGAGCGAATCGTACGTTGTTCTTGTTCAATGAGTTTATCTTTATTAGGGCTTCCTAACAATGTATCTAAGCGCGCTTGAAAAAGCATTTTTTCTTTTTCATCCTTGTCTAATTTGATCGCGTTATACTTTTCATCTAGAGCATCTTTGTATGCTTTATAAATAGCATCTTTGTCGGCAAAAGGAACGTTTCCTATTTCAGAAAACTCTTTTGAAATTTCACGAAGATCGTTTACTGTTTTTTGAGCATCATCTGATACTTTATAAGCAGTAAGTTTTTCGATTAATGCTTGCTTTTTTGTCAAATTCTCCTTGTTTGCCTCATCTTTTTCAGCAAAATGACCATCCTTAGCATTGAAGAAATGATCAATTGGCCCTCTAAACTTTTTCCAAAGTTGATTTTCAAATTTGGGTCCAGCAGATCCAATTTCTTTCCATTGCTTTTGAAGTGCAATAATTTTTTGAGTACCTGTTTTCCAATCAGTTGAATCTTTGATTACATTAATCGCTTCAATCAATTTTTCTTTTTGTTGCTTAATTCCATCAAACTTACTGTCACGATCGCTGTAAAACTCTTTTTTTCGTGCAAAAAAGTCATTGCAAATTGATCGAAATTCTTGCCAAACCTCTTCATTTTCTTGTTTTGGACCAAAACCAATTGTTTTCCATTCGGCTTGAAGTGCTAGAAGTTGATCGGTAACTTTTTTATAGGTTTTATGGTCGTTTGCTTCCTGTCCATTAACTTCTTTCGCGTGCTCAATTAAAGCACGCTTTTTAGCAATATTTTCCGCTTGCTCACTTCTTCGCACTTCATAAAAAGCATGAATTTTTTCATAAACCTGATTAACGACTCCCCAATACTCTTCTTTTATTTTTTCCCAATCTTCTTGATGCGTGCCTCCAATACCATTCCATTCGTCTTGATAAGCGTGTAATTTTTTCTCTACATCCTTAATCTTATCAAACTCCAAAAGAGCTTTTATGTTTACAATTACTTCTTGTTTTAATTTTAAATTTCTGGAAAGATCATGATCTTTAATTTCTTTATAAATGTTGATATTATATTGAAACGTATCTACCAGTGTAGTAAACTCTTTTTGGATACTTTGACGCTTATCTCTTGGAATTGCGCCAACTTCTTTCCAGCTTTCTTGAATGTCCTTATATCGACCAATTGCGCGCCCAATATTTTCTTCATTTTGAACAAGGTCGGCTAATGCAGCAATTAGTGCTTTTTTCTTAGAAAGATTTGCTTTTTCCTCGTCTTTTTGCGCTTGAATCTCTACTTTCTTTTTTTCCTTAAAAACGTTAGAGAAAACTTTAAACTCAGCCAGTAATGGATAAATCGGTTTTTCAATTGCTTCAGGCTTTTCGCCTGCTTCAATTCGTTCCAATTTTTTAATTTCCCATTGACGTTCTTCTTCGTCTTGAATTCGGTAAAATTCAACAACTAAATCATTAAACTCATTCGCAGAACTTAATACAACTTCTTGCTCTGCCAATGCTTTAATTTTCGCTACAATTTCAGCTTTCATCTTAATAATCGTTTCAGGTATATGTCATCATGTTTATAGATGACATCAGTATTTATGAATATATTTTGTCTATGTTAATGCAGGTGTTTTAATGTCAAATTTAGCCAACTCTACAAACTGTAAAATTCGGTTATGAATTTCATCTTGACTTAAATTTTCGAGGCGCTCCGTTCCAAATTTCTCTACGCAAAAAGAAGCCATAGCAGAACCTGTGATGACAGCACGTTTCATGTTCTCAAAAGAAATATCATCCGTTTTTGCTAAATAACCAACAAAACCTCCAGCAAATGTATCTCCAGCTCCGGTTGGGTCAAAAACCTCTTCAAGTGGCAAGGCTGGTGCAAAGAAAACACTACTGTCTTCATTGAATAATAAAGCACCGTGTTCCCCTTTTTTGATGATTAAATATTTAGGTCCCATTGCCATAATTATTTTTGCAGCCTTTACTAAAGAATACTCTTTGGACAATTGTCTCGCTTCTTCATCATTGATAATTAAAACGTCAACGAGTTTGATTGTTTCCATCAAATCATCCCAAGCAATATCCATCCAAAAATTCATGGTATCCATTGCAATTAGCTTTGGACGATTTTCAAGACGTTCAATAACTTGACGTTGAACAACAGGGGCTAAATTCCCTAACATTAAATAATCAACTCCTTGATACGAAGCAGGGACAATTGGATCAAAATTTTCCAAAACGTTTAATTCGGTAACTAATGTATCTCGAGAATTCATATCGTTGTGATATTTTCCTGACCAGAAAAATGTTTTTTCTCCGGCCTTGATTTGAATTCCTTCAATATCAATTCCTCTATTTTTTAAATCATTTAAGGTAGCCTCCGGAAAGTCTTCACCAACTACAGAAACGATTTTTTGATCCTGTGAAAAATAAGAAGAGGAAAGCGCAATATATGTTCCTGCCCCACCAATAATTTTATCCGTCTTTCCAAACGGTGTTTCTATAGCATCAAATGCTACACTACCAACTGTCAATAAACTCATTTGTTTCAAATTTAGAATGCAAATATAAGGGAAGCGCAGCAAACAGTTGTTCCAGAGGCTTAAAATTATTGCTTTATTGTATTAAAGCAGATTGAATAAGATTTTAATAATGCTACTAGTTGAGAGGGATCAATGTCTTTTTATTTTGAAACTGATAGAAAACGCCAATATGCCCCCTAAAGGCTATATCTGTTGCAAATTCATCTAATCTAAAGATCGCCCTTCCCGTGCCAAAATCTCCTCGAATACCCCATTTAGAATTTAAGAAAATATCGAAGTTTAAACTTATGGGGAGAAAGATTGTTAAGGTCGTGTTTGTATAAGCAGAGAGGTCTACTCCCAATGAAAATTTTGAAGTATAAATAGGTGTAAATTTGAAACCAGCACTGGCTGTAAAAGCATTGAAATCTGCTATATTTGGGCCAAAATATGTTACTCTAGAAATAATGCCAAACTGCATTTTTTTTCCGAATGTATATTGATGTGAAGCACTGGCAGCCAATAATGCGAGACCAATCGGATTAACAGAAAGAATATGTTTTGATATAGCTAAGGAATCCGCTGTTTTTTTACTGAGTGTTAAATTTAACTCAGAGTAATCTGCATTAGAATCGTATTCCAAACGGTTTTCATTATCGTATATAACGAAACGTTTAATTCCTCCAACTGCTGCACTTATATTTTTTAGAACTCCTTTAGAATTAGTATAGTTATAATCGATTTTTTTCTCGTCAAAACTTTCTATATCAACTACTTTGATATTTCCAGACTTATAAAAAATGGTATCATTATATTGAGAAAAACTGATTGATAGTTTATTGAAAAAAACAAATAGGAAAATAAATTTTATATAATTTTGCATAAATCGCGAGTTATGGATTAGTTTAATATATGTAACGCTTAATTCGCAGAATAGGTTGGGAAATGAATATTGAGGCTTATAGAGATTATTGCATTGCAAAAAAAGGAGTAACAGAAGAGTTTCCTTTTGACGAAACTACTTTAGTTTTTAAAGTAATGGGGAAAATGTTTGCATTGACCGGGATAAATAACTTTGTTAGTATTAATTTAAAGTGCGACCCAGAATATGCTTTAGAATTGAGAGAACGTTATGTTGATGTAAATCCGGGTTATCATATGAGTAAAAAGCATTGGAATACGGTTACAATTAATGCTGAAATTCCGGATGAACTGATCTATCAATGGATTGATGATTCATACAACCTAATTGTAAAAAGTTTAACAAAAAAATTGCAGGCAGAATTAGCCACATTGTGATTATGGCGAGGGTAGATAAATTCATATGGGCAGTGCGGTTATTTAAGACAAGGAGTCTTGCTGCGAATCAATGTAAAACAAATAAAATATTAGTAAATAATGAGGCAGTTAAACCATCTAAGGAAGTTAAGGTTGGGGATATTGTTTCAGTAAAAAAAGGAGGGGCCGTTTTTTCATATAAGGTATTGGAACAACTCGAAAAGCGCGTGGGCGCAAAGCTTGTTGCTACTTATATCATAGATATAACTCCTGCAGAAGAAATAGAGAAATATAAATTGTTTCAAGCTTCACAGCAAGTTTATCGCCAAAATGGATTGGGAAAACCAACGACTAAGGATAGGAGGTCAATTAGTAAATTTTTGCGTGGAAATTGAACAAGCGAATGTAATTCTTCGCACTAATTTTAGTTGTTAATTCCTTCAATTTAAATCGTTGTTTTTTATGTCTTTAAAACTATCTCGTATCATATTTTTGTAGCGTTAACATTTGCGCTCTTATCATTTGATTGCGACAGCCTAGAACGAAATAGACACCTATATCTAATGCGTTATGCTAAAACTGACAGTCCAGGAGATTCTAATCGATCGTTGAATAAAAAGGGAAGAAGAGATGTGAAAATTATGATCGAAGTATTGAGAAAAAAAGAGGTTCGTCCTGATTTAATTATTTCAAGTCCTGCAATACGTGCAAAAGAAACAGTGATTCCAATTGCTATAGCATTAGAATATGATACAACTGAAATTTATTGGCGTTCTAGCCTTAATCAAGGATCTTTAAAAGATTATTTGAGGGCTATTAAGAGAATACAAAAAAAATATAAAGAAGTATTAATCGTTGGACATAGTTATGGTAGTTCCATGGCTTTAAATTATGTTCAGAAAGACACTATGGTAAAAGACTTCCCTCATTTGGGAATAGCTGCTATATGTTTTGAAAGTAAAGATAAATCTTGGAGTAAAATGATTAAATCACCAGGAAAGTTGCTTTACTTTGATAAGCCAAAGTACCATAGAGCTGCTTATAAGAATCGGATGAATAGAAAGAAATAATCAAATATAATTTCTAAGCCTAAATTTTCTTCAATAACTCTTCTTTTCGGTATCGAATCATTTGGATAATTAACTCTTTTGGTAAAGGTTTGTTAAAAGGAAATTGAACGGAACCCTTTCCTTGCTTATAGTCTTGCAATTTTTCAGAAAACTTAGCCATTGTTGTTGGAAAAGGGTAGAAACTAACGAATTTTGCATATGCCGCCATCATGATTTGCTGGTCGCTTTCCACTTTGGAAACAAGATAAAAAGAAGGAACTTTATTATTCGGGATTTCTTTAGCATCCGGAACTGCTTCTTTGATGATACTTCTTAGTTCAATTAGAATTTTTTGCGCTTCTTCAGATTGATTGGCGATATAGTCATCAACTGTCTTAAAATTTGGCATTGGTCCCTTTTTCCCCATTTACCTTAGATTATTTTGTTCTTAAAATTTTAATGGCATTCATTGCTCTACTCAATTTCTTTAAGCCCATCCAAAATCCAAGGAATCAATTCAGATACAGTTGGATGTACTAAAACAATTTTTCGATAGTAAGTATATGGTGTTTTTGAATGCATGATTGTGGCAAGCATATTAATAATTTCATCACCACCCACTCCTAAAATTGACGCTCCTAAAATAAGCTCAGTATCTGCGTCTACCAAAATCTTAACAAAACCTTTGGTTTCACCCATCTCTTTGGCCCTGCTAATATTTCGCATGGGTTTAACAGCTTTCAAAATTCGCTTTCCACTTTTTAAGGCCTCTTTTTCACTCATGCCAACACGTCCTAAAGGAGGGTCTGTGAATAAACCGTATATCATACCTCTTTCACTCAATTTCCTATCTCCTCCAAAAAGTTTGTCCAAAACAATTTCCGCATCATTTACAGCTGTATGAGTAAATCCTCCATGCCCGTTTACATCTCCTAAGGCATATACTCCCTTTTCTGCAGTTTCGCAGTAATCATCAACTTCAATATATCCACGATTATTTGATTTAATGTTCGTTGATTCTAAGTTTAATGTATCACTATTGGGCGTGCGACCAGCTGCTACCAATAATTGATCCCCGTTAAGATTGACTATTTCTCCATTGTGTTCAATCGTAATTTCAACAAGACCATCTTTTTGACTGACGCTTTTTGTATTCGCTTCTGTATACACTTTAACCCCTTCTTCTTCTATAAATTCTCTAACTGCATTTGCAACATCAGCATCTTCTCGTGGCATTAATTGATCGGAGCGCTGAATAAGCGTAATTTTAGAACCAAATCGCTTAAAAACTTGTGCAAATTCGACACCGATATATCCTCCACCAAGAATAATCATGTGGTCGGGCACTGTTTCAAGATCTAATAATCGTGCACTATCTAACCAATTAACTTGATCCAATCCCGGAATGGGCAGTAGACTAGGCCTTGTTCCAACATTAAGGTAAATATTGTCCGCCGTAATACGTTTTCCATTAACTTCTATTTCTTTTGCGCCAACAAATTTTCCAATACCCAACATAAGATCTACATTAGAGGTACCCTCCATCCATTGTGTCAATCCCTTGTTTCCGCCATTACGGATACTGTTCATTCGTTCCCTTACCTTATCGAAATTAAGTTCTAATTTTTCAGCATTAAAACCGTAAAAATCTCCTTTTTTAGATTGATTAAACACTTTAGCTGTTGCAACTAACGTTTTAGTTGGTGTGCAGCCGTAATTTACACAACTACCGCCAACTCTGTCTGCTTCAATTACGCCTATTGAATCTTTGGTCAGAATTAATTTCCCCAAAAGTGTTCCAAGAGCCTGACCGGTTCCAACAATTAAATGATTGTAATGTATTTTATTATTGTCTATTGTCATAATCTTATCTTGTAAATGGCTAAATAAATTCCAATACTTATTTAAAGGTTGGTTTGTAGTGAATAGATGAGTTTAATCAAGGGATTTGATTTAAAATTAGTTAGAAGTATCTACCCAATCGCCATATTCTTTGATTAATTCAACAAGTTCATCAAGCGCATTTTCTTCCGCAATATTACGCTTAACTACTGTTTTTTCTTTGTATAAATTGATTTTCCCTTTTCCAACACCAACATAACCATAGTCGGCGTCAGCCATTTCTCCTGGACCATTTACTATGCATCCCATGATCCCAATTTTCAATCCTTTTAAATGATTTGTTTTGGATCTTATTTTTGCAGTAGTTTCTTGTAAATCAAACAAAGTTCTTCCACAAGAAGGGCACGAAATATATTCCGTTTTAGAAATTCTAGTTCGCGTTGCTTGCAGAATCCCAAAAGAAGTAGAAGTAACGAGTTGAGGTGTAGCAGAATTTTCTGTTTGAATTGAAATTCCGTCACCCATCCCATCTAGAAAAAGTGCACCAAAATCAGTAGCACTATGCAATTGAAAATCTTCTTCCTCTAGATTAACATAGTTTCGTTGCAATACAACCGGAATAGCACAATTTTCGTTCATTAATTCAACAAAAAATCTGCGCATTTCTGCCGCTCCGTGTATATTTTTTGTTTGCAACACAATAACTACATTATTAAATTTTGAATTTTGTTTAATGGTATTGATTTGATGCAAATCAGTAGCATTTATGCGAACAAAATTTAGAGTCTCTGAAATTATTTCAGAATCGTTAAAGTCGTCAAAATCGAATATAGGGTATACCTGATTTTTATTTTCCCACGATTCACTTTCACAAATAATACCTAATGTTCCGGGTAATTCAAAATTTGGAATTTGATTTCCAGTATAAATATAATCCGCACATTGCTCTTTTAAATGCCATTTATCGTCTTGTACTTTATAGGTATAACCAGAAGCAAATAAATTTGCAGGCTTAATGGTTTCAATTGTGCTAATAGCTGTAATGACAACGGGAACATTTCCTGCTCCAATATTTAAAACGGTGTTTGTTTTTCGGCGTTTATATTCAAAGGGATTATAAGGCAATTCTGTCAAAACAGGTTCAATTTTTGCATGCTCCGCTCGTTTCGAATAGCGAATGGCTAATTTTTGCGCAACTGGAATTTCAAATTCAGGTTCCTCTGTTAGCGAAACACGGATAGTATCACCAATTCCGTCTTCCAATAAAGTCCCTATTCCAACCGCAGATTTTATTCTTCCATCTTCTCCTTCTCCAGCTTCTGTTACACCTAAATGCAGCGGATAAACTTTTCCTTTGGCAATCATACTTGCTGCGAGAATTCGGTAGGCTTGAACCATTACCTGTGGGTTACTGGATTTCATAGAAATTACTAAATTATAGTAATCATTGTCTTCACAAATTTGAATAAATTCCAACGCAGATTGAACCATTCCTTGCGGTGTATCACCATAACGGCTGGTTATACGATCCGATAAAGAACCGTGATTTGTACCTATGCGCATAGCACGTCCTTTTTGCTTGCATAGTAAAACTAAAGGAGTAAATTTTTCACGAATTCTTTCTAGTTCTGCTTGATAAGAAGTATCTGTATATTCAATCTCTTCAAACTTTTTTTTATCAGCGTAATTACCAGGATTAACTCGAATCTTTTCAATATAATTTGCCGCAACTTCTGCAGCGTTTGGTGTAAAATGAATGTCGGCAACAATTGGGGTAGAAAAACCTCTTTTGTCCAATTCAATGCGAATATTATTGAGGTTTTCTGCTTCTTTTTTTGAAGGAGCAGTATAACGTACTAGCTCACATCCAGCTTCAATCATTCGAATGGCTTGTTCGACAGACCCTTCAGTATCCATTGTATCTGCAGTGGTCATTGATTGAAGTCGAATTGGATTATCCCCTCCAAAACCTATCGGACCAACTTGTACTGCATGACTTTTTAAGCGTGAAAATGCTGTTAAGCTATTGCAATATTTTTGATCCTTATCCATTTTATAAATCTTAATTGTTTATTATCGAACCTCAGCACCAGCTTTAAACGTGTTTTCTGGAGAGACAAAACTCAATTTCCCTTCTTCATTTTCTGCCATTAAAACCATTCCTTCTGATGCTACACCACGTATTTTTCGTGGGGCTAAATTCATTAAAACACTCACCTTTTTACCAATAACATCTTCTGGTAAAAAATGTTCGGCGATTCCTGAAACAATCGTTCTTTGATCTAATCCAGTATCAACAATCAATTTCAAAAGTTTATCTGATTTTTTTACTTTTTCAGCCGAGAGAATTTCTCCTACACGAATATCCATTTTTGTAAAATCATCAAAAGTGATGGTTTCCTTTTGCGGATCGAATGCGCTTATATTTTCTAATTTACTTGCTTCTAGCTTTTCAACTTGCTGATTAACAAATGCATCTTCAATTTTTTGAACTAAAATTTCTGAAGCATTGATCAAATGTCCTTCGCTTAATAAGTCAATTTTCCCAGCACTTTCCCAATTTTCACTTGAAAAATTCAAAATTTGGCTAATTTTTTCCGCTTTTTGTGGCAAAAATGGTCGCAATAAGATGGTTAAATTGGCAGCAATTTGAAGTGTAACATTTAAAATATCTTTTACCGAATCAGGGTCAGTTTTAATCAACTTCCAGGGTTCCGTTTCAGCAAAAAATTTATTTCCCAATCGCGCTAAATTAATAGCTTCGGCCTGAGCTTCTCTAATTCGATATTGGCGAATATTTTGCTCAATCGTTTCTGGAAATTTAGCAATAGCATCAACATAATTTTGATATTGACTGGCATTTGTTAATGCAGGGACTTTTCCTTGGTAATATTTGTGTGTTAAAACAACTGCCCGATTAACAAAGTTTCCTAAAATATCTGCTAATTCATTGTTGATTCTCGATTGAAATTCTTTCCATGTAAACTCTGCATCCTTACTTTCAGGAGCAATGGATGTCAAAACATATTTTAATTCATCAATTTTATCAGGGTTTTCTGCAATGAATTCATGCAACCAAACTGCCCAATTTCGAGAAGTAGAAAATTTATCCCCTTCAAGATTAAGAAACTCATATGCCGGAACATTATCTGGAAGAATAAGCCCACCATGTTCTTTTAATAAAATCGGAAATATAATCGCATGAAAAACAATATTATCTTTCCCTATGAAATGAACTAACTTTCGATCTCCTGTCCAGTAGTCCTTCCAATTTTTATTATTTTCATTCGCCCATTCCTTTGTCGCTGAAATATAGCCAATAGGTGCATCTAACCATACGTATAAAACTTTTCCATCTGCTCCTTCAACTGGAACTTTGACTCCCCAATCTAAATCTCTGGTCATTGCTCTTGGGTGCAAGCCTCCATCAATCCAACTCATACATTGCCCATTTACCTGATTCCTCCAGGCTTTTGGATCGTGTTGTTGGATGCCATCTAATGTTCCTTCTTTAATCCAAGTTCTCAACCATTCTTCATGTTGGTCCATTGGTAAAAACCAGTGGGATGTTTCTTTTAGCACAGGTGTTTTACCACTTAATGTGGAAACAGGGTTAATTAAATCTGTTGGACTTAAGGCAGAGCCACATTTTTCACATTGATCGCCATAGGCATTTTCATTGCCGCACTTAGGACAAGTTCCGGTAATGTAACGATCTGCTAAAAACTGATTAAAATCAGCATCATAGTACTGCTCAGTAGTTTTTTTAATAAAACTACCCTTTTCGTTCAATGTTTTGAAATAATCTTGCGCAGTAGTATGATGTGTTGGATTTGATGTCCTTGAATAAATGTCAAAAGAAATCCCAAAATCTTGAAAAGCTTTTGCATTAATAGTGTGATATTTATCTACAATTTCTTGTGGAGTTGTTCCCTCTTTTTTAGCGCGTAATGTAATTGCTGCACCATGTTCATCACTTCCACAAACAAAGAGTACATCTTCTTTTTTTAAACGTAAAAAACGCACAAAAATATCTGCGGGTAAGTAAACCCCTGCAACATGTCCTAAATGAAGGGGCCCATTGGCATAGGGCAATGCAGCAGTTACTGTATAATTTTTATTTTCCATTCTAATTTTAATTCAAGAACCTCCAAATGAGGGAGGCCTTGCTTTATTCATTACAAATATAATGTGAATGCGGAGATTTGCGATTGTATATCAATTGAATTAGGCAAAAACTTGTTGATTTAAGATGAATGACTGCTTTTATAAAAAAATTGATTTCGTTACATTTATCAAATGAAAAAAATTAGAATTGTCTCACCAGCAAAACAAATTGAAAAGGAGCATGTTGATTTTGCAGTAGATTTTCTTTCTAAACATGATTTTTTAGTTGAATTAGGAAAACATGTTTTAGGTAAGTTTAATTATTTTTCAGGCACAACAGAAGAACGGAAAACGGATTTTCAAGAGGCATTAGATGATAAAACAGTTGATATTATTCTTTGTACAAGAGGCGGATATGGGTGCATTCAATTTCTGGATGAATTGGATTTTTCTGCATTTATCAAAAACCCTAAGTTAATTGTCGGGTATAGTGACATCACAGTCTTTCATAATCATATTTTTACACATTTTGGAATTGAAACGTTGCATGCAAGCGTGCCGCTTAACTTTTCTACGAATTCAACGCTCGCACTTGCATCATTGATTAATGCTTTTAATGAAGCAACAAATAGGTACGAAATAGCGCCTCACGAATTAAATAAAACAGGATTTGTTGAAGCTCCTGTTGTGGGTGGAAACCTAGCCATACTATATTCATTGTTAGGAACAAATTCTGATTTAAATTATTCGGATAAAATTTTATTTGTAGAGGAAATAGGAGAGGCAATTTACGCAATTGATCGAATGTTTTATGCATTTAAAAAATCAGGAAAATTAGATCAAATAGCTGGACTTGTAATAGGAGGGATGACAAATATGAAAGATTCGGAGATTCCCTTTGGAAAAACCGTGGAAGAAGTAATTTATGACCACGTAAAAGAATATGATTTCCCTATTTGTTTTAATTTTCCTGCAGGACATATTGAAGATAACCGTGCAGTTTTTATTGGAAAAAAAGCTCAATTAAAAATTAGTGAGCGGCAAGTTGTGTTTTGTCAATAACGTTTGACTCTAAATAATTTAACATCAAAATTATGGATGTAATAACACTTCTCGAAGGTTTAAATTCCTTTAAAAGATCAAGAAATACAATTATTTGACTATCAGGTCAGTGAAGCTCGCTTAAAAATAAGATTGATTTAAGAAAAAACACAACTAGTTTCCCGCTAGAAGGAATAGAGGAATATGTTCTTACATATAAAGCACAGTTCTAAAAGCGCGGGTCTCAATCGAGTAAAGTTACATGCCCTCTTTGTTCATGTTTTTCGTCAGAACGTGTATCTCCAAATTCAATTTGCCAAATATAGATTCCATCTTGTACTTTTTCTCTATCACCATAAGTACCATTCCATCCTACTTCAAGATTAAAGGATTCAAACAAAATTTCTCCATAGCGATTAAAAATCGTTAGGTGGTAATCAAAAATATCAACTCCTGAGGTTATTATTGGTCGAAATGTTTCATTGAAATCGTCTCCATCAGGAGTAAATACATTTGGAACATAAAAAATAATAAGGTCTTGTATTTCAATTATTCGAGCGATTGTATCGGAACAAACATCACTTGTTCTCGCAATTAACTGAACATTGTAAGTTGCATTTGGTACAGCTGGAAAATCATGAATTGGTTCAAATTCACTAGAGTTTGATGAACCATCTCCAAAATCCCATTCATAGGTAAGTGCTCCAACGGATGTATTTGTAAAAGTAACTTCTGTGTCTTCTATCGAAACAGGGTTTGGTGAAAAAACAAATTCAGCAACTGGTTCTGGAGAGATCGAAATATAATCAGCATAGGTTACACTAGCAGAACAACCTTCGAGGGTTTCAACGGTTAGTGTTACATCAAATAAACCTGCGGAAGTGTAATTATGGATAATAAAATCACACCCAATGCCGGTTGTTCCATCTCCAAAATTCCAAGTACAAACATCTCCGGGAACAATTGTTAGGTTATCAAATCGAACTTGTAAGCTTTCACAACCTGTTAGCTCATCTCCAATTAATTCAGGTACGGGAAGTGGATTAACAGTAATGGTAATATCATCTGTAGCTATACATCCATTAACGTCTGTTCCGATTACGGTGTAAGTTATAGTTCCTAAAGCCGGTGTAAATGCAATACCGTCGATAATACCTCCTGTCCAAGCATAGCTTCCGCCAATACCTGCTCCTGTGCCTGTTAAAGTAATTGACTCTCCACTACATGCTATAATATCTGCGCCTGTATCAATTACAGGTAAAGGGTTAACAGTTACTGTAACATCATCTGTATTTACACAACCATTGACATCTGTTCCAGTCACGGTATAAGTTGTGGTTGTTGCTGGTGTAAATACTACACCATCTGTTACACCACCAGTCCAAGCATATGTTCCTCCAATGCCTGCTCCTGTTCCTGTTAAAGTTGACATATCTCCAGCACAAAGTGCAAAGTCTACACCTGCATTAATAATTGGTAAAGGATTAATAGTTACT
>CAYPZN010000019.1:0-50025 GCA_964415335.1 uncultured Crocinitomix sp.
TCCATCTTCATCTGAATCTGGATTCTCCAATTCATCTCCACCGTCATCCGGGTCAAAAGTATCTGCATAACCGTCTCCATCCGTGTCTGTCAAATCATCTACTTGACCATCACCGTTAGAATCTTCACCACCGGCTTCTACAATATCCGGAATTCCATCATTATCACTATCTAAATCTCTTTCATCTGGAATACCATCACAATCAGCATCACATGGAAGTATATGGAAAAGTTGAAATGACTCAAAAGATTGGGCCGTACTACCAGAACTTCTGTAATAATCTATTTCAACCCAATTAACCCGTGCTCCGTTACTGTTCACTTCCCAAACATTTCGGTTACCTCCGTATGCTCCCGAGACATTATCAAAAGTAACTTCAGTTGTACCATCTCCGAGTACATCAGGGCCACCATTTGTTCCTATAACTTCTGGAACTACGTCAGGAGCCTTATAGCTTGTAGCAAAAAGCGGAACATGAGAAGTTATCTTTATCGCCTCATCTGAAGCCATATTGGCATGTGCTAAACTACTCAAATCAAGATATTCTGCACCAGATGTAAACTCTATTCGATAACGCATACCTCCGTCACAATCATCTGCTTTGTCTATCCCAATATGATCTCCATGAATACTAGGAAGTCCTACAAAAGAAGAAACATCATTACAAATAGTTGGGCTTCCTGCTTCTTCCGAAGGATAAGCAGTTACCGTATACCTAACAGTGTCCATATTTGCTGGACAACCTGGGACACTGAATGTCGCAACTATTTCTTGCGGAGTACTTGTACCGTCATGCAGGGCAACTCCATCAATTGATGCATTTATGTCATCCAATGAAATTGTAACGGTATCATATCCACAATCCGTTTCGTCAACATTCAAAATTCCATCATTATCGATATCGATATCTGCCATGTCAGGTATCCCATCTCCATCCGTATCTAAAACAATATTCACAATTACTGTGTCACTTCCTCCAGCAAAAATACAACTCGGGTTATCTGCCAATACATATGTGAAATTATCATACCCCGTAAATCCTACTCCTGGTGTGTATACAATATCGGACCCTGAAATAACAGCAGTTCCGAAAAGAGGGTTAGTATCAATAGAAGTTACAGTTAAAGGGTCACCATCAGGGTCTGAATCCACTCCGAAACCATTATCTACTTGTGGATCAAAAGTCACCGAAGGTGCATCCAATGTTATTGTAATTTGATCTGTTTGTCCAATAGGCGCTTCATTCACCGGTGGGTCTGGATATATTGTTAAAACTCGTGCTCCACCACTCCCTAAATCTGAAGGTAAAACTTCCGTGGTAAAACTTACACGATTTCCCATAGAATCATCAGCAGGATAAAAAATTTCTATGAGAATCGGATTATCTGGTCCTCCAGGTAATCCAAAATGGATTTTAGGAACATCTTGTGTACCGTGTCCATTACCTCCATTTACTTCTCTAATACCTGAAATTACGTTACCATCACAATCAACGATTCTCATGGTAGCTCCATAAGCATCTCTTTCTTCACCTGCACCCATTAAATCAGAAAACCCTGCGAAAGCTCTATTTTCTTTTACTTCTATAAAAATGAAATTATCGGTTGCTGGTCCAGTTAATTCATTTTCAAATAATCGGTTTGCACCAGTACTTGAATTTACATATAAATCTAAATCTCCATCATCATCAAAATCCACAAATGTACACCCTTCTCCGTTACCCGGTATATCAAAGGTTTCAGTTGAAAGCTCAAACTCGAACGGTCCACCTGCACCGTCGTCAAATTGATTAATCCATAAATAGCCATCATTTGCAGCTAAGAAAATATCTATATCTCCGTCATTATCCACATCTCCACACGCTAATCCTTCTACAGCGCCGTTATAATCATCAGGACCAGTTGTACCGTCCCAAATACCAGTTTCAGCCATTGATAGTGGAACATAAGCTCCTTCATCATTTTCAAAAATTTGATTTAATCCATTTTCTGTCCAAAAAATATCAAAGTCACCATCATTATCGAAATCATATAATGAAGCTGCTCCTTTATTTTCGTTCAGCGCGTCTTGAATATCCGTTCCATCAACAAATGTTCCTCCCATGTTTAAGAAAAAGTCATTCTGAGATCTTTTTCGAGCCATGATATCAACAAAGCCATCATTATTAACATCTGTAACAGAACCGTAATCACCATCTACTGCAGTTTGATCTAATCCAAGTATCAGACCTGTACCAGGGGTGATATGAACAAATGTACCTGTTCCATCATTTTGGAGAAGGTCGACACCAAAATTATGATTATCTAAGAAGATATCTAAATCTCCATCTTGATCATAATCGAGCACTCCAACTCCTTCAGAATTGAACATCCCAGCCATATTCCCATCATTATAAACTTGAGATGGTGCTGTTCCTCCTGTTCCGTTTCCAAAATTCCCTGTAATTGGGTCTTGTAATCTAATTTCTAGTTGACTTGAGTCATTTATAATAAAATCGGGATATCCATCAGCATTAAGATCGGCCCAAACTGCTGATCTTTCTCGATTATCTGGAAGTCCATCTGTAAACATTGCGGTAACATCAGTAAAAGTACCTGTTGTTGAAATATCATTCCTTAATAACACAGAAGTTGTAAGTCGATTAATTAATAGATCAAAATCTCCATCTAAATCAAAATCTACCCAAGAATGTCCTCCATCCTTTCCATCTCCAATATCTAGGTTAAATGTTGCTGCAACATCTGTGAATGTCTGACTAAAAGACATATTAGCAGCTAATATTAGACAGAATAGTAGCCTAAAGTTACGTTTCATATTTTTGTTAAATTAGTTTATTTTTGCGCGCAAAAATTATACAAAACAAACTCAGAAAATAATTTGAATTATCAATCTCTAACAATAGTGAGTAGCAGCTCCCTATTATTAGGAGATTTACGTGTAATCAAAACTAGTATTAAAAGCTTATTTTTTTGTCGCAGTTTTTTCGCTGTAAATTTCGTTATTTTTTTTTCAATTCATTTTTTTTTTCAAAAAAAATACATTTTAATCGACAAAGCGTTGTATTTAACAGACAAAACAAATGATCAAAATAAAATTGAAATTATTAAATAATAACCTGTTAAAACACTTAATAAATTGAAGGCAATTTGGAGGTAGTCTAAAGTTTTTGGATTTATCCTAAACCTTCTAACTGATAAACAAAATCTTCTAGATACTGCTTTTTGTTTAAATACTTGGAGGATCGTATATAATGCAAATTTGGATAATAGATATAAAGACAGCTCCCTCCTTTTATCCACTCAACCACTTGATCGAAATTTTCATAAGGCATTGCAGGGCAACCAAAAGATCTTCCTAGAATATTTCCATTTTTTTGTAAGAATTCATATGTTGCATATTTAGCCGCGTGCATAACTACCCCTCTATTGCTGGCATGACTATTTGAGGGTTCTTTTCCGTCAAGGCGAAGTGCTAAATCATATTTACCCGAATATGTTGATGTTGTTACATAAAAACCAAGGCTACTTTTTTTTGAATTATTCTCATTGGAAAAATTTCGAGCATATAATCCTCCTGTATTTACTCCGTGTGCAACAATCGATTTGTAAATAATTTTTTGCGAACAAAGATCGATTATATATAAACGATCTTCGTTAGAAGGTTTTGAAAAATCAATTAATGTCAGAATATCTTTTTTAATCAGTTTCTCTTCTTTACTTAAATTGTAATACCCTATTAAACATTTCATAGGACATTGTGGTATCATTTAATCCATTGTATATTTCTTTTGTGTAATGCCCAAAATTCAGAATTGCTTTGTTTCTAATGGAATCTATTTTAAGTAATTCAGTAGGATCGATTTCTATTTGGATTTCTGTTTTATATGCAAAACCGATCTCATGAGGTATTATAAACCAGGCAAAAAGAAGAAGAAGATACAACCGCTTAAACATGGCGGCAAATATAAGAAATCCTTTTTCATTTTATGAAAGCAGGCTAATTCAATGGTAGAAATGAATTAGAATCAAAATCACTTTATTTCCAATTCTAGAAATTTACACCAAAAAACACCTATTTTTGCTTATTGTAAGAAACCTGCTAATTGATTTTGTTTCATGAATAATACTAGTGCAATAGAAAAAAGAAGAACTTTTGCTATTATTTCGCATCCAGATGCTGGAAAAACTACGTTAACGGAAAAACTTCTACTCTTTGGAGGAGCTATTCAGACTGCCGGAGCTGTAAAAAATAATAAGATAAAAAAAACGGCGACTTCGGATTTCATGGAAATTGAAAAGCAGAGGGGGATTTCAGTTGCGACCTCCGTTATGGCATTTCAATATCTTAATAAACAGATCAATATTTTAGATACTCCTGGACATAAAGATTTTGCTGAAGACACATATCGTACACTAACGGCTGTAGATAGCGTTATTTTGATTATTGATAGTGCTGCCGGAGTTGAAGCACAAACGAAGCGATTGATGGAAGTTTGTCGTATGCGAAATACTCCTGTCATTATTTTCATTAATAAAATGGACCGTGAAGGGAGAGATTCATTTGATCTTTTGGATGAATTAGAAGAAATTTTAAAAATTAAGGTCCGACCTTTATCTTGGCCCATTGGAATAGGTGCTACGTTCCAAGGTGTTTATAATATCTTTAATAAAGAACTTAATCTTTTTGCAGCTAATAAAACGAAGATTTCTGAAGATGTTATTTCGATTGAAGATATTAACTCTCCGGAATTGGAAGAATTAATCGGAGAGTCTCCGAGTGAAGTTTTAAGAGAGGAGTTGGATTTAGTTGAAGGGGTTTATGATGCATTTGATCGCAAGGATTATTTAAAAGGTGAAGTAGCTCCAGTTTTTTTTGGGAGTGCCATTAATAATTTTGGTGTTAAAGAATTACTAGAAGCTTTTTTAGAAATTTCACCTTCTCCAAAAGGAAGAGATACAGACGCGGGTTTTATAGAACCGAGCGCAGATAATTTTAGTGGTTTTGTATTTAAAATTCATGCAAATTTAGATCCAAAGCACCGTGATCGAATTGCTTTTTTAAGAATCGTCTCCGGAAGGTTTGAGCGAAATAAGTTTTACAATCATACCCGTTTAGAAAAGAAATTCAAGTTTGCTAACCCAACTTCATTTATGGCGCAGGACAAAAGTGTCATTGATGAAGCTTTTCCAGGTGATGTAATAGGTTTATATGATACTGGAAATTTTAAAATTGGTGACTCTTTGACGGAAGGGAATTCTTTTTCATTTAAGGGCATTCCAAGTTTTTCTCCTGAAATTTTCATGGAATTAGAAAATAAAGATCCAATGAAGTCTAAGCAATTAGAAAAAGGAATTCAACAATTGACAGACGAGGGCGTTGCACAACTTTTTATACAACAACCTGGAAACAGAAAAATTGTTGGAACAGTTGGACAACTTCAATTTGAAGTTATAAAATATCGTTTAGAAAACGAATACGGTGCGAAGTGTGCTTTTGCTCCTAAGCGTTATTTTAAAGCTTGTTGGATGACAACTGAAAATAACGAACAGTTAAGTCAATTTATTAAAGCAAAGTCAATTTATATTGCAAAAGATAAAGACGATAATCATGTTTTTTTAGCCGAAACACCATTTTTATTGCAAATGGCTCAATCGGATTATCCAGATATTGAGTTTCATTTCACTTCAGATTTCAAGGTAGGGCAAACGGTTTAAATGAATTTTGTAGGACATGCTTATATCGCCAGAAATCGACCTCAATTAATTGCGGGGAATTTTGCTGGAGATTCATACAAAGGCAATCTGCAAAAATTCGATTATTTACCAGACCATATTCTAAAAGGTGTAAAACTTCACCGCTATATTGATAATTTTACGGATACATCTCCGCTAATAAAATCCGTTGGAAAAATATTTCAAGAACAAGGCATTTCTAAAATTACTTTTATCGCTACTGATCTTTTACTTGATCATTATTTAACTAAAAATTGGGCAGAGTATTCCTCTAAAACATTCGAAGATTTTGTGGCAATCGTATATGCTGAAACAGATGAAAACTTAGTTCATCTGGAAGAAGACTTTTGCTTTATGTATAAGCGTTTAAAAGAGCAAAAATGGCTTTTTCAATATGATACAGAAGAAGGAATTGATATGATTTTGTGGCAATTTTCTAGGCGTATTGGTTTTAAAAATGACTTGACTAAATGTATGCGTATTTATCATGATAAAAAGAATCAAATTGATCCAATTTTTCAGTCCTTCATGAAAGATATTGTGAATAACTCTACCCTATTTATTGATTCTTTGCTCTAATTTTTCATTAGCTTGCTTGTTTATAACTAACTTTTATTTGCTAAAGACATTTCCTTGTTTTGAAACATTTTTTTTTCATACTACTCCTATCGTTCGCTTATAGTTGCGCTGAAAATATTGAAAAGGCACCTATAATTGAAAAGAAATCAAGAGATTGGAATGAAATAAAAGCGGATTGTGTTTTAACTGTATTAGCGGAAAATAGCCCGGCAAGTTATTTTATCTATCGTGGAAAAAATATGGGGTACGAATATGAACTGCTTCATGAATTCTCTAAAGACAATTCAATCCGCTTGCAAATTAGGATGGTTAACGATTTAGATGAAATGATGCAATTGCTTCAAGGTGAAGAAGGTGACATCATTGCTTGTAACCTCACAAAAACAGATGAAAGAGCATCATCAATTCATTTTTCTGTACCACACCTTATAACACATCAAGTTTTGATTCAACGAAAACCTGATGATTATAAAAAAATGAAATCAACCGAAATCAATGATAGTTTAATCACAGAAATTGAAGAGTTAAGAGGTAAGACAATTCATGTTTGGAAAAACTCTACCTATTACAGACAAATTCTGCGTTTGAATGACAAACTTAATTTGGATATGAAAATTTTAGCCACAGATGGCGGATTGATTACGGAGGAATTAATTCGGAAAGTTAGTTTAGGTGAAATTGATTATACCATAGCTGATGAAAATGTAGCAAAAATAGATTTGAGGTACTACCCTAATTTGGATATAGGGTTAAAGTTAAGTGGCGACGAGGAAATTGCTTTTGGTTTGCGAAATACATCAACTATGTTAAAAGACACATTAGATGCCTGGTTGACTGATAAGGCAAATCAATCGACCATTGGTGAAGTAAAACGTAAATATTTTAAGCGTAAAAATTTGTCAAATAAAGCTAATGCGGACTTTTCATCCTTGAACGGCGAAGAAATTTCGCCTTATGACGCTATTATTAAACGTGAAAGTGAACTAATTGGATGGGATTGGCGACTTATTTCTTCGATCATTTATCAAGAGTCTAAATTTGAAGTTTGGAAAGAATCTTGGGCAGGAGCTTTTGGAATTTTTCAATTTATGCCAGCTACTGCTATTGGCTATGGTATCAGTCCCTCATCTTCTGCTGAAGACCAAATTAAAGCAGGCATTAAAAAATTACGCAAAAATTTCAATCAATGGAATGAAGAAATAAAAGACAGTTCAGAATGTTTTAATTTTACCTTGGCTACATTCAATTCTGGAAGAGGGCATGTTGATGATGCTAGAGCCCTTGCAATAGAATACGGACTTGCAGATACCATTTGGTATGATAATGTTGATAAGATGATAAAAAACTTATCTAATCCTGTTTATTATCGGAACCAAGTTGTTAAAAATGGATATTGCAGAGGAATTGAAACATACGAATACGTAATTGAAGTAATGCAACGTTATAATGAATACAAAGCCGCTTTTCCGGACCAAAAATGGGATAATTCAGAAGGCTAGGTTTAATATTTGCGTTTAGTTTTCAATAAACCACTCAGCACATTTTTTAATTCATAAATTATGTATACCTTTGCGCTCCCTTAAGTAAAAACAGGGATTAAATCATTATTAACTGAAGTTTCGTACTTCAAAGTATAATTTAAAAGAATGGCAACAAAAATTAGATTGCAAAGACACGGTAAAAAAAGAAGTGCATTTTACCACATAGTAGCTGCTGACTCAAAAGCAAAAAGAGACGGTCGTTTCATTGAAAAAATTGGAACATACAACCCTAACACTAACCCTGCAACGATCGATTTAGATTTCGATAGAGCATTATATTGGGTTCAAGTTGGTGCTGTCCCTACAGATACAGCTAAAGCTTTATTGTCTTACAAAGGAGTTTTATTAAAAAATCACTTAGACAAAGGTGTAGCTAAAGGTGCTTTAACTGAAGCTGATGCAAATAAGAAATTCGAAGCTTGGAAAAGTGAGAAAGATTCTAAGATTTCTGGTAAATCTGATTCATTAGTAAAAGCTAAGGAAGAAGCTGCTGCTGCAAAATTAGCTGCTGAAAAAGAAGTTAGTGACAAAAGAGCTGCAGAATTAGAAGCTAAAAACGCACCAGAAGTAGTTGAAGAAGAAGTTGCTGAGGAAATAGTTGCAGAAGTAGAAACGGCTGAAGAATCAACTGAACAAGAAGCTCCTTCTGCTGAAGAAGCTCCAGCAGAAGAAGCAAAGCAAGAAGAAGAGTAAATTTCTAAGTATCTTTTACTTAGTATAAAAGAAACATTATGTTTCAAAAAGCGGATTGTTATCGTTTAGGTTCTATTGCAAAATTGCATAGCTTTAAAGGAGAAGTAACAATTTATCTTGATGTAGATGAACCGCTTGAATATAAAGAACTGGAATCAGTTTTCGTCGATTTTGATGATAAACTGATTCCTTTTTTTTTAGAAAAAATCCAGCTAAGAAATAATGGTTTTGCTGTTGTAAGATTTGAAGATATCAAAACCGAACGTCAAGCAAAAAAACTAGTAAAGTGCGGTCTATATTTGCCGCTTGACACCTTACCTTCTCTTGAAGGAGATGAATATTATTTTCATGAAATTGAAGGGTTTAAGGTTGAAGATGAACAAGAAGGCCCAATCGGAACCGTTAATCAAGTATTGGATTTATCAAATAATCCACTGATTTCTGTTGACTTTAATGGAAATGAAATTTTAATTCCAAAACAAGACCAATTTATCAAAGAAATAAACTGGGAAAAAAGAATCATTTTTGTTTCATTACCCGACGGTTTAATTGACATGTATTTGAGAATAGATGAGGAAGAATGAGTGGTTCTTTTCATTTTAAGCAATTTGCAATCCAACAAAAAACCAATCCACAAAAAGTAGGTACTGATTCCATGCTTTTAGGCGCTTGGGTCCAAGGCAGTTTTTCGACGATCTTAGATATTGGGACAGGAACTGGTATTTTAGCTTTAATGCTTGCTCAAAAGAACTTGAATGCAACGATTACAGCTATTGAACCTGATTTTAATTCATTTAATGAGGCTGTTCTAAATTTTGATAATTCAATTTTTTCATCTAAAATAAATCCCATAAATTGTTTCTTACAAGATTATACACCTTCTAAAAAATTTGATCTAATTATTTCTAACCCGCCTTATTTTGAAAATTCTACACTAAGTAAAAATTCGGCAAAAAACAGAGCGAGACATACCAACGAACTTCCAATACATGAACTTTATGAGCACGTAAACAAATTGCTTAAGGAAAATGGTAAATTTGCTCTAGTTATCCCTTATCAAGATGAAGAAAAACATTTGTTAAATGGATCAAAGGAAGGCTTGTTTCCAGAGAAAATCTTAAGAACAACTCGAAGCAATAAAACGTATAAACGTTCTCTGATTCTATTTTCTAAACGTGAATCATTGCATGCAAAAGTTGATTCTATGCTCGTAAAAAACGAGAAAAATATTTATTCGAAAGAGTACATTGAAATAACGAAGGCTTTTTATGCTAAAGATCTTTCTTTGAAATCTAATTAATTTTTTACCGGACTCACATTATACCCTTCTTTTCGAAGTAAACTAATTAGCCCTTTATCACCAATTAAATGTGCTGCTCCAATTGCAAAAAAAGCAGGTTTTGCTTTCATGATTTTCGGCATTTTATCCACCCAGTTTTCATTTCTTACGTTCAACAACCACTCTTTAGTGTTTTCATCCATATAAGTACTATCTGAAAACAATGCTTTTAAATCGGACAAGTTCTCATCTCCATAAGCCGAAATCACTTCTCGCAATGTTTCAACGGTTTCTGTATCAAAAATATTTTCAAAACTTTCCTCTTTCGATTCTCCCTTTTTAAGGCATTCAATTTGAAAAGTAACTTTTTCCAGTCCTTTAATTTCAATTCCTTTTTTATTTGCCATTTCCATAAACACTTGCTCATAACTTTTTGTTTCAGTACAGTTCATGGCCTTGACTAAAAAGAGTGTACTAATGGTTGTTAGGCTATATTGATCAACCATTTCTAATGATGTTCCGAGCTCTTTATTGAGTTTTTTATCTAATTTTTTCTGTTGTTTTTTTGTGAGAATTTCAGAAAGTTTTTCATCTCCATTTATTGAACTCAACATGATCTCCATTTCCTTTTCATCATCCATATCTAACTCAAGAAATAATTCATCACATTTAGTAAAAGAACGTTCAACTTTTTCCTTTAAGATGAAATCTTCTGCACAAATCAAGTGAATGGTCCCATACAAATATGATGTATCCTTTAATCCATTTCCTGAAACTGACCAGAGCAATGTATTTTCTTGAGCTAAACAATTGCTCTCAATTATTAAAAGACTTAATATAAAAAATATTTTTTTCATCATTTTAATCCAAATTAATTCAACCGAAAGTTAATTAATTTCTTGGTTCGAAGTGTTTACAAAAAATGATTTTGTTTTTTAACCTCCATTTAATGGATTCACAAAAAATTAATAATCTTATGAAATGAATCTATTTCTATTTTTTAGGTATATAAACGTTTTTGAGATGTTTCACTTCAGTTTGAAGATCAAGTATTACCTTGGTCAATTCGCTTTCCTTAAATTCAGTTGTAGGCATATCAGAAGAAATATAATTTACAAATTTCCAGATTTCAACGATATCATTTGCGTGAACTTCGTAAGGTTCATAAAGCGGATTTGTTGAACACAATTGAAAACTTTGGTTATCATTTAAACGTTTGTATACATTCTTAAAAACAATTCCATCATCCAGCGTAACTACAATGTGAGGAAATCCATCCTTTATTGTATTCCAATTTTCAAGGTATTCTGCGACAACATAACTTCCTTCTGAAACGGGGGGCATAGAATCACCTTTAATTGGGAATGTTCTGTATTTTCGGTCTTTTTTTAGAAAAGGAAGATTAAACGTTGGAAGAACGCTTATAAACTCTGGGTCAGAGTAACCAGTCGTATACCCTGCACGAGCTTTCTTTGAAATCAACTCAATATTATCATTGTTATCATTGTCAACAGTAAGCGCAATAATACGAACATTTTTACCTTCCACGTCTGCTTCAATTCCCTTGTCAATCTTATCCCACTCTACTTCAGAAAATTTATTTAATTCGACCTTAATCAATTTGTCCAGTGAAATATTAAAAAAATTAGAGAATTTTATCAAATTATCCAAGTTAGGCTCAGCAACACCATTTTCGTAACCACTGTACGAAGAACGTGTCAATGACAGTTCACTTGCCAATTCTTCTTGTGATAATTTTCTTCGTTTTCTTAACAATTTTAAATTTTCTCCAATCATGATTTACTCTTAATACTCTAATTGAACTAAATCAACACAAGCGATTAATAATTAATCAAATGTAGCGAAAAAAGATTACATTTTAATCATTAAACTCAATCTCTTTTATAAAAATTGATCTTAAATGCGAAATATTTTGTACTGAATAAAGTGTGATTTTCTGTTTTACATATAAAAAGTCATAAGCAGAATACCAACCTAAATCACTAGTTCTCTTATAACTAACTTTTAATTCTATGTGTTTTGAAGTTTCTTTTTTTTCGGCAAATGAAGCAGGCCTAAAATACTTTACTTCATTTTTTACACGAATTCTATTTACAATTCCAAAAAAAGAAGCTTCTACTCTATTTCTAGGGTGATCATAAAATTCTTTTGGGGTTCCACTACGTTCTACCCTACCATTTTTCATGAATAAAATTCGGTCTGCCCATTCCATGGCTTCGATTCCATTGTGCGTAACCATGATAACATTAATTTTACTTCTTTTTAAATACGCTCTAATGTGCTTAGAAATTTTATTTTTTGTTGGAAAATCCAGTTGATTAAAGGGCTCATCCAATAAAATCAAAGTTGGTTCATCTGCTAAAGCTCTTGCAATTGCTAATCGTTGTCGTTGCCCTCCTGAAATCGTATTTGCCTTGTATAGGCCATACTCAGTTAACCCTGTTAAACGCAGTAATTTTTTTGTTCTTTCGGCTCGATAATTTTCGTCAAACTGTAATAAACGCAAATGAATATTCTCTTCTACTGTATGAAATTCGTCCAACCCAAAGTCTTGATTTACCAATTTTATAGAATCATGACCTGGTACAAGTTTTTGAGTAGGATCCAAGACTTGCTCCCCGTTGTAATTGATAGTTCCTTTTGCAATTGGTAAAAGTCCTGATATCGCTTTTAATAAAGATGTTTTCCCATCTCCACTTGCCCCAAGAATTACAATAATTTCACCTTCAACTGATGAAAACGAACAATTCTTTACAACTTTCTTTTCACCATAATTAATTGAAAGGTTTTCAACTTTAAGTATTGGCATAGTCAAATGTAAAGATTAAATCTGATTGCGATTTAAATAAAGAAAATTTTGAATTAATTGGCGACAACGATATATGAATCAAAATCATCTTCTGAAATCCAAAATTTCAGCTCATATGTAGCAGGTTCTTCAAAAATAATAGGATAAGTCGCTTCCCTCTCTTCAAACTCTTCTGCACAATTACACCCTGTGTAATTCGCTTTTAATCTAACTTCTAATATGTTTCCCATTCGTTGAGCTTCAAATTTACCAAACTCTCCACATGAGTTTTCGATTACATAATTTACGGACAAATTAAACACTTGTCCAACAGCAACGGTATCTGGAAAGTCTAATAGAAAGGCAGGTGTAAGTCTTTCTTCTTCACAAACTTCTGGTGATTTATTACAACTCAACACAAATAATAAACTGATAGAAAACACTATCATTAACTTCTTTTTCATCTCTAAAACCCTTCAACAATTATCGTACTTGACCGATTAAAATCTCCTTTGTTAGACGATTTTGGATGCTGAAGATTCATCAACATTGCTCCATCTGGCAAAAATATCACTCCCGTTGTTTCGGCTCCTCTTGGAGCAACACAAAATCGCATTAAATCATCTACTTTTGGATTTTCTATGGTCATATCTAAAAAATATATTTCATTGAAAAAATCCTTTCTAAGCGTTGCGTCTTCACCAACACGATTTCTATCGTACCAATTAATGTCTTCGCTTATAACCAAATAATCTTTTCCGCCTATATTAACGGAAGTATTACAGTCAGGGTTGGAAAAACATGAAATACTATCGGAAAACATTCCCCCTTCAATATAAGGTTTCATGCTATTCGTTTTTGGATCGAAGACTAAAATTCTTCCAAAGGGATCATCAAAATCAGTTTCGCTACTTGCTAAGTTTTCTCTTGTATAATTTGGTACGTGTCCTCCAGACTTGATTGATTCAGCCCAGCTAAAATGATCCTCTCCTGTTTCACTTATATATATTTTTCCATCAATCTCTTCGATCCATTCGTGTCTAATAAACATTGAGGCTCCCATTGATTTTGCTATTTTCTCACAATTAATCAAAGACACAGTGTCCATTGGTAGCTCCAGCCAATCTCCAGAAAGACCATCTTCACTTTGTCTATACGCATAAAGTTGCCCATTCGAATAATCAAAAGGAACTTCGGTTTCATACTTAAAAAAAACTCCTGGGCTCATATCATCAGAAAGATACACTGTTTTTCCATCTGCGGTACAAAGCGCATCTTCATGCACATACTTACCCATTTTGTGATGCTTTTTAATTACTTTTCTCGTTCTTGGGTCTACTTCAACGACATATCCCATATTTTCCCACACTGAAAGTCCATATGTCCGACTTGTGTCTGTGTGCCCTTTTCCTTCTTGATATAAATACTCCGTATTCCAAGCCCAAGCTTCTTCACATGTAAAAACAGTTCCATTTGGTGTCAAGCTTCCTCCACAGTTTCGATTCGTATATCCTACTTCGGAAAAATCAACATGATCAAAATTTCCTTGAACTTGCCAATGTCCGTTTAACTTTTCTATTTCAAAAACTGTTGCTCCTCCTCCATCTCCTAAATTCGGGTCTGCATATTTAGTTTCATGACTAATGTAAACAAGTCCTTTTGTTTCTGGAGATATTGAATCAGGAATGAATACGCTTAAGTCATGATTTCCTTTTGCTGGAAATTTTTGTCCATCAGCTCGGGTTACAAGATCTGTTTTTTCTTGAAAAAGAATTTGATAAGTAAACCCTTCGGGAAGAATTAAACTGTCAGAATCAAAATTAGACGCTATAGAAGTAAATGGAGGAATTGTATCCACCATAATTTCCACATTATTTGTCGTATCTATTGATACTTCATCTAAAACCTCTTCACGTGAATTTTCTTGACTTCCACAAGAAATTAGAGAAAAGCATAATAATAGACCTAAAAATCGCATAATTTCAATTTTAAAAAACAAAGGTAATGTTTTACAAAAAACTTCACCCTCATTTCATATAAACAAAAAAACGCATTCAAATTGAATGCGTTTTTTAAATTTTATTTCAGCGTGAAGCTTTATAGAATATCCATTCCATCTAAAACACTAATAACATTTCTAACTGCTTTAGCAGAATCGTCTAATAATGCTTGTTCTTCTTCATTTAAATCAACTTCGATAATCTTTTCAATTCCGTTTTTACCAAGAACAACTGGAACTCCAAGATAAATGTTTTCTTGACCAAATTCTCCTTCTAACCAAGAACAAACTGGTAAAACTCTTTTTTGATCTTTAACTATAGCTTCAACCATTTGAGCAGCAGCAGCACCAGGAGCATACCAAGCAGATGTTCCTAATAATTTTACGATTTCTCCGCCACCAAATTTAGTACGTTCGATAATCGCATCTAATTTATCTTTTTCAATCAATTCAGTTACAGGAATACCTCCAACTGTTGTATAACGAGGTAATGGAACCATTGTATCACCATGTCCACCCATTAATAATGCTTGAATATCTTTTGGAGATACGTTTAACTCCATAGCTAAAAAAGATCGGTAACGAGCTGTGTCCAAAACACCAGCCATTCCCATTATTTTTCTTTTATCAACCTTAGCAGAAAGGTATGCCGTATAACTCATTACATCTAAAGGATTAGATACAATAATAATTTTAGCATCTGGAGAATGTTTAATAATATTTTCTGTTACCGATTTAACAATCCCTGCGTTTGTAGCGATCAAATCATCTCTTGACATTCCTGGTTTTCTTGGAATTCCAGAAGTAATAACAACAACTTCTGAACCAGCAGTTTTTGTATAATCATTTGTAGAACCCGTAATTCTTGAATCGTAAAGATTTACCGGAGATGTTTCCCACATATCAAGCGCTTTTCCTTCTGCTACACCTTCTTTAATATCAAGTAATACAATTTCATTTGCTATTTCATTATGAGCTAAGACATTCGCACAAGTCGAACCAACATTTCCAGCTCCTACAACGGTAACTTTCATCTTTTTTAGTTATATTAATTTTTAATTAGTCTTTAATTTGAACAATTGCGAAAGTAATAAGTTTTTTGGTTATTCTAGTTATTCTTCCATCAAATTTGTGCAAGTTTAACAACGGATATAAAACTTTTTATTTCAAGATTGGCAACCCTCCAAAATGTGAAGCGTTTTTTAAAGTGTAAACAAAGTGGAAAATAAGCAAGAACTAAAAGAAATCGTCGAAGGCTGTATTCGCGGCAAGCGTAAATATCAAAAAAGACTTTTTGAACTATTTTACGGTAAAATGATGGCAATTTGCTATCGCTATGCTAAAGACGCGGATGAAGCACAGGACATGGTTCAGAACGGTTTCATTAAAGTTTTTAAGAAGCTAGATGTTTACAATTTTGAAGGTTCTTTGGAAGGCTGGATAAGGCGTATAATGGTAAATACTGCTATTGATCAGATTAGGAAAAACAAACGTGATCCTTTTTTGATTGAGGATGATAATCGCATTGAGAATATTGAGGAAGAAGCTCCTTTTTCAAGTCAGGAAGATGAGTTTTATACTAAACTGAAAGCTGAAACAGCGATAAAAGCTATTAGTAATTTACCTCCAGCATACCGTATGGTATTTAATATGTACGTAATTGAAGGGTTCACCCATAAAGAGATTTCCGAATATTTAGGAATAAGTGAAGGGACTTCTAAATCAAACCTTGCTAAATCCAAACAGAAACTTCGAACGCAACTAACCGAGAAGTTTGCACATTTGAATGAAAATGAATGATTTTGACAAAATATTAAAAGACGCAATTGATGGCTATGAAGCGCCATTTAATTCTAGTGTTTGGGAAAACATAAGCAGTGAACTTAGCCCAATGGAAGATTCGTTTAGAAATGCAGTGAAGGATTACAAAGCTCCTTACAGCACCAAAGCTTGGTCTGCAATTAAAGGCCAAATTAATTCTTCTTATAGTTTATTGAATTGGGCAATAGGATCAGCAGCAGTTGTTGCTCTTGTTGTTGGAGGGTATTATTTCTTTGAAGATGATTCTAATTCTATTTCAAATGAAAACAATACTATTTCTTCGACTTTAAGCGAAAATAGAACAAACCCTATTCACCACACTCAACCAAACAAAGTTGAGAATTTTACAGCGATTGAAGACAATGCACAAGAAAATCAAATTGACAATTTATTAGAAAACTTAAACAATGATGATTCAGAGGCTTTAAGTAATAATGGTATTAATGCTTTAGATGAAACATTAAATGAAAACACAATTGTTTTTCAAGAAAATAATGATCAAACAACAAATGACAATGATGAAAAGTTAGGTGTTGCAGATGAAAGCACAGGTCAAATTGATAATAGTGATTCAGGACTAACTCCTTCGGGAGTAAATTTATCTAACGATTCAACCGACGAAACAATAAATTATAGTGCAGAATTCACTTCAAATCATGCTGAAATTTGCCAGGGAGAAACAATTTTATTTAATCCTAGATTAGTTCAATCTGATATTAAATATGTTTGGAATTTTGATGATGGCGTTATTAGCAATGATAAAGTTGTTAATCATACCTTCAATAAATCAGGGATTTATAATGTTACGCTGACTTTAATAGATGAAAGCAATTCAATTAAATTAGCAAATTATTCAACAGAAATAATCGTTAACCTCCCACCGATTGCCACGTTTGAACTAAGCAGAAATACAAACAGTATTCCTACTGTTACTTTTTCTGCGACAAAAGACAATTCCAATAAATATTTTTGGAAAGTAAACAACAGAATGATTTCTGACAAGAATGAAGTTCAGCATACCTTTAGAGAAAAAGGAAAATATGAAGTTCAATTAATTGCTCAAAACGAATATGGTTGTACGGCTGAAGAAGAACAGGTATTAGAGATTGATAATAATTATAATTTATTTGCTCCTTTGGCTTTTACTCCAGATCAAATTTCGAACAACACATTCATTCCAAATGCATTATTGTTAATGGATAATCCAGTTTTCACCATGACAGTATATAATCAAAAAGGGAATCTTGTTTATCAAACAAATGATGCGAATTCACCTTGGAACGGAATAGATATTAATAATAATTCTGCAGCAGCAACAGGTGGATATGTTTGGAGTGTTGTATTAAAAAACAGTAACGGTGTTGTTGAGCATTATACAAACAACGTTCTTCTTATTCGCTAAAATATTGATAAACATCTAATTTTTTAATGAAAAGGATTTAGCGTTTGTTAAATCCTTTTCATTTTATGTAATTTATCAACTTTTCGTTAGGTTCTAACTTCAATAATTGCTAATTTTACAGAGCTATTAAAAAAAATCAGCAACTAAATTTAAAGTTTAAAGATGTCAATAGAGATTGAGGCAACGTTAAAAACACCAAGGGTGTCTGTAGATTTTGACAAGGGTAAAATTACACTTGCTGGAATATCGATTCCAGAAGACCCTTATGCTTTTTATTCCCCTGTCAACAATGAAATTGACAAATACTTAGATGCTCCAAAAGATAAAACAACTTTAGAATTTAAGCTTGAATACTTTAATACAAGTTCTACATTAATCATTCGTAACTTAATTAGAAAACTATCACAAAGTGCTACAAATACAGAATTAACTGTCATGTGGTTTTACGAAGAGTATGATGAAGACATGAAAGAAGCTGGAGATGAATTTAAACTACTTTTTAAGGAAATTAACTTTGAATCAATCGAAGTAAAAGAGTTTTAAAGAGTTTTTTACTTGTCGAAGACATCAATTGCAAAAGTTTTCTATTCTTTATTTATCAATAAATTATTATACCGTTCATGTAATTCTCATTTTTTTTTGTGTTTGATGCCTATTTTTTGAGTAAATTGCACTACACACAAAAACAGTACCATGAGATTATCTATATCGAAGACACTGTATCTTCTGGCTTTAATTAGCATACCGTATGGCATGAACGCACAACGGGTTTACTCTGGACAAGAAGCTGCGGAAAAATACCGAGACGCTGAAGTTGTCCGTGACAGTAAATTTTCATCACTTCCTTCTTTCATTAAATTTAGAAAGTCAAAACAAATTGATATTGATCAATTGAAGTCATGGATGACTTCCAATATTAAGTTTGATACTAAAATGGGATTTGAACTTATTCGTAAAGAATCTGATAATTTAGGTCATATTCATTATCGCTTTCAACAAACGTACGAAGGTAAACCTATTGAAGATGCAATTTGGTTAGCGCATACAAGCAATGACAAAGTTTATTCAATCAATGGATTGATTTATGATAAAATAATTACGCCCACATCAACTTCTATTTCAGAAGCAGCAGCTTTAGAACAAGCAAAAAGTTATGTTGGGGCAACAACTTACAAGTGGGAACTTGAAGGAGAAGAGCAACATTTGAAGTGGGAAACAGAAAATCCAACGGCTACTTATATGCCAAAAGGGGAATTGGTTTTTTTACCTTCAACGAGCGATTTTAATGCTAGTTCTTATCGATTAGCATATAAATTCAATATATATGCACATGCTCCTGTTTCAAGAGCGGATATTTATGTTGACGCCAATACTGGAGAAATTATTCGTGAAAACAAATTAATTCACGAAATAGATACTCCTGGTACGGCGCATACAGGATATAGTGGAGAAAGAGACATCATAGCTGATAGTTTTGGTGGAGAATTTCGTTTAAGAGAAACAGGTAGAGGTAACGGAATTAGAACATTTGACATGAATGAAGGAACTGCTTATGGTGATGCAGTTGATTTCACAGATGATGACAATGATTGGGACAATGGAGGGCCAGAACTGGATGAATATGCAACTGATGGACATTGGGGTGCAGAAATGACGTATGATTACTATTTTTTACAACATGGAAGAAATAGTATAGACAATGCTGGTTTCCAATTAAACAGTTATGTGCACTATGACGCTAGTTTCTTTAATGCATTTTGGGATGGTAGTAGAATGACTTATGGTGATGGTACAGGAAATCCTTTAACTTCTCTTGATATTGCTTCTCATGAGGTAACTCATGGTTTAACTACATTTACGGCTAACCTAATTTACATGGCAGAATCAGGAGCTTTAAATGAATCATTTAGTGATATTTTTGGTACATCTGTAGAACAGTTTGCAAGACCAACTGATTGGAACTGGTTAATTGGTGAAGATTTAGGAAGTGCATTTCGTTCAATGTCTAATCCTAATGCAGCTGGAGATCCTGATACTTATTTTGGAGATTTTTGGGCTTCATTGACAGGAGGAGATAGCGGAGGAGTTCACTCAAATAGTGGTGTCCAAAACTTTTGGTATTACTTATTAAGTACTGGAGGTACAGGAGTAAATGACAACGGTGACGCTTATGATGTTGACGGGATAGGAATTGAAGATGCGGGTGCAGTTGCATTTAGAAATCTTACTGTTTATTTAACACCTAGTTCACCATTTGCTGATGCTCGTTTCTTTGCAATTGAATCTGCTACCGATCTTTTTGGAATTTGTGCGCATGAAGTTGAACAAACGGCAAATGCATGGTATGCAGTGGGTGTTGGAGAAATTTACAATCCAGAAACAGAAGCATCTTTTGCTGCTCCTGAAACATTTGGATGTGCTGTTCCTTTTACAGCTAAGTTTAATAATACTAGTTCAAATGCAGCTACATTCTCATGGGATTTTGGAGATGGAACAACAAGTACTGAAGAAGATCCTGAACATACATATACTGCCCCTGGAACATATACAGTAACTTTATTTGCTGATGGGGGTAGTTGCGGTAGTGATGAAGTAATTTCTATTGATTATATAACAATAGATCCAGATGCAGATTGTATTGTAATTTTGCCTGAGACTGGAACTTCTAGTGTTCAATCTGGGTGTGAAGGAACTGTTTTTGACAGTGGTGGAGAATCCGCAAATTATGGTGCTGGAGAAGATGCTATTGTAACAATCTCTCCTTTTGGAGCAACAAGTGTTGATTTATCATTCCCTGATTTTAACGTAGAACCAGGGCCTGGTACTACTTGTGATTTTGATTACCTAGAAATTTATGATGGACCAGATCAATTTTCTCCATTAATTGGTAGATATTGTGACAACAACCTTCCTTCTGATCTTTCTTCTACAGGGTCTTCAATTACTATTTTATTCCATTCTGATGGAGGTCTTGAAGATTCAGGATTTGAAATTACATGGTCATGTAACTTGCCTGTTGCACCGCCAGTTGCCGATTTTGCAACTAGTTCTGATGTAAGTTGTACTGGTTTAGTTTACTTTACTGACCTCTCGACAAATTCACCTACTGAATGGGATTGGGATTTTGGTGATGGAACTTCTTCTGATGAAGAAAATCCTTCGCACACTTATGCAAGTGAAGGAACTTATACAGTTACATTAACAGCTACAAACTTAATTGGTGGTGATACACACGTTGAAACTTCATTAATTACAGTTGAATTTCCTGAAGCTCCAACTGCAGAGGGTGACACAAATTGCCCAGACGAATCAGCAACACTTACAGCTACTGGTACAGGAACATTAACTTGGTATGAGGCACCAACAGGAGGAACACCTGTTTTTACAGGCGATACTTATAATACTCCTGTATTAAGTACAACTACGACTTATTATGTAGAAAATGATTTGTTTGATGATCCTAATTTTGTAGGACCTGTTGATGCTTCTTTCGGAGGTGGAGGATACTTCAATGGAGATCAGCACTTAATTTTCAACAACCCTTCTCCTGTTATTCTTAAATCAGTTGATGTTGATGCTGATGGAAGCGAAAATCGTACAATTGAGTTAAGATCAAGTAGTGGAGAAGTAATCGAATCTAGAACAATTTTTATCCCAGACGGGGAAAGTACTGTTATTTTAGACATGGAAATTCCAGCAGGGACAAACTTACAATTAGGTACTCAATTTGGAAGTACTCCTGGATTATTTAGAAATAATAGTGGAGCGATTCCTTATCCTTATGAAATTGCAGAATCTATTGAAATTGTCAGTAGTAGTGCAGGTGGCGATTTCTACTATTTCTTCTACAATTGGGAAGTTCATGCTTACACATGTGTTAGTGAACGAGTTCCTGTAATTGCTGAAGTTTCTGAAGAGTCTGATGTTACAATTACTCCGGTAGGAACAATTTGTTCTCAAAGTGAACCTTTTGAGATGAGTGCTAGTGAAGGCGGAGGAACTTGGTCTGCTACTTGTGCTATTTGTATTGATCCGGTAACTGGAGTATTTAATCCAGCAACAGCAGGAACAGGTACTTGGATTATTACATACAATGTCCCTGGAACATGTAGCTTTGTAAATACAGAAACAGTTACTATTGTTGATTGTCTTGGTTTAACAGATGAAAACGAATTAGGTAACATTAAAATTTATCCAAATCCAACAAATGGATTAATAAACATTAATACAGGAATCATTGACGAAGGAACAATTGTAATAAAAGATGTATTAGGAAGAGAAATAACAAAAGTTTCTTTCAACAGTAATCAAGTTGCTGTTGACCTAAACAACTATCAAGCAAGAGGAACTTATTTTGTCGAATTTAGAGATAAAAGCGGTACACTCATGACAATTAAAAAAGTCGTAAAACAATAAGAAAAACATCTAAATTTTGAAAAAACATCCACATTTAGTGGGTGTTTTTTTTTGAAAAGATGTTCCAAATTTATCATTCAAAAAAATAATTATTAATCCTATTTTCTTACGATCAACTGAATTTAAATCTTTTATATTTGTCATCCGAATACGGAATTATCCAACTTAAAAAACAAAACAAATGAAAAACACTGCATTGACAGAAAAACATATTGCTTTAGGTGCTAAAATGGTTCCTTTTGCAGGTTATAATATGCCCGTCCAATATGAAGGAGTTAAAGTAGAACATGAAACAGTAAGAAATGGTGTTGGTGTATTTGATGTTTCCCATATGGGAGAATTCTTATTGAAAGGAGAAAAAACTTTAGATTTAATTCAAAAAGTAACGTCAAATGATGCTTCAAAAATTGTAGATGGACAAGCTCAATATACATGTCTGCCAAATAATGACGGTGGAATTGTTGATGATTTAATTATCTATCGAAAATCAGCAACTGAATTTTTTATTGTTGTAAACGCTTCTAACATTGAAAAAGATTGGAATTGGATTGCTTCTCATAATGATTTGGGTGTTGAAATGGAAAACTTGTCAGAAGAATACTCATTATTGGCGATTCAAGGTCCTAAAACTGCAGATGCATTGCAGTCTTTAACAGACCTTGATTTAAAAGGAATGAAATATTATACGTTTAACATTGGAACATTTGCAGGAATACCTGAAGTGATGGTTTCTGCTACTGGTTATACTGGCTCTGGTGGGTTTGAATTATATGTTAAAAATAAAGATGTTGAAGCTGTTTGGGATAAAGTTTTCGAAGCAGGAAAAGCACATGACATTAAACCTATTGGTTTAGCCGCTAGAGATACATTGCGGTTAGAAATGGGATTTTGCCTTTATGGAAACGATATTGATGATACAACTTCACCACTTGAAGCTGGATTAGGTTGGATTACGAAATTTTCAAAAGAATTTACGAATTCTCAAAATTTAAAAGCACAAAAAGAAGAAGGTGTAAAGCGCAAATTAGTCGGTTTTGAGCTTTTAGATAAAGGTGTTCCAAGACACGATTATATAATTAATGATGCCAATGGAAACGCAATAGGGAAAGTTACTTCTGGAACTATGTCACCTTCTACTAACAAAGCTATTGGATTGGGTTATGTTACTGTAGAAAACGCTAGCGCAGATTCAGAAATTTATATCGAAGTAAGAAATAAGCAATTAAAAGCAAAAGTTGTAAGACCTCCGTTTTACAAAGCTTAATTAATTGTACATATTATTGAAAAAAGCTATCAGTCTTAGACCGATAGCTTTTTTATTGAGATACTATTTAATCAAAAGATTAAATTGAGAATATCCTCAAAACAATCTGCCTAATCTTCTCCATTCCCATCCACCCTACTCCCCTTTTAACATACTTTATATTATTTACACCTGTTTGAATTGGTTATTTACATTTGAAATGATATATTTGCAGGCTTAAAATTTGTACATTTGATAAACTATCATTTTAAATGAGAAATAAAGGATTTTTTTGGTCAATAACTATCGCTTTAGCATTGGCTTGTATTTATCAACTTTCATTCACTTGGGCAACCAATGGAGTTGAAAGTGACGCTAAAAATTATGCTCAAGATAAAATTGATTCACTAGTTCTTGCAAACGCACCTTACGTTGTTGATGGAAGAGATACACTTTATTTAGACAATAAAGTTGACAGTAGTTCAGCCGTTGTTTTATATGAAGGAGAATATCTTAAAAGTAAACAAAATGAGGTGATCCATTTCGGATATACGTACGCTGAATGTAAAGAAAGTGAAATCAACTTAGGACTAGATTTGAAAGGTGGAATGAGTGCTACACTCGAAATTTCAGTTCCAGAATTAGTCTCTTCACTTGCGGGTAATACGCGAAGTCAACAATTTAGAAAACCTTTTGATGCTGCGAAAACACGCGCAAATGCTGGAGAAGGAGATTTTATTGACTTATTTAGAGAAGAATTTGAAAATAGTAACCCAGATGTTGCTATGGCTAAAATCTTTCATATCCACAATTCTGAAGAGATTGCTGCCGACGCATCTAATGAAGCTGTTGCTGACTTTTTAAAAGAACAAGCAAATAATGCTTTAGATGGTGTCGAAATCATTATCGAGAAAAGGGTTAACACTTTTGGAGTTGCGCAGCCAACGATTCAAAAACAACCTGGTTCTAACCGAATCTTTGTAGAGTTACCTGGTATTAAGGATAAAGAATCAGTAAGACGTAAATTACAAGCAACTGCAAACCTTGAGTTTTACGAAATATATGACAATGCTCAAAATGGAATCAGTGGATTGCTTTTAAGTGCTGAACCAACATTAAGTCAAACATTATTTGGTGAAGAGCTTTTGAAGGAAGAAGTAATGGAAAAAGAAGAAATGATTTCTGATGATTCTACTGCTTTAGAAGCTGAAATGATAGATAAAGATTCATCTGAGGTGATTGATGATTTATTGGGTGAGGTTGTAGAAAATGATTCTGACGTTGTTGTTGACGATTTATTAGAGGAAGTTGCTAGTGATGATTTATTGGGTGATGCTGCAAATGACGAAACACCAGATTCTTTAATGACAGATGCGGAAAGACAACAAAAATTTCCAATCTCTTCTTTATTAGGATTAGCTTTTGAATTTGATGCAGAAGGACAACCTATAGGTTACAGAGGAGGTTCTGTAGTAGGTTATGCTAATGTAAAAGATACGGCAACATTAAATGCTAGAATTAATCACCCAGTTGTAAGAGCAAACCTTCCACAAGATCTAGTTTTCATGTGGGATGCAAAAGAAATCATGGGTACGGATAACATTCCAACAGGTATTGTTAACCTTCATGCAATTCGTGTTCCTTCTTCAGGAGCTGATGTTGACGGAAAAGACATTGATTATGCTTCTGTTGACAATAGTAACATTACTCAAATTGGAGTACGAATGGTTATGACCAATAACGGTGCATTAAGATGGGAAGAAATGACCACTAGAAACTTAGGTCGCCAAGTTGCAATAACAATGGATAGCGCAGTATTCTCTGCCCCTGTTGTTAATGAAGTAATGACATTTAACTCATCAATTACAGGAAGTTTCAATATGGATGAAGCAAAAGATTTAGCTGGATTGCTAAATGCCGGTGCACTTCCTGCTCCTGTTAAAATTGTTGATGAAGCAGTTGTAGGAGCTTCGATTGGTGGAGCAAATGTATCTTCAGGGCTTTGGTCATTCATCTTTGCTTTATTAATCGTATTGGTATACATGGTATTCTATTACAATAAAGCTGGTTTGGTTGCTGATGCCGCATTGGTTATCAATGTATTCTTATTAATCGGAGCTTTGGCTTCATTAAAAGCGATCTTAACATTACCTGGTATTGCAGGTATCGTACTAACAATCGGTATGTCTGTGGATGCTAACGTACTTATCTTTGAAAGAATCCGTGAAGAATTAAGACATGGAAAAGGACTTAAAGGTTCAATCAAAGAAGGTTATTCAAAAGCATTGTCTGCAATTTTGGATGCAAACATTACTACTTTATTAACGGGAGTTGTTCTCGCAATATTTGGAACAGGACCAATAAAAGGATTTGCAACGACATTAATCATTGGTATCTTTACTTCATTCTTTGCTGCCGTTATTATTACACGTCTAATCATCACTTACTTTACAGAACGTGATAAGAAAATCACTTTTACAACCTCTATTACAGAAAATTGGTTTACAAAAACAGCCGTTCCATTTGTAAAAAAGAGAAAATTATTCTATTTAATTTCTGCAACAGTAATCATCATAGGTGCTGTTTCATTAATGACAAGAGGATTGGATTATGGTGTTGATTTTGCCGGAGGGCGTCAATATAAAGTTGTCTTTACCGAAAATGAAGCCGATTACGAAGGAATTAAGAAAACGTTGACAGATCAGTTTGAAGGAAACGTTCCGGGTGTTAAATTGGTTGACAATAGCTTTACAGCTTTGATTACGACTAAATACAGAATCTTAGAAACGGATACTGAAGTAAACAACGAAGTTGAAGCAACATTAAGAGCAGGTTTAGATTCGTTTGGTGCATACAGCATTGAAGAAACAAAAATGATTGCTCCAACAATCTCTAAAGACTTAAAAGCAAATTCATTCTATGCAATTGGATTTTCATTATTGATTATTTTCTTATATATCTTATTTAGATTTAGAAAGTGGCAATATGGTTTAGGTGCATTGATTGCAATGGCGCATGATGTATTGGTTGTTTTATCACTATTTTCACTTCTTTGGGGATGGATTGGATTCTCTATGGAAATTGATCAAGCATTTATCGCGGCAATCTTAACCGTAGTAGGTTACTCAATAAATGATACCGTGGTTGTATTTGATAGAATTAGAGAGTATTTAGGTTTATATCCTAAAAAAGACAGAAAAGAAGTTATTAATATGGCACTAAACTCTACGTTAGGACGAACAGTTAATACGTCTGTTTCTACGTTCATTGTGCTTTTAGTAATCTTTTTGTTTGGAGGAGCCGCAATTAAAGGATTTGTATTTGCCTTAATGATTGGTGTTGTAGTAGGTACATACTCTTCATTATTTATTGCTACTCCTGCGGTTATTGACTTCTCTAAAGAGGAAGAAGAAAAAAATAAATAGATAACACTATAAAATTTTAATCAAAGCCTTCCTCATCCTAAACTAGGATTGGAAGGCTTTTTTAATTGATGTCATTACTTTTTTTAAATAGCATTGGAACGGGCGAATTGATTTTTATCTTTTTAGCTGTTTTGATGTTGTTCGGTTCTAAAAGTATTCCTGGTCTCGCAAAAAATCTTGGAAAAGGGATGAGAGAGATTAAAACAGCCACAAATGAGATAAAAAGAGACATTCAGAATTCTGCATTAGAAATGCGAAAGGATTTAAATGTAGAGAATCCATTAGATGATATTTCAAAATTAATTGAAGAAGAGCCTAAAAGACCTGATGGGTTTAAAAAAGATAATCCAAAAACATGTTTAAAACCACCAAGTGAAAGCAATCCAATTGATCAATCTCCCAAAACTGAAGAAAAAGCATGATGTATCTTTGGTTAATATTGGGATTGTTAATTCTAGTTGTTGGTGGTGACCTTCTAGTTAGGGGAGCTATTGGGATTGCAAAAAAAACTCAAATCTCAACGCTTGTAATCGGAATGACCGTTATTTCTTTTGGAACTTCGGCTCCAGAACTTTTTGTAAGCATTGGTTCAGCACTTGATGGTAATCCTGAAATAGCAATAGGGAATGTTGTAGGTTCTAACATTGCAAACATTGCATTGGTATTGGGCTTAACAATTTTAATTTTTCCAATTGTGGTTGATCGAAATTCTAAAATTATCGATTGGCCTGTGATGATGGGAGCTACAATTTTATTTTACCTCTTTTCATTAGATCATTTAATTCAAGCTTGGGAAGGAGCCGTTCTTTTTGGAATTTTATTAGTGTTTACTTTTCTTCTGATCCGAAACTCTAGGAAAAAATCGAAAGAAGCACAAGATGAAACTGATGATGAAGTGGATAAAGTAAAAGATAATGTCTTTCTATCAATTTTATTTACAGTTTTCGGCTTGGTTGGCCTTTACTTTGGAGCCGAATGGTTGATAAAAGGAGCTATCGACATTTCTGAATCTTTTGGTATGGAAAAAAGAATAATAGCCATCACTGTTGTTGCTTTTGGCACTTCTGTTCCAGAATTAGTTACATCCGCCGTTGCCGCTTTTAAAAAGGAAACCGACATTTCTGTTGGGAATTTAATCGGATCAAATATTTTTAATATTATGGCTGTTGTTGGTGTTACGGCAATGGTTAAACCAATAGAGGTTCAAGAAAAAATTGTTAATTCAGATTTCTTATGGGTCTTGGCAATCGCCTTTTTAGTTTTGCCGTTAATGTGGATAGGAAAAAAATTGGGCCGACTTAAAGGTGCTCTACTACTTTCTACTTATATCATTTATATCACTCTCTTGGTAATCTATAAATAGTAGATTAAAACTCCTTATCTAGTATAGCCTCCTCTTCTGCTCGTGTTACTCTACCTTTATTAGGGTATTTTTTATTTGCGTAAAAAATTAACACAATGGGCCAAGCAATAGATGTAGCTATACTTAATAAAATGAAAAGAATAAACTCATCTAACCCGCATAAAAAACCTACACAACCACGTGTTGGCATGACAATAACCATCCAAAGTAAAGTAATAGCAGCGAAAACGCATAAAAGATTAACCCAAAATGAAAGCTTGGCTTTACCCCTACTCCAATTCACAAGTCGAATTCCAGCAACAATCCATAATGCAACAGCAATGACAATCAAACAACCTAATACAAAAACAATTTCCATAGTCCTTATTATTAATTTCGCTTATCTAAACTTACTTCCATTGCAATTGACCAAAATTAATGTACTCGTCAAAAAAGAAATAAGTACTCAACGTGCATATAAATCGAAAATAAACTATTCGTTACAGGAAGAAAAGTATACCACAACTTATTGGTATTCACAAAAAGTAAATAAGAAACACCGCGTCCTTATCTCTCCTTCCATTCAAAATTATTTATAGTTGAAACATTAGTCTACAACAACAACCAAATACTTAGAAACTTTCCAAAACGATTTTGGATCCATAATTTTGATCGTGTGATTTTGTCCATTTGAAGTAATGTTATAAGCACTTGAAGGATGATCTGTAATAAACTTTACTTTCTTTCCTACCACTTCTATTTCATCTTCTCTTGTCAAATCAATTTTAGTGAAATAATCATCATTTAAATCTCCTTTTAATTCCGTTTTCTTTCCGATTCCAATAAACCCACCTTCTTTTACAATAACTCCATTTTCAATTAATTCTGATTCAGAACCATACGCATAATAGACCGTGTTTAATTCACGAATTGTTTCAGCAGCGATTTGAGATTGTTCTTGATACGCTTCCAATAATTCTACATATTCTTTATCTAGATTAGATAGTTCAACACGTAATAATTCAATTTCTTCTTCCTGAACTTCAATCTTATTCATTAGATTATCTATAAGTGTTTTGAATTCAGCAATCTCTAAGTTTTTGTTTTCCAACTGTCCATTGAGCTCTCTTACTTTTTTTTGATTTGCTTCTCTCAAATAATTGATGTTCTGAATTTCTTGCAAAATCCATTGTTTACCGTCTTCAGCAAGTTCAACATCATTTGATCGAAAACGAATTTCATCTTCTTTCAAATTAATTCGAGCCAAATTCTCCTCAATTTCATTAAAAAGCATAATTGACTCATTAAGTACAGAATCTTTTTCGCTTAATTTATTTTGTAACTCTCTATTTTCAGAACGTAACCGAGCTAGTTCTTCTCCACTAACAGCATCTGCATTATCATTCGTTTCTGCTTCTGTATTACAAGCAAAAATTAACAAACTCATTGATAGGATTGATAGTATCTGTTTCATTTTAGGTAAGATTTGTGTTAAAACAAAACTACTTAATATTTAATTCAAATGCTTACTTTTGATATAAAAACCAGTCAAATGAAGAAATCATTTTTTTTACTGCTATGTTTCGTCTATTTTTCGTTATCTAGCTTTGCTGTTTCCGTAGATTATAAACTATCTATGAAACTTCCAAATTCGCATTATTTCCAAGTTGAAATGAATGTTGCTAAATTAAAAGACGATTTTATTACGGTAAAAATGCCAGTTTGGGCACCTGGTTCTTATTTAACACGTGAATTTGCACGACACGTTAATCGTGTAAAAGCAACAGATGAAAACGGGAATAATTTAAATGTTCAAAAGATTTCAAAAAACGCGTGGAAAATTGATACGAAAGGAATTAAAAATGTCCAGATAAACTACGAAGTTTATGCATTTGAACTTTCTGTTAGAACAAGCTTTTTAGATGATTCTCATGGATATGTAAATGGCACAAGTATGTTCATGTATTTAAATGGACACAAAGATCTTTCAGGTAAATTATCAATTAACTTACATCCTTCTTTTTCTAAAATATCTACAGCACTAAAATCCAGTGGTAATAATACATTTGATTTTAACGATTATGATCACCTAGTTGATTGCCCGATTGAAATGGGGAATCAAAAAGAATTTCATTTTGAAGCAGCTGGCGTAGATCATACAGTCGCAATGTATGGAGAAGGAAATTATGATATTCCAACTTTACAAAGAGATATGGCCAAGATTGTTGAAGCAGAAACAATCATTATGGGAGAAAACCCAAACAAAGAATACCTATTTATTATTCACAATATCACTGTCCCTTCTGGAGGATTAGAGCATAAAAATTCAACAACATTACAAGTGAATCGTTGGACATATAGTGGAGATAAGTACTTGGGTTTTTTAAGCCTTGTTGCACATGAATATTTTCACTTGTGGAATGTTAAACGAATGCGTCCAAAATCGTTAGGACCATTTGACTATGATAATGAAAATTATACCGATTTACTTTGGGTAATGGAAGGATTTACTTCTTACTATGATGAATTAGCGTTAAGAAGAGCTGGTTTTTATTCTGAAGACGATTATTTAGGAAAATTGTTTGGCACACTTAACTATGTCGAAAATCAACCTGGAAATGCTGTTCAACCTGTTGCGCATGCCAGTTTTGATGCTTGGATAAAAGCATACCGTTCAAATGAAAATAGTGTAAACACAACTATTTCTTATTATTCAAAAGGTCAGATTCTTGCAGCAATGCTCGATTTATATATCATCAATAAATTTAAAGGAGAAAAATCATTAGACAATTTCTTGCAAGAATTGTATCAAAACTTTTACAAGAAAAAAGACATAGGCTATACTGAAGAAGAATTTCAGAAAGCATTAGAAAAGTTTTTAGGCGAAAACATGGATTGGTTTTTCAAAAATTATGTTTATGACACAAAAACGATTGATTACGCAAAGTTTTTTAAAGGTGTCGGGCTGGATATTTCAGATCAATCAAATGGTCCAACGCCTACCTTAGGTATTCGGACAAAAAATTCGAGCGGAAAACTTATCATCAGTACAGTTTACAAAGGTTCTGCCGCAGAAAAACAAGGTTTGAGCGTGAATGATGAGATTATTGCTGTTGATGGTTATCGTGTAAATAAATCTGACTTTGAAGCTATGATGAGCAAAAAAGGTAATGGAGAGCGTTTTGAAATTGTGGTAAGTCGTGATAATATAATTAAGACCTATCCAATGAAAATGGGCGAAAACAAAAGAAAGCGTTTTTCCTATGCCAATGGGTTTGATGAAATGACACAAAAGTATTTCAATTATTGGCTTCGAGTTGATGTAAAATAATTTAATCTCTCAAGCATTGTTAAAGCGTATTTTACCAAATTACTTCGTTAAATTTTTACTTAAAGTACTTATTCTAGTATTGATTTATACGCTATGTCGTATTTTTTTCTTGGTGTTCAATTCGGATCTTTTTCCTGTTGTTTATTTTACCGATTTTCTTGCTGGAATTTGGTTTGATACTGTAACTGCATCCATTGTTGTTTTGCCGCTTATTGCCATTGAAATATTTCCCAATAAATTTCGCGGAGAAAAATGGTACCAAACAGTTCTCTTTATCAGTTTTTTTATCATTCTCTTTTTAACTTCTTTGATTAATATGATTGATGTTGAGTATTTTGGACATATTTCCTCAAGATCAACCTCTTCACTAATTAAAATGTTGACTTATGGTAAAGATGATGCTCAACAACAAATAATCACCTATTTATTTGATTTCTGGTACTTACTCGTCATTTTTATTCTCTTGCAATTTTTAGGCGTTTGGCTTTATAGACGTGTCAATCGTATCCAAGATGATAGCAGAGAAACAACATGGGTGAAACAAATTATTTTACTTCCCATTACCGCCCTAATATTTGTATTAATTGGAAGAGGAGGTATTGGGCTTCGTCCAATATCTGCGGCAAATGCTGCCAGTTATACCATTGATCAAAACATTCAATTGGTTTTAAACTCAGCTTTTACTTTGATAAAGACCTGGGGAAATGCTTCGTTGCAAGAAAAAACTTATTTCGAAACCGAAGAATTGAACCAAATTTATCAACCAATCAAACAATATAATGATTCTCCAATACTTGAACAACCAAATGTTGTTGTTCTCATTATGGAGAGTTTTTCTGTAGAATATATTGCTTCTATTAATGGAGATAGTGCAACATATACTCCTTTCTTAGATTCTTTAGCAAATCATTCTATGGTATTTACAAATTGTTATGCCAATGGCAAAAAGTCAATGGATGCAATGCCTTCGGTTATTTCTTCTATTCCTAAATTAATGGAGATTGAATACTTGACTTCTTCTTATTCCTCAAATCAAATAGAGGCAATTCCAAAAGTTTTAAAGAAAAAGGGATATGAGACAGGCTTTTTTCATGGTGCAACAAATGGTTCCATGAATTTTGATGTTTTTGCAGACTTATGCGGCTACGACAGTTATTATGGTCGAACTGAATACAATGATAATTCTGATTTTGATGGTCAATGGGGAATTTTTGACGAACCTTTTCTTGGTTGGTCAGTTGATCAATTTTCACAAATGAAAAAACCATTTTTCTCAACTGTTTTTACAATTTCCTCTCACCCTCCCTACACTATTCCTGAACAACACAAAACAAAATTTACCAATGGTCCTTCTGAGATGCACAACGCTGTGAATTATGCCGATTATTCATTGAGTAGATTTTTTGAAAAAGCAAAAAAAACCGATTGGTATGAAAACACATTATTTGTGATTGTTGCCGACCACACGCCTGCTTCTGGAACTCCAGTTTATTTCAAAGACATGGGAAATATGCATATCCCTCTCTTTTTCTTTCATCCGACAAATCCATTCTTTAAAGGAAAAAAGGACAAAGTAGTTAGCCAAATTGACGTTATGCCAAGTTTATTACATATCTTAGGACATACCGATCCATTTTTTGCTTTTGGCCAGTCTGTTTTTGACAATAATGAAGGGTTTAGCGCCAGCTATATAGGCGGTAAATATCTTTACTTTGGAACGTATGCCGGCGAACATTATATGCTTACTTTTCAAGAAGAAAAAGTTTTGGGTATTTTTAACCTAAAAGATCAAATGCAAACAAAAAATTTGCTAAATGATTTAGACTTAAAAGAAGGATTAGAAAAAAAACTAAAAGCATTGATTCAATCTTATAATCACGCTTTGATTAACAACGAAATGAGACTAGATTAAAGGTGCCCTCAGAAGATAAAAAAATATTATTCATTATAAACCCTGTTTCAGGTGTAGGTCAAAAAGATACGATTCCCACTTTAGTCAGAAATAAATTTCAGTCAAAAGCGGTTGATTGGAAATTAACGTATACACAGCACAGAAACCATGGCTATGAAATTGCAAAACAAGAAAAAGACAATTTCAACGCTATTGTGGCTGTTGGTGGGGACGGGTCTGTAAATGAAATTGGAAGTGCGCTAATTGGCAGTGATTGTGCTCTTGGAATAATTCCTTGTGGTTCTGGAAATGGATTAGCAAGACATCTTGGTGTTCCTTTAAAACCGGATCGAGCGATTGATCGAATTGCATTACTTCATACCGGAAAAATGGATACTGGAACCGTAAATGGTATTCCTTTTTTAGGAACTTGTGGCTTTGGTTTTGATGCCCATATTGCCAAAAAATTTGATACTTTCGGGCAACGCGGTTTTTTTAGTTATGTTCGTTTGGTTGCATCAGAATACAATACATATACTCCGCCATCATTTAAAGTAAAAGGAAAAGAAATAAACATTGCAAAAAAAGCAATCATGTGCAGTATTGCAAATGCTTCTCAATTTGGTAATGGTTTTACCATTTCCCCTAATTCAAGTATAAATGATGGAACATTTGAATTGGTTTTACTGGATCATTTTCATCCGTTAAAAGCACCTGTTATTACAAGCAAATTCTTTTTAGGTTCAATTCAAAGTTCTACCGATTTTATGTGTATCTCATTTAAAGATGAACTAAATATTGAAGTTGAAGGAGCTGACAATTATTTTCATATTGATGGAGAACCTATGCAAGGAGATGGAAAGTTTAACATTAAAATGTATCCTTCTAGTTTAAACATCCTTTGATAAAAATAAACACATGTTATTTCTAAGCCTTGTTTTTACTTTTTTACTTGTAATAGTTGGATCATTATTCGCTATTTTAACCTATAATTCAAAAAGCGAAATACAATTTTACATCAGTCTTCCTGCTCTTGCACTCGCATTAATCTTAATGCTTGGAAATTATTCTTTTTATTTTCAATCCATACAATACGGAACCAACCCTATTTCTTTATTTATTGTAATCATATGGATCACCGGCGTAGGTTTCCTAATTTTTTCTAAAGCAAAAAGAAATCAAAGTGAAGATGACGTTACAGATTCTTTTTTGGATGATGTGATTAATTCTGAAGACGAATGGGACGGTGAATTATAAAATTACCCTCTGTTTACGATTCAATCGTGTTTCGCTTAACATTCTGTATTTGTCTTAGTACCAAATAAAGTCCAAACAATACCAAAGGTATGCTTAACATTTGACCAACGTTAAATGTAGAAGACCCATCATCAGTTCCTCCTTGAAGTTCTTTATAAAACTCAATGATAAAACGTGCCCCAAATAAGAAAATAAAGAAAACTCCCAATAAAAATCCTTTCAATTGACTTGCATTTGTTTTCCAATAAAACCACATCATGATTCCAAAAATAACCAAGTAACAAATAGATTCGTACAGTTGTGCAGGGTGTCGATTCGGTATTTGATTTAAAATATCAACAAACCTAGGATCATTGGCTATCATACTATAAGCATCATGTAAATACTCTGTCCCTGTTAATTGAATCGCTTCCCAACTAGGGATGTCATGTCGTAAAAATTTAAACCCATAATCAGTCCCTGTTACTTTACCAACAATTTCATGATTAAACAAGTTTCCTAAACGAATCAAAAATGCAGCAAATGCTGTAGGAACAACCAAACGATCTAAAATCCATAAGATGGATTTTTTAGTCACGTATTTTGACAATAAATAAGCTGCTATGATAATTCCGATTGCACCTCCATGGCTTGCCAAACCACCTTCCCAAATATATAAAATCTCTATTGGGTTGGTTTTATAAGCCGCCCAATCATAAAAGAAAACATGTCCAAATCTTGCTCCAAGAACACCTCCAATCAATGCATAAACAAGTATTTTATCCATCCATTCTTCAGGTGCTTTTTCAAATTTCAGCATTCGGTCAAGAATTCTGTAACCAATTAAAAAGCCTAATGCCCACATGATACCATACCAAACAGGCATTCTCCAAGATGGGATAATTCTTGGTTCAAAATTCCAGACAATTTCTAATAAATCCACTTGTGCTTTTTTTTACAAAACTAAGGATTATCTGTTAACTAAAATAAATTGTTGAAAAACTGGTAAAGATTCATCCAAATTTAATATGTCATTTACATAAAAAGAATAACCTTTGCTTCACAATAGGTTAATAAATAAAAGATGTCTAAAAAGCATAATTTCGGAGCAGGCCCTTGTATTTTACCACAAGAAGTTTTTGAAGAAGCTTCAAAAGCAGTTCTTAATTTTAACGGTTTATCTATTTTAGAAATATCGCATAGAAGCCCTGATTTTGTTAAAGTAATGGAAGAAGCAAGATCGTTGGTGAAAGAATTACTTAATGTTCCTGACGGTTATACAATTCTTTTTCTGCAAGGAGGAGCAAGTTTAGGTTTTTTAACTACGGCCATTAATTTATTTGGAGCAAATAAAAGAGCTGGATATGTAAACACTGGTGTTTGGGCAAGCAAAGCAATTACTGAAGCAAAAAAACTAGGTCTAGATACAGTAGAATTAGCTAGTTCTGAGGACAAAAATTTCACCTATATTCCGAAAGAATTTTCTGTACAAGATTTAGACTTTGTGCATATTACATCAAACAATACAATTTTTGGAACACAATTGAAGTCATTCCCTAAAATGGATATTCCTTTGATTTGCGACATGTCTTCAGATATTTTCTCACGTCAAATTAATGTTGCTGATTTTGATATCATTTACGCAGGAGCACAAAAAAATATTGGCCCAGCAGGTACAGCACTTTATATTGTTAAGGAATCAATTCTTGGAAAATCAACTTATCCGACGATACCAACTTATTTAAATTTAGAAACACATCATAAAAAAGATTCAATGTTTAATACACCTCCTGTATTTTCAATCTTTGTATCTATGCTTAATTTGAAGTATTTGAAGAAAAAAGGAGGAATAAAAGCAATTGAGTTGGCAAATGATGAAAAAGCAAGTCTTTTATATAACGAAATAGATCAAAATCCACTTTTTGAAGGTACAACTGTAAAAGAAGATCGTTCTCATATGAACATTACATTTGTACTGAAAAATGAAAATTTAAAAGAAGATTGGGACAGCGCATGGAACGAAGCTGGAATTGTTGGATTAAAAGGGCACCGGAGTGTTGGTGGTTATCGTGCTTCAATGTATAATGCACTCGAACTTGATTCTGTAACTGTATTAACGAATTTAATGCGCAATTTCGCAATAAAACATAGTTAAATGAAAATACTCGCAAATGATGGGATTTCACCTGAGGGTGTAGCTGCCTTGGAAGCTAATGGTTTTGAAATTATAACACAAAATGTCCCGCAAGATTTACTTGTAGAAACAATAAATAAAGAAAATTATATTGCTTTATTAGTCAGAAGCGCAACTACTGTTCGGAAAACATTAATTGATGAATGTCCAGAACTTAAATTAATTGGTCGTGGTGGTGTTGGTATGGATAATATTGATGTCGAGTATGCCCGATCAAAAGGAATTCATGTCATTAATACGCCTTGGGCATCTTCACAATCGGTTGCTGAAATGGTCATGGGAAAATTATTTTCTTTGTCACGTTCACTTCACGATTCTTATCGAAATATGCCAATTAATGGAAGCGACGAATTTAAAGTATTGAAAAAAAAATACGGTAAAGGTCAAGAATTAAGAGGTAAAACAATTGGTATTGTTGGCTTTGGTCGAATTGGGCAAGCTTTAGCTTCATATGCACTTGGAGTTGGAATGAATGTAAAGGCTTATGATATTTCCACAAACCCAGTAAATATTCCTTTAACAATTAATGGTGTTGAAGACCTAAATATCGCAATAACACCAGAAAACAATTTCCACGAAACAGTAGGTGAATTAGATTATATTTCGCTACATGTTCCAAAGCAATCAAACGGTAACGCCATTATTAATTCTGATCTTATTGGGAAAATGAAAGATGGTGTTATACTAGTTAATGCAGCAAGAGGTGGTGTGATAGACGAAGATGCTTTAATTACTGGATTGTCAACTGGAAAAATTAGAGCCGCAGGATTAGATGTCTTTGAAAATGAACCTCATCCTAGAAAAGACTTACTCGAGAATAAAAATATAGCCTCTACGCCACATATTGGTGCTGCAACAACCGAAGCTCAATCACGAATTGGTTTAGAGCTTGCTCAACAAATTTCAAACTTATTAAAATAAACATGACAATTGTATCTCCCTCATTGTTAGCCTCAGACTTTGCTAACCTTCAAAAAGAAGTCGAAATGATTAATGAAAGTCAAGCTGATTGGTTTCATGTTGATGTAATGGATGGGAATTTTGTTCCCAATTTATCTTTTGGTCTTCCATCTGTAAAAGCCGTTGCTAAGCACGCTAAAAAACCACTAGATGTTCATTTAATGATCAGTAATCCCGATAAGTATATTAAAGACTTTAAGGCTGCTGGGGCAAATTATTTAACCGTGCACTATGAAGCTTGTACACATTTGCATAGAACTATTCAGGCTATAAAAGCTGAAGGGATGAAAGCCGGGGTTGCTTTAAATCCACATACTCCTGTCAGCGTTTTAGAAGAAGTTATTACGGAATTAGATTTAGTTCTTATTATGTCCGTAAATCCAGGTTTTGGTGGACAAAAATTTATTGAAGCTGCAATTGAGAAAACGGCAAAACTGAAAGCTTTGATTCAATCTAAAAACGCTAGTACGCTCATTGAAATTGATGGGGGTGTAAATACAACAACTGGAGCTAAATTAGTTGAAGCAGGTGCAGATGCTTTAGTTGCAGGAAGTTTTGTTTTTAAATCAGAGAATCCATCTGCTACAATTATCGATTTAAAGCAACTATAATATTCAGTTTTTGAATTTAAGTTTACTATGAAAAAAGGCTAATATATTGTACATTAGCTTATAATGCCTAAAACCAATTGTTTTATCCGATCTTTAAACAAGTTACTATTCATTAATGGTTTACTTTTTGTTTTATGCATATCTTCTAAAGTATATGCTCAAAGTGATACATGTGAAACACCAGGAGACCTCCCTTTAGATATTCTTATTAATCCACCCACTTGTTATGGCTTTTCTGATGGTTCAGTTATCGTTAATATACCTGTGGATGTTGGTGACCTAATGTTTACAATTACTGATAGTACGGGAGAAGTTTTAAACGAGGACAATAGTAATGCAGCCAATACATTAGCTACAGGTTAGTATTTTATTACTGTCAACGGGATTGGTACGATATGTTCGGGAAGTGATTCTGTATTTATTGATCAACCTGACCCGATAGAGATTGAACTTACTGTTGTAGACCCACTTTGTAATGGAGGTGAAAATGGCTTTGCGATTGTAGATACGGTATTTAATCATAACGGTTCTTTTGATGATATTACATATTTCTGGGCTCCTAATCCAACAGGCGTTGAAGGTTTATTTGCAGATTCAATCAATGGATTAAGCGCTGGAGAATACACCGTTATTATTAATGATGTTAACGGGTGTTCAAATATTTTCGATTTCGTCATTGGAGAGCCTGAATCCCTTATACTTTCTGAATTTGGAAGTGAACCTGCTTTTTGTCGTTTGTTTGATTTTCAAAGCGGGAACGGCGTAGTGTTTGCTGCTGCAACTGGAGGAGTACCGGATTATACATACTTATGGACAAACCTAGAAACTGGAGATACGGAAGACAATACAACATGGGGAGGATTAAATCCAGGCAATTATCAAGTTTCGGTTACAGATGCTATTGGATGTGTTCTCACGGAAGAAATTTTCCTTGATTCTCTAAATCCAGAAGCGTTATTCACTATAAATTCAGATCAACTAAACAGTGATTGCATGGGAACTGGTCCTGTAGAAATTGAATTCATCAACAACTCCATTAATTTTGCAAACCCAAATGATCCTGGAGCTGATACAACTTTTAGTGTCAATTTAGATTTTGATAATATCACCTGGGTTTTAAGTGAAGATATAAATGATACTTTTGACACGCTTTATCTTGCACGAGATACTTCATATGATATAAATGTTTGTCTTGTGGCTCAAAATAAAAACGGATGCACGGATACAACCTGTAAAATCGTAACCGTTTTTGCTCCTATTGAATTTGAACCAATCAACATTTTCACTCCTGATGGAGATGGTGTCAATGATGATTTTACGTTCGATTTTAGAACAATGTCAATTGCTACTTTTAGATGCATTATCATTAATCGTTGGGGAGTAACGGTGGGTGAAATTAATTCAATTGATGAAGGATGGGACGGAAATAATATTAATGGAGAAGAATGTGTTGACGGTGTTTATTTTTACAATTATATTGCCGTTTCAGATAACAATACAAAACTCGAAGGCCAAGGGACTGTTCAGCTAATTCGAGATTAAAATGAACCTTTATTAAATTCTATTGTACCGTTATAAAAAATGATACAGTATGACTTTAAATATCCCAACACCCTGTAATGAAAATTGGAACAAAATGACTCCAACGGAACAAGGAGCATTTTGTAAAAAATGTGCTTTAGAAGTTATTGATTTTAGTAATAAATCATCAGAAGAAATAAAGCGCACTCTCCTTGAGAACAATGGAAAACACTTTTGTGGGAAAATTAAAAAATCGCAGTTGGATGCTATTAATCAAGACTATAGTCTCTGGGAAAATCAAACCGTAAAAACATTTCAAAGCAAATTTTTATGGGCTTGTCTTATTGTTTTTGGGATGACTTTCTTAGGCAATTCAACATCTTTATATGCTCAAGAAAACAATAAAATTCAAACCAATACAATAGCTGCTGGAGTTGGAATAAACAATTCAGAACACCATGGTTTATTAGGGCAACTTATCGTTTCTGAAGTTTATTCTGAACAAGAAGAAAAAAAAATTTCAACATTGGATCAACTAGAACCTTCAGCTAAGGCTTTATCTTCTAATCCAACACCTCCTATTGCTATAAACTCGCAAGAATTGGGATGGGGAAATGAAGAATTCTTAGGAGAATTTATTTGCATTGAACAATCAAACGAGACAGAAGTCGAAAATCCGCAAATTGGCAATGATAAGGACATTAAATTAGATACTTCATTTCTTAATATAATTCCTGAAACGAAAAAAGATTTACCAATTGATTTAATTGAACAAGAATTCGTTGGAACGATAGTTCATCCTGACCGTTTTTTAGAATTTGCTTTGGACACAACGAAAACTATCAATGAGACCACTACTAATAATGTTACTATAAAAAAGGTTGAAATACCTTTCGAAGCTAAACTCTTTCCGAATCCAGCTGCTGATAATATAAACTTGCAATTTGAAAGCAATGAAAATCAAAAGTATAGTGTTCTATTGTATAATACAAATGGGCAATTGATTGAAAAAGTGTATGAAGGAGTCTTACCAAACGGAAGGCAATTATTCAATATTAATTTAAAACAATTTTCAAAGGGGATATACTTTGTTCAAATTTCAGATGGGCACTCAAATGAAACGTTAAAAATTAATAAAGCAAGGTAAAAAACTATCTTTTTCCGTTTATTTGCGTATTAGTAAATGAAAAGAAAAATTTAAGCCGTGCTATTGCTTCCTAAACAGAATACACCAAGATGGATTATATTTGGGGTTGACATTGTTATCAGTGTCATTGCATTGCTTGTTGCCTACCTTATTCGCTTTGATTCTACACACCTTCCTTTTGAAGAAGAGTTGAGTATTTTTCAGCTAGGACTTCCATTCTATATTTTAATTCGTGGGTTTTCATTTTTCTTTTTTAAAACCTATCTTGGAATTGTCAGGCATACCAGTACAGAGGATATCAAATCAATAGCGCTGTCTGTTACACTAGGAACATTTATTATGGTTGTTGTCTCCTCCATTAAATATACATGGTGGGATAGTCACTTTCTTTTTCCAAGTTCAATCATAATGGTTGAGTATTTTGTTTGCATCTTCTTCATTTTAGTTTTTCGATTTGCGGTTAAACTCATTTATATCGAAGAATTAAAGAAGGAAAAAGAAATGATTCCAACGATTATTTATGGTTCAGGTATTTATGGGATGATTACAAAACATACATTAGAAAAAGAAGCGCGTGTTGATGGTAAAATTGTATGTTATATTGACGATAATAAAAAGAAATTAGGGAAAACGTTAGAAGGCATTAAAATATTCCATACCTCTTCTTTAGAGCAGATTATTAAGCGTGAAAAGGTTAAAAAGCTAATTGTTGCTATCAAAAACCCTGATAAAGCTAAAAGAAGAGCAGTTATTGATGTTTGTTTGATGAATGATGTTGAAATTTTAAACGTTCCTTCTCCGCGAAAATGGATCAATGGAGAATTTACATCAAATCAAATTCAAAAAATTAATATTGAAGATTTACTGGGGAGAGAATCCATCAAATTAGACCCAGAAAGATTATCGGACGAGTTTAGAAATAAAACGATCTTAGTTACTGGAGCCGCTGGAAGTATTGGAAGTGAAATTGTACGTCAACTGGTTGAATATTCGCCAGAAAAAATTATCATTCTTGACCAAGCAGAATCTCCTCTTTATAACTTAGAGGTAGAATTGAAAGAAAAACGCCTTCTTCATCTTACTGAATCTGTCATTGGCGACATTCGGAATTATGAGCGTTTGGAAAATGTTTTTAATACGTTTAATCCAGATTACGTTTTTCATGCAGCTGCATACAAGCATGTTCCATTAATGGAAAACAATCCTTCAGAAGCAATTATAACAAATGTTTTAGGAAGTAAAAATTTAGTTGACCTTTCTATAAAACACAACGTCAGTCGGTTTATTCTAATCTCTACAGACAAAGCTGTTAACCCTACTAATGTTATGGGTTGTTCTAAACGAATTGCAGAAATTTATGCTCAGTCAGCAAATCAACTGGGGAAAACAAAATTTATTACAACGCGGTTTGGCAATGTTTTAGGTTCTAATGGTTCTGTTATTCCGTTGTTCAAAAAACAAATTGAAAATGGAGGACCAATTACCGTAACTGACAAACGAATTACACGCTTTTTCATGACAATCCCTGAGGCTTGTCAGCTTGTTTTAGAAGCTGAATCTATGGGAAAAGGAGGCGAAATCTTTGTTTTCGACATGGGCGAGTCTGTCCGAATTTATGACCTAGCTCGGAAAATGATTAAACTTAGTGGTTTAGAACTTGGGAAAGATATTGAAATTAAAATAACAGGACTTCGTCCCGGTGAAAAACTATACGAAGAATTATTGACGAATGAAGAAAATACAAGAGAAACACACCATCCTCAAATTCTAATTGCAAAGGTTCGAGATTACGATTTTGATGAAATAATAAATAGTGTCACTGCCTTAACGCAACTTTTTAATGAACAAGATAACTTAACGATTGTTCAGAAAATGAAAGACATAGTTCCTGAGTTTAGAAGTAATAATTCTGTCTTTGAAAAACTTGATAAATGATAACAACTCCAATTCAAATTCGTTTTAGTGATTGCGACATGGGAGGACATGTGCATAATGTAGTGTATTTAAATTACTTTGAAATTGCTCGAATCGGTTTCTTTATTTCTGCATTATCAAAGGAATGGAATTGGAAAAAAAATGGCATCATTGTCAAAAAAAACACTATTGAATATCATATTCCAACGGTGATTGAAGATGAGATTAAAGTAGGCGTTGCTTGTAATCATATCGGCAATAAAAGTTTTACTTTAACTTATGAAGTAAAGGATTCTAAAAACAATTTAAAGGCTTCGGGAGAATCGTTAATTGTTTGTTACGATTATACAAAACAAAAAACAGCTTCTCTTACCAGTGAAATGGAACAACTCTTAAAAGCACACTTTACAGGTTAAGTTTTCGTTTGAAAATTCGTTCATAACTCTCTTCTCGGCATAATATTTGCCTTTTAATTTATAATTATCTTCATAGCGTCTAACGCAAAGTTTAATTTGTGTTAACCTTTTTAGAATTAATACTTATTTATACAAAAACGAAATAAATGAAAGTTGCTCTTTTAACCGGTTTAATCTTTTCAATATCGCTTTCTTTTGCTCAATTAGGAGGTCCTTTAAAAGAAAACCCTGATGATAAACAAGTTGACGCACCTGAATGCCGTGATAATTCATTGCGCTTAGTTTCTGATTGCGCAGGATATGTATACTCTGACTTTATTAACGTCAATGGACGAGATGAAGAAATTATATTTCATTCGAGATCAGGTAAACCATTTACAGGTGAGTGCAAAGTTTGTCATAATTCTGGATATTTAAAAATGCGTTTGGATTATGTCGGTGGAAGATTAGTAGGAAAGGATAGTATTTATTATGAAAACGGAAAACTAAACTTAATTACTAGTCATGATGAAGAAGGACAAGGAAAAGAGGATGGAAAATGGGAATTTTATCGACCAGATGGAAGTTTGAAATGGGAAAAGAATTATGTTATGGGACTTGCTCAAGGAGAACACCGTTATTATTTTCCAGACTCAACCATTCAAAAAGTTGAATTTTATCAAAACAATCAATTGCACGGTAAAAAGCAAGAGTTTTATAAGAATCAATCCATAAAAAAAGAAATTGACTATAAAAATGGACAATGGGACGGTACATATATTACTTACTTTGATAATGGTAAAGTAGAATCTGAGCAACAATACATTCGAGGAGAAAAGGATGGACCTTCATCTTATTACTACGGAAATGGGGAGCTTTTTTACACAGAAAATCATGAAACTGGTTCAAGAGAAGGGGGTTTTAAACGAATGTATGCTACGGGTAAAATATGGACAAAAGAGTCGTACAAGAAAGATCGAAGAGACGGTGAATTTGAAGAGTACTACGATAATGAGAAAAACACGATTAAATATAAAGCAACGTATAAAAAAGGTTCGTTAACCTACGAAATGTATTATGATGAATTTGGAGGAGAAGTAATTTCACCCGAGCGACGTGAAGAAATCCGACTAGCAAAAGAATTAGAACAACAAGGCGGAGGCGAGCCGGAAGATCAAGGAAAAAAGAAAAAGAAGAAAAAAAAGAAGAGATAAAAACGAATTCTTCTTGCTTAGAATCCGATTAGATAATCTATCTTAAAATCAAAGAGAATGCTTAAATTCGCTTCTTTCTGATTAAATGAAAAAACTACTCATCATTGCTTATTATTGGCCTCCAAGTGGAGGTGCTGGCGTACAACGTTGGTTAAAGCTATCCAAGTATTTAGCACTGGATGATATTGAAATTCATGTTATTACAGTTAAACCAGACCAAGCAAGTTATTTACAACGAGATGAAAGTCTTTGTAATGATATCCATCCTTCAATTTGTGTTCATCAAACAGATACATTTGAACCTTTAAATTATTACGCTAAACTAGTTGGACAAAAAAATGTTCCTACTGCAGGTTTTTCTAACGTAAATACGACAAGTCGTAAACAGCGTATTATTGCAAGTATTCGAAGTAACTTATTTATTCCTGACCCAAGAAAAGGGTGGAAAAAATATGCCGTAAAAAAGGCTTTAGAGTTAATTGAGGAGGAAAATATTGAACATGTCGTTACTACAAGCCCCCCTCACTCTGTCCAGTTAATTGGATTAGAATTAAAAAAGCACTTAGGAGATAAAATTCGTTGGATTAGCGATATGCGAGATCCTTGGACGGATATTTACTACTATGAATTATTGAATCACTCAAAATGGTCGCACAAAAAAGACAAGGCGTTTGAACGAGCTGTCGTTGAGCAATCTGATGCAATGGTAACGATTGGAAGTTTATTTAAAAATTCTCTCTTGTCAAAAACGACAAAAATTAATTCGGATAAAATAACCACTATTCCAAATGGGTATGACCATGAAGATTTTGTTGGGAAAGAAACAATCGTACCTCCTAAAAATTTTACGATAACTTATACTGGAACAATTTCAGATTATTACGAACCGCACGTTTTCTTTATTGCATTGGGTAAATTAATCAAAAAGTATCCTGGTGAAAAAATTTGCTTCAAATTGGTCGGAATGGTTTCCGATAAAATTCGGGCATTTATTATTGAACAAATTCCAAATGATCAAATTGAATTCGTTCCTATGGTTCAGCATGATGAAGCCATAAAACACATGCTAGAAGCACACGTTCTTTTGCTAATAACACAAGGTGAAAAAGGAACGATTCCGGGAAAAACATTCGAATACTTAGCTGCTAAGCGAAGAATCATTTGCATTGGAACTGGAGATGCAGCATCAATTATTGAAGAATGTCAAACGGGAAAAGGATTTGATCGGAGTCAAGAAAATGAAGTTGTGAACTACTTAGAACAAGCTTATTTAGATTTTAAAGCTGGCATTGAATTCAAACCAAATTCGGAGAAAGTAATTGCTTTTTCGCGAAAAGCACAAGCTGCTGAAATGAAAAAATTTATATTTAACTAGTTTCTTAAACTACTCAATTTCACCTACTTTAGGGTTGTTTTCTTTAGCCAATTTCATTGCAAATTTCCCGCCCAATAAGGCCATTGGGATATATGCAACTAAAATATCTAACGCAGTAAACCAAATTGGTCCTGGAATTAAATAATTGACCATTATTCCACCTAATAAGAAAAGACCACCAATACTCAAAGCAAACTTCATTTTATGTGTTGCTGTGATTATTCCTGCAATTAATGCTCCTACTAACGTACCTAACGCATGCGCCAAAAAGGGGAAAATAAAATATTTTGATTCAAGCGTTGGCATTATTAAAGCCAATTGCTCCATATTACTTGGATCAAGACCTTCAACAGGCATGAGTTGATGCCCTACTTGAATAAGCCCCATATTAACGGCACTTCCAGCTGCCCATCCAAAAATAACAGCAGTTATATTTCTAATTATATTCGTTGTTTTTTGATCCATAATTGCATTTATAATAAGTGCATTTAAGCTGAATTTGAAACTAAATATAGATTTTTATTTATAATTCGATTGATTCAAACAAGTTTACTTCCAAAACTTTGTTTTCATTTTTAACAACCAATTATTAATGTCTAAAGACCATTTCATTTGAACAACGACACTCCAATAGATCGCAGTAATTATTGCAAATTGAATTAAAATTGAGAGAATCGGATTTAAATCTAGCTGAATAAAACTAACTGTAATCAAAAGAAGTAAACCAAATAAAAATGCTTTAACAAAAGCGCCGTTAAATGGCTGTAATTGATATGTTTTTTTTAGATAAAACCAGCGGATAATATTAATAATCAAAACGGATAAAGCTGAAGCAAATGCCGCTCCAGGCAATCCCCAAAGGGCTATAAACCAAAAATTGAATCCTATTGTTAATCCAACCAGCGCAATGTTAAAATAAGTATTCATTTTATACTTTTCAGAAGTAGCAATTACCTCCATATTTACACCTGTCATCATATCCAATAATTGTGCAACCCCAATGAAAAGAAAAACATAAAGTCCTTCTTGATAATCAGGTAAAAAAGTCAATACCTCTTCGATACATGCCCATCCAACAATGAGTAGATAAAATCCTACAATTAATTGATTAATTGCACTTTTTGAGTAAGTCGTAGAAATGTTTTTTAAATCATTATTTTTCCATGCTTCAGAAAGTAAAGGCACTGCAATTCTTCTGATACCTCTTGCTGGCACACTGACTAAAATTCCACCTAAAAAAAGGACAGCATAAACTCCTAATTTTTCTTCGCCCAGTAATTTGTTTACCATTAGGTTATCGACGGTTTTTATCAACGTTCCTGATGCTACTCCTATAATACCAAAAGCTCCATAGGTAAGCATTGCTCTTTTATTCTCTTTTGTTAAAAGTGTTTTTTTGGGTCGAGTAATTTTTTTTGTCGAATTAAAAGAAAGAAAGACAAGTACTAATCCTGGCAAACAAAATGCAGCGGTATAGATATATGAAAGGTATTCAAAATCAATCCAACTGAGCCAAAAAAGTAATACCCCAGAGATTACGACTAATTTTAATACAAAGCCTTCCCAAAAAGCACCTAAAACAGATTTAGATAACATTCTCAAGTAGATGTCTGAATTCATAAAAAGAATTCGAAAAAAGATAATTGGGAAAATTAAATAAGAAACAGATTGGATGGTTTTATGCCCTAATCCTCTTCCTAAAATAAAATCCTTCAGAAAGTAAAATGACAATTCACCCACTAGTATACCAATTAGAGAGAAAAATAATCCCAACAATAAAAATCCTGAATGCCCATTTTCATCATCCCTAAAATTGGGGAAAACACGTAATGTTATTTGAGTAAATCCTAAGGTAGAAACTGCTGCTATTAATAACGAAGCAGAGTCTAACATGTTTAATGCTCCAATTTGATCTTTCTCCAAAACAAATGGCATTATTGCACGAGACAAAATTCCAATTGCAATCCCTGCAAATGTTACAATTGTTGTCCGTAAGGCCTGTTTTTGGATAATTCCCATAGTGATTAATCGCTACAACGCTTAAATATAGTGGATATTAAAAAAGTATCCTTTTTCAAGGTAAAATTAACGTTTATTAAGTTCTTCATAAAGACTGATCAAATCTTGAGATACAACTCCCCAGTTTAAATGCTTGTCTATTGCTATTTGCGCATTTACCGATTGCTTATTGTATAATTCTTTCGAGTTGTACAATGCTAAAATGGCATTTACATAGTCCGTTATGTCTCTGTCTTTAAATACAATCCCACATTCATATTTCTCCACAACATTTTGTTGTGCTTTACAATCACTTACAACAATGGGGTTTCCAAAAGCTAGATACTGAAATATCTTATTTGCAAATGTGGTTTCATGATGAATGTTTTTATGAATTGGACAAACACCAATTGCAGCAGCTTTAATATAAGATGGAAATAATTTAAACGATTGCCAACCTTCCAAATCAACATGGCCTTCAATACCATTTTCTTTAACTATTTTTTTCCACTCACTATCCGCCGGATTTTCTCCGACCACTACTAGTTTAATTGATGGAATTTTAGGAATCAACTGTTTCATAGCCAAGAGTATTGTTTCTATGCCTCTCCGCACTCCTGTGTCACCGACATAAAGCAAAACAAAGTTATCTTTATAACGTTCAACAATTGCATTGTCAATTTCGCTTTCTTTATAAAATGCTTTTCTAACAGTATTTGGAACAACTCTAAATTTTGAAGCTTCAACCTTTATTTCTTTTAAATAATAGTCTTTTGCTTCATCCGTGACAACAATGACATGATCCGCTTCTTGGATGTATTTGTATTCAAACTTTTTCCAAGTCTTAGGCTGGATTAATAACTTCCCTTTTGTTGTATTAACATGCGTGTAAAACTTCATGATTTCAGGGCGATTTTCATGTAAATCTAACACGACAGGAATGGCTAAATTTAATTTAAAAATACTTCGTGCAATTTGAATATCATGAATGTGAATTGCCTGAATATTTTTTTCTTCTACGAATGTTTTAATGTATTTTTTTAAACGATAATGATAATAGGGCACAGTATAGGCCAAAGCAGAGAATTTATACACGTATTTTGGCGGCGAAATACGGTAGACATGAATTCCATTAATTACTTCTGACTTTGGCATTTTCTGCTCGTAATCAAGGCAAAACAAATGAACTTCATGTTCCTTATTAATCAATGAAACTGCTTCATTCTCTACCCTCGGATCTGGTGGAAATGAAGCATCTAAAATCATTCCTATTCTCATACAAAATCAAATTTACCCGATCCTTTTGAATATGCAACTCGAAATGAATAAATTATTTCAGCCTTTCATAAAAAGAGTCAAAATTAGATAATCAAATTTTAGCTATATTTGGGCAGTTTTAAAAAGGAAGAATATGTCTGAATCAATGATTCAAAAATTACATCAAAAACGGTATACAAAAACCGTTGATTTCATTAAAAAACATATTCCCGACGGTGCTAAAATTTTGGACTTAGGAACACCCAATGTACTTTCGGAAAAAGTAAATGCTGCAGGGTTTTCAGTAAGCAATACACAGGGTGAGAATTTAGATACTGATTTTCATAATTACACGGATACTGGTGTTGATGTTATCACGGCTTTTGAAATATTTGAACATTTGTTAGCTCCTTTTAACATTTTAGATAATCTGAAAACGGATAAACTAATAGCATCAGTTCCATTAAAGCTTTGGTTTGCCAGTGCGTATTGGAACGAAGAAAATGATTGGGATAAGCATTACCACGAATTTGAAGTAAAGCAATTTAATTTTCTTTTAGAAAAAACTGGATGGAAGATTGTAGATTCTGAATTATGGACTAACGGAAGCTGGACAAAATTAGGAATCCGCCCTTTTTTACGCAATTTTACGCCAAGACACTATATTGTTTATTGCGAACGTGTTGTTTGATCCATTGGA
>CAYPZN010000019.1:50035-54505 GCA_964415335.1 uncultured Crocinitomix sp.
TCATCTAATCTTTTTTAGCTCTCACTAACTACCCTTCAACTTCAATTGGTGTGTTTAAAACCTCATCATCAATTTCAGTCTCTTCTGTGTTTCCTGATTTAACTTCAATACATATTCCTGCAATAATTAAAATAAGGATCAATAACGAACCAACCAAAGCCATTGTACTAGCTGTTTCATATGATTTCAGTTCGAATTTGAATTCAATTGTATGTTCTCCTGCAGGTACTTCCAGGCCTCTCAACACATAGTTAACACGAGATATTTCTTGCTCCTCTCCGTCTATATAAGCTTTCCAACCACCTTCATAATAAATTTCAGAAAAAACAGCAAATTGCGCTTGATCACTATTTGAAATATATGAAATTCTATCTGGATGATAATTACTCATTTCAATTGTACCTACTCCTGAATAGGATTCCTTTGAAATGTTTTCTGAATAACGCTGGTCGACAATTGTCGTCTGAGCAGCATCCCAACCACCAGGTCCTTCGCTTGACAATGAAAATATTTTATTGAAAGCTGAATCTGGAGCAGAATCATACACCCAATTAATTCCAGTTGAATCCAATACCATTGCTAAAGCGCTTTCTTTTACTGCTGTATACGGAATATTCTCTATAGGAGCTGGAGCTTCCATGCCAGGAAGTAGAACTGAAATAGCTTCTGTTCCCCTAATCTTTTTTGAAACAATTGGCTCTCCATCAACTAAAACTTGTCCAGCACTCTTATTTAAAATTGTTGTTTCTTCATAAGAATTCATTGAAGTAATCTCTTCATTTGCATCCGCTACAATTTTTACATCTTTTGTAAACCAAGCATTCCCCATTGCTTCTCTATTCACAGAGATTAACTGAGAATTTACAATTGATCCTGTATTATCCCTTTGCGGTTGAATGGAATATTTTGCATTTAACATGTTCATTACAGAAGGGTTTTGCCCACTAGTCCAATGAAACTCAATCAAATCTTGATAACGACTCAATTTTGCACCGTGATACCCTCCTATTGATTTATTAAAGTATGAGGCATAAGAACTATTAAATGGATTTCCACCTTCTAAAACACGGAAATTTGAATTTCTATTTAAAACACGGAATGTTGTATAATCTCTTCTTAATTGTTTTTCTCTATTGCTTACATCATCTTCGTTTTTAAATTGCTGTTCTAGAACAGCTAATGCCGAATCAATTTTCACTGGAATATCCGGGTTTTGGATCGATTCTGCCTTAAGAATTGCTTTTTCAGCATATCCTGCAACGTATGGATAATTATAATTATATAATTCAATCCATTGATTGTAACGTTTTCCACGCCCTTCTGTATTTACATACCTTGAAGCAACACCATAAACATCAATAAAGATTAATAATCCCAGTCCTGCTCCTAAAACGATTTGTGAAAAAGTAAATTTTAAAAAAGCGAAAATAAAACCTGCGGATAATATAAATAAGAGTAATGAACGTCCTACATCTTTACTAAAAATAGACTGTCTTACTCCTTCTAATTCATCAAAAAATGAGCTGTACTGACTGATCAAATTTGGGTCAGTAATTGTATCCAAAACAGCTGTTTCTTGTGCACTTAAGAACGTATTAAACATCCCAGGTGCTCCCGCTAAAATCAAAAGGAATAATAAGAACGCACCTGACACAATATAAAAACCATTCATATTATTTTTAATGGTTTCTCTTTCTTTGAAGAGTTGTTGTAGGAATAAGATTCCTAAAAAAGGAACGCACAATTCAACTACAACTAAAACAATTGTAACCGCTCTAAACTTATTATAACCTGGCAACGCATCCAAAAAGAAATCTGTCAAGCTTCTCTCCATTATTGCATCTCCACTTGTCATTAATAAAAAGAAAAGTAATGTATTGACTGCTGTAAAAATCAATTGTTTTTTATTGTCTAAAAACATGTTGACATTATAGAGTATAATGGGGAGTAAAATGATTCCTGAAACGTAGTTTTTCCCCCAACTTAACATAATTGCCAATAAAGCGGCAGAGAGCAATGCCCATTTATAATTGTTTTTCACGTAAACAAGTGCAAGGAACGCAAGGAACAAAACAATGATTCCAATATATACAGGGCCTGAAGTAAAGGGTTGATCTCCCCAATATTGATTACTTTCTGCTACATTTTGTCGAAAACGCTGATCGACTTCCTTTAATAAATCTTTATTTGCGTCATCTTGTGCTATTATTTGTGATTCACCACCTTTAAAATTTGGTACAAAAAGCGAAAAAGTTTCTGCTTTTCCATAACTCCAATTGGTAATATATTCACGATCAAGCCCAGATGTTTTAATTCCTTCAGTGGATGCTCCAGTAGCATCAATGGTCAATTCTGTTCCTCCTCTAATGGTTTGTTTTGCATATTCGGCCGTTCCGAAAATATTTCCGTAATTCACCATTACTGCAAAAATATACCCTAGCACCAGTAAGCCTGTTACCTTACCAAATTTCACCAATTGTCCTTCTTTAATGTGCCTTAGTAATTCTGCTATACCAATCAAAAGAAGTATAAATCCCATATAATAGGTTATTTGCAAGTGATTAATATAAAGTTCTATTGTCATGAAAAGGGCAGATAAACCAACTCCTAAAATCCAATTTTTCCAGCGGTAGGCCATAATAAATCCGGCCAGCATAAACGTTGCCATTCCAATTGCAGACGCTTTCGAATTATGCCCTGCTTCAAGAATAATTATAAAATAGGATGAGAGTCCAAAGGCAAGCGAGCCTATAATACCTATTAACGGTTTGATTTTAAGGCTTAAGGCCAAAACATAAAACCCAATAAAATAGACAAACAAGAAAAAGATTGGTGTTGGTAAACCCAATCGAATCAAGTTTCTTCCACCTCGTGCCAACCACGTATTTTCATATCGCATGGAAATTTGAGTTGAAGGCATTCCGCTAAACATTGCATTTGTCCAAAGTGCTTGTTCACCATCATTGTCTCTAAAGTCTTGCACTTCTCTTGACATTCCGATATAGTTAACAATATCGGGTTGTTTTAGTGTATATCCTTTTAACGCAGGTGAAAAATAGACACACGAAACGATTAGAAATAATGCTATTGCACCTAAGTGCCAAAGATTTGACTTTTTGAGAATTCTACCTTTTAAATCCATTGATACTATTTTCAAATAAAATTTTGCTTATACCATTCAAATCAATCGTTGAAAATCCTGATAAGATGATGTTAAAAATAAAACTTTTTTACTGAATTAATTGATCTAAGTATCTTATTCTTTAATCTATTTAATTAGAATTAACAAATGAAATTGACCTATTCTTCTGTAATTTCTTCAAAGTCTACAAAATCACCATTTGTTTGTCTCCCTTTTCCTATTTTACTGATTGTCGTTTTTCCAAAGTTTTGCTTTGCTTTGTTAACGATTTCTTCAGACCTGGCTTTTTCTCTATTTATTCGATTGTGCTCATCCATGTTTCTTTTCGCAACCATAACGCGACCAATAAGGCGCAATAAAACCATTACACCAATGATAATCAGTAATGTTTTGAAAAGTCCGGTGATGCTGAGTAAAACCATTATTTACTCAAATAAAGATTTCGCTCACTATATATTTTCTGGAAAAACGGATCTTTTAAATCATCAATAAATAAAATTCCTTCTCCTGTTGATTTCATCTCAGGCCCAAGTTCTTTATTTACATTTGGAAATTTATCAAAAGAGAAAACAGGAACTTTAATTGCATAACCTTCTTTGAAAGGTTTGAAATCAAAATCGGTTACTTTTTTATGCCCAAGCATTACTTTTGTTGCATAGTTTACATACGGCTCTCTGTATGCTTTCGCAATAAAAGGAACTGTTCTAGAGGCTCTAGGATTTGCTTCGATAACATAAACTTTATCATCTTTAATTGCAAATTGAATATTGATCAAACCTACTGTTCTTAAAGCAACGGCAATCTTATTTGTAATTTCTTTGATTTGTTCCATTACAAGATCCCCTAAATTGTACGGAGGAAGTAATGCATAAGAATCTCCAGAGTGAATTCCAGCAGGTTCTATATGTTGCATAATTCCAATAATATGAACATTTTCACCATCACAAATAGCATCTGCTTCAGCTTCAATTGCTCCGCCTAGAAAGTGGTCTAATAAAATTTGATTGTCTGGTAATTCATTTAAAATATCGACAACGTGATGCTCTAAATCTTCTTTATTGATTACAATTTTCATTTTTTGACCTCCTAATACATAAGATGGTCTAACTAATAATGGAAATCCTAATTGATCTGATAATTCTAAAGCTTGCTCCGCGCTCTCAACTACTCCAAATTCAGGGTAAGGAATATTGTGCTCTTTTAATAGGTTTGAAAAACGTCCTCTATCTTCCGCAACGTCTAATGATTCGTAACTAGAACCAATGATTTTAATTCCTTTTTTGTGGAAAGTTTCTGCTAATTTCAAAGCAGTCTGACCACCAAGCTGA
>CAYPZN010000020.1:0-38247 GCA_964415335.1 uncultured Crocinitomix sp.
GAAGACTGAAGCTTGCTTATAAATCGATTCCATCTCCTCTTTTTTAACCCATTTTACAATCTCAACTGCTTCAGTAATTTTTTCTTTCTCTATAATTGTCTTCATTAAATTGAGTTCCTCTCCTTTTCCAACCAGCTTTAACTTAACTGTTTTCTTATTAAAATCTGGTAATGAATGATAAAAGTTTGCAAAAGCGCGAATCGTAACATCAAACCCTTTCATGTATACAAATCTACCTACTGATAAAACCGTAAAGTTTTCTTTCTCAATTGGTTTTGACATTTTAACAGTTTCATTATGTGCTACAGCTGGAAGTACAATAATTTTATCTGGATTTGCACCGACTGACTTATTGACTCCAGAGTTAATAACAAATATTTTTTTCGCGCTCCATTTTGAAAAATAGTAAAAGGGGTCAAGCCTTCTCATCATAAATTTGACAATATTATACAAGCGATCCTTAGCCCATTTTCGCTCACCATAAATTGGATTTATATAATTTTTGGGAACAGGAGGATGATGTCCTATTGGTCCCCAAAAAACAGGTTTACCTAAAAACCAAAGAAATTGAGGATGACTATCGCTATGAAAATTTACCGCATGCGCTAAATCAAATTTTATTTTCTTTGAGCGAACATAAAACGGAAGAAAGAATTGCCATAAATAGAAATATATAACATATCCTCGTTCTCCCAATCTGTGTTTCCAATTCATTATCCAACCGGGCAAATCATAATAATGAAAGTTCATGTTTTTATGAATTGGCGACTCAAATTCCTTAAAGTATCTTTCTATTTCTGCACGATTATTTTTGCGTGTTACGATATGCAATTCATTTGTTTTGGCTAATTCTTTTGAAATATTCCAACCAGTACCATCTTCAGATCCTTTAAATGGATTAACCGCATATGCCGTAATTAATATAGTCTTCTTTGCTTTCATATTAGGCTACTTTATTAATGGTTTGAAAAATAGTTGACAATGTTGTTGTCTTGATATCGTTTTTAATTTGATAATAAGTTCCTGGTCTTTTTAATTCTAATTCTGTAAACAAATTAATGTATTGCTCATTCAAAGATGTAATGTCTAAAGCAGAAAGCTCTTTTTTGCGCTGCAGTATAATCTCAGCTTCATTGTATAAGAAGAAATTAAATTGAGGTTTGTAAACAAATGCAAACAACTTTTTTATGATGTTTCGATTCATTCGAATGTTTGACCGTTTGGCATCATTTATAAAATCGAAATAATACCGGTCATAAATCACTACTTTTCCACGTAAAATGTATTTGAAGTAAACATAAATTTGTCCAATTAAGTAGTCAAAATAATAATACGAAAATCGGAATAGAGAGCTAACAATATTATTGTTTTTTCCTTGTCTTGGAATGTTCTCTCCCGCTTTTTGTTCTGCTTTCGCAGCGCTTCCGTGTTTAATTGCACTTAAAATGGGTAAAATGCCTGGACGGTGTCTTAGTAAAACAACTTCTTTCCGATATTTATTCTCTAAACGTTCTTTTACTTCAGTTATAATGGTTGTTTTTCCGGCTCCGTCAACTCCGGAGAAAGTGAGCATAAACCCCTTATTTTGTACGAGATCAACCCAAAAATCTCGTAAATAACTCACTTTCCCTCGGAGTTTTCCGAAGCTACCCAAATTGTGTTTTTTTTGGATAGATTTCTTTATTCTAATATGCTTTTCTTTTGAATACTCAAATGAGTTTAACAGTTCTTCAAATTCAAGAGTTAATGTCTCTTTAAGATATTCTAAGTAAGTTTTTCTTTTTGCTGATGTGTTCAATTTTTCAATTAAGTAGTGCTGATATTTTAGAGGAATTCCACTTTTATTTAGTGTATAAAAAAGCTGGATATAACTTATGTCACTCCAAAGGCTTGCTCGTTTTACTCCTCCTTGCACTACTGCTAAGTCTAATAATGTCTCACAATCCAGATATCGTATTCCTTTTCGGGTAAAGTCAGTGATAAAATCAATGCACAAATATGCGCCGTTAACAAAATGAATTTTAATTGTTGACATGAATGATTTTTCAATCAATTTTGAGCTTTTAACCAACACATGGTTTCCAATAAATTCTATTGAGTGTTTTAATCCTTCTTCGCTTATTGCTAAATCTAAATCTGATTGAATTGGCAATTCTCTAAAATTAGGAAGGAAGAATTTTAATGCTGCATAATCCACATCTGACAAATAAGTCTGAAAATCCATTAAGAAAACTTTTCTTGCCTCCAACAAATCAATATTTGCTATCTGTTTAGCATCCTGATATTTTGACAACGCGATTTTCCAATTTTCTATTAATAGTTTTTGGTCTTGAGAAATCTGACTTTGACGTGTCATCAGAGATAAGTTTTTACTTACCATATGCAACAAGTATAATTTGTGATTTGCAGCAATATCAATATTAAAACGTGCAATAAAATCTACAAATTCTTCATCTTCTTGAAGTTTTTGAATTTCACGTTCTACTCCTTTAATTCCAGATCGATTAACTAATATTTCAGATTGATAAATGAAGTTAAAAACATCATAAAGCAATGGTGCACCAGTAAGCGCCATTTCCCAATCAAAAACATACATAGAATTGCTGACTAAAGCAGTGTTCCAAGGCGTTAAATCACCATGCGCAAGCGAAGTGTAGCAATACTTGTCTTTTTGAATGGTCGATTTTAGATCGCTCAATTGAAACAACAATTTCTTGATGTCTTGATTGGGATTCGCGGTAATTCTTAGGTCGTACATTTGATCTAAGATTTCTTCGAAAAATGGCGTTCGAGAGAGTTTTTCCATGCGCATTGATTTTAACATCAACTCTTTTATGCATAGAAAATGGTGATTAGAAAATCGATTAATTTGTTTTTTATCTTTTAATGGGATTGCTTTTAATGACAATATTCCATTTGATTTTATACTGTTTATTTTAGGAATTGAAATTTGATTTAATTGATATCCTTTTATCATTCTCAAATTAAATCGTTCTTTTTCCACTAAATCATATGTCTGTGGTGTGATTCCTATTTTTAAATACTGAATTGCCTTTTGATTTTTGATCAATTGCATTACTGGTTTTCTCCAAAACCCAGGAGTTCCAAGAAAAATAGAAAAGTGATCATAATCAATTCCTTCAGCAAGAGATTTGTACTTAGGTTGCTCTTGATATGAGATATGAATATTTTTAGCAATCAATTTTTTCAATCCCAATTTTAAGGTAAGTTGAAGTCCTTTTTTAATTATCCGTGAGCGCAAACTTGGGATTGGTAAAAAATCAAGAAAAGAATATGATTTATCTTCAGCTTGAAACATATAACGAACAGTTCCATTTGGCGCTTGGATCAAGTTTAATTTTTCTGTTTTAAACGCGTCGTTATTCAATTCTGATAGTGCATTGAAATCAATAACAAAATCAAAATCTGATAATTCGTATGATTTAAAACGGACCAATGCTTCTCCTAAATTGAAAAGTAATTGCTTTCCTCTTGAATTATCAGAATTGCTTTCTTTTGTATCCCAAACCACTTTTCCATTAGGGTCAAAAACACAGATCTTAGCATCTTTCCCGGCAATAAGCTTGGCGATTATATTTAAGTCGGAGTAATTTATATTTTTGGATTGAAGATTCATTTTCATAACATATTTGTTTCGTTGTAATAGTTATATGAAAAACAAATGCCAAAACATATAACTAACTGATTTACAGATTATTAATTTCAACCTGATTAAACTTATTTTCCTAAATCGGGTGAATATTCCCATTTTGGGAAAGATTTAAGCCAAATTTCTTTCAAACTTTTTTAACCATGCTTTTTCTACTGTTGTTAGATAAGCACGTTTCTCAAACAAGAATAAAAAGATTAGAAATTGCCAAAATAGAATTCCATAATTTGCATCTCCAAAAACACCAAATTCAGTAAAAGAATTGATCATAACTGGAATAATTAATGCAATAAAGAAATTGGCATAATCACTCTTTTTGTTTTTGATAAAATTCTTTATCGTAAAAACAACTTGCCAAATCACAATGAATAGACCGACAAATCCTAAATTCATGAGTACCTGCATAAATGTATTATGGGTCATTTTTCCCGGATATGTATTTAGCCCTTGAAAATAATCGGTATAATTAATACGCATAAAGCCGTAACCAAAAAACGGTTCTTTTACAATTCCTTCATTCAATAAAGCGGTCCAAAATGGTAATCTCCCTGTCATACTCATCACTTCTTCTACTCCTCCTCCATCTTTAAAAATAATTGCGCTAATTGCAAAAGGAGCTACAATACCCATTAAAGCAAACATGGCAATTTTCAGCCTTTTATTTTCAGATTTTAAAACTAAAATCCCTAAGATTAAAAGAAACCCAATTAGTGAAGACCTACTTGAAGTAAGCACTAGAATTATAAGCGCTGCAATGATTGCAATAAATGGGAAAATTTTTCCTTTTCCTTTTTTCTGATTGAAATACAAATAACTTAACGCCCCAAGGATACTTGCTAGCATTCCCAGTTCATTCGGATTCATTATCCAACCTCCCAAACGAATTTCTTCTCCTCCCCGCATTTCTCTGTAGAAAAAATCAGGTAGAGCAAATGATCCAATTATGAAAATTAAAATGATTGGAAAAATGGCTTTAACAAAAAGATTAACAAGATTGATTTTTTTTGCTGGGTAAAAAATATTAATGGTATAAACCAATGAGAAAAAGAGATAAACAAAAATGAAACTTTCAAAAGTCATGAACCATTGAAGTGCAGAATACATTGGATCTGTAGACCACGCAAAAGATGCAAAACCAAGCACCAAATAAGCAACATATAAAATGAGGTTAAATGTGTTTTTTAGCTGAAGAATGTTTAAGCACCCTTGTGATTTTAGCTGCTGTAATATGACAAAAACTGTTAAAGTCATTCCAACACGAGAAATTACTTTGAAAATTTGCGTAATAATTTTAACATCTGTTATTGAAAAATAACCCGCAATCTTAACAAATAAAATCAGCGTCAGAATTGTTGCAATATGTCTTACCAAAAAAGGTTCTTTTTTATTGAGCATATGCATTAACTAATGAATGAACGATATGATTCCAATCAAAAGCATTGTGAATCATTTTTTTTGCTCCTAATTGATATTGTTCCAATTGCTGGTTCTCTTTTTTTGAAAGCATTGTTTCAAGGCAATCAACCAATGCAGTGGTTGTATATTCATCTAAAACCCAACCTGCATTATATGTTGTAATGTACTTTTCTAAGTTTGTTGCTTTACTAATAATTGAAGGTACACCGACACTTGCTGCTTCTAAAACAGCTCCTGGTAAACCTTCGTTTCGAGAAACTAGACACATAGCATCCCAAGAAGCGATCAGGTCAAATTTGTCTAAACCAAAAACAGCTCCTTTAAAGCAAACATTGCTTGTCAAATTATATTCAGCTACTACTTTTCTCAATTGGTCAATTTCGCCTCCGTCTCCAACAATTTCTAAGGTTACTTTTTTTGTCTTATTGATTTCTTTTAAACCTTTCAAAAGAAGATCAAGTCCTTTTGTTTCAATGTCTATACGCCCTAAAAAACCAATTTTTGTAGCCGCGAAATTTGCATTTTTTGGTATTGTAAAATGTGCTTCTTGCCCATTTGGAATAATATAAGTCTCGTTGTCAAAATATTTTCTAAAGCCTTCTTTTTCAGAATCTCCTAATAATTGGATTCCACAAGCATTATCAACTAATTTCTTTTCAAATAAAGCAATGTATAATCTTTTTATCCACTTAGATTTTTCTAGTGCTTTGAGATTATAACCTCCATGCGGTGTAAAAAAGTAAGGGATATTATGTTTTTTGAGCATTTTACCAACTTGGAACAACTGTGGCGAAAAAACACCGTGTAAATGAACAATAGTTTCGTTTGAATTAAGTGCTTTAATAGCATTCTTTAGCTTTCGATCTAATTTAAATTTTACACGACTGTCTTTGAATAATGTTGTTTTATAATTTCGGCTTGGAAAGTTTCTCTCTTGGTTAAATGAAATTCCCCAAAACTCAGCATTAAAATTATTTTCAACCTGATAATGAAGTAAACTATTAACAACTTTGTTTACACCGTTTTGACGATTAGGATTTGCTTTTCCTAATGTAATATGTATGATTTTCTTTTTCATTTCCATGCTTTTTTAAGTGTAAAAAAATAAACTGTGATTGTTGTTATTTGAAGTAACCCGAAACCGACAATGACACCACTTATTCCAAATGTTTCTATCAATGGTATGGCCGAAATAAAAGCTACAATAAAAGAAAAAAGGTATGCGATAAAAATTCCGCGATTGACACCAATTGTTTTAATTATTATCTGTGCTTGTGTTCCAATAAAAACAAAAAGATAAACAACGATAAACTGATATAAAAGGTAGTCGTATTTTGCGTACTCGGTTCCGTAAAGGAAGCTTAAAATAAATCTTCCGAAAACGAAAAGTAAGAGTAGAAGTCCAGCATAAAAAACACCAGTCACAAGTGTCACCTTCTTTAAATAAGTGATCATATGTTTCCAACTGTGTTTATGAAGTAAATAAGCTGCTTTTGTTGGTACAACATTTTCTAAACTCAAAAACAAGACATGTAAAACACCCATAATATTTTGAAGTATTCTTACAATTCCTAGAGCAGACAGCCCTAAAATCCCTCCTGCTGATATCAACAAAAAATTTCCTGAAAACCATTGCAGTAATGCTGTTGAAATAAGGTATCGCGCATACAACCAATTTTCTAAAATTGGCAACTGCTCTGGTTGGTTTTCGCTTTGTTTTTCTTTTATCAAGAACCCTACTACATTTCCAATTAGCACTGTCATCATTAACGACAAAACAACTTCATTTAGGCCAATTGAATAGTTAATACAGCAGAACAACAATACTGGAATTTGTAATAAATAAGTACAACTGTCAATCAAAAGGACTTTCACTATTTGCTCTTGGGCATAAAAATATTTTCGATTGATTTCGTGCTTAAAAAAAAGTGTTATTAGTAATGGGAACAGCCAAAAACCATAACCAAATGTCGTTTCTTGCCAAGAAACATTGTAGATATAAAACCCTAAGTAGAGCAGTAAGCATATGCCAAACACTGTATAATTTGCCAGTCTAAGGTTGGCCTGTAAATAATTTTCTTTATTCGATCTTTTGCTTGACAAAACCTGCATTGGCAAACCGATATAGGCATTCATTATTCCTTGTAAAAACAGAAATATCATCCAAAACATTACGAAAGAACCGTAGGTTTCCAATCCGATAAATCTAGTCATCAACAAACTTGAAAGGAAGTTGGTTCCACTAACAATCAGTTGATCACCAATCGCTAGAATTGATTTCTTTTTATTGTTCAAGAACGTTTTCATTTTGAATAGGTAGAAATTAAGTTCATAATTCTATTTAAAATGCCAGCAGGCTTTTTGTGATAATGCAATTGTGACCCATTAAAATTTCCTGAATAGTTTGTGGATACATGGGCACCGTTAAGAACAATACTCATTTTTGAAAAGTCACAATCTGCTTGAATTGCGTCAACATTTGGTATATACTGGGCTTTTGATGATTTTGCTCGGATAATATAAAGTGCTTCATCAGCGTATTTTAACATACACAATGCATCAATAGAAATTACAGAACCAGGTGTATCAATAATAATAAAGTCATAACTAGCTTTTAATTTCAACATCACTTCAGTCATTTTTTTATGCCCGAAAACGAGTGTTGCATTTTCTATGTTTTCAGTTAAACCAATTCGTGTTACTTCTCCTGCTGTTCCAGCAAGTTTATTCAATTCCGTTTGATCATTTAACCATGTTTCTAGGTTATAATCGTGTTGTCCAATGTAAAGCGGATTGAATGCATTAAAATCTAATACTGCTGTTGAAAAACCCATTTTGGCATAAGCATCTGCTAAATTTGAAGCTACATATGATTTACCTTCTTGTTTGGTAGAAGAGGTAATCAAAATAGTTCTTTTCTCAATTTTACAATTGTTGCGAAGCGCCGTAGCTAAAGTGATAAACTCATTCAACTGGACAGTATTTGCTTTTGTTAAAACACCAATTACTGGAGTAGCCGTTAATTTTTCTATATCTGCTTTACTTAAAACTTTTCCTTGAACAAATCTTCCTCCAAAGACAATTAAAATTCCAGCAAAAAGCCCAAGGAATCCACAAACGAACGTAATCAACACTTTATTCGGAGATACGGGCTCTTTCGCTGGAGTAGCTGGTTGTATAACACGGTGAAACGACATTAATGCAGATGATGCAATCTGTGCTTCTAATTTTTTTTGCGCTAAAAAAGTGTAAACGGATTCATTAATTTGAAAATCACGTTCTAAAATTCGCATTTCTTTTTCGCGGGTTGGAATATTCTCAAATTGATCATCCATGGCTTTGATGTTCAATTGAATTTCTTCTCGTTTTGTTTGAATCGTATTTTTATTTTGGAGAATTGCTTCCTTTACGTAAGCTTCTATATCATCAATTTTATTTTGCGCATTTACGACTTTAGGATCGTTTGTTGTGTATTTGAGTAATAAATCTCTTTTTTCGTCTGTAAATAATTTTAATTTCTTAACCAATTCTGTTAATAACAGATCTCCAAACCCAAAATTTATTGCTGTTTCTTCGTAATAATCTCCTTCTGCAATGTATTCTTCTAATGCAATAACTGCTTTCTCTTCCATTTCGAGATTAATCAATTGTAATTTGAGTTTTGAAAGTTCTCTTAAACCAGTTTCTGTCTCTTGAAGTGTATTAACTACATCATGTTCTTTTTTATAACTTTCTAAACTGTTTTCAGAGGCAGAAAGAACCGTTTTTAAAGCATTCATTCGTTCGTCAATAAATGATAATGTTTTTGTTGCAGCCATTGATTTAGTGTAGATATAGTCTTCGATATATACTGTGCACAATGCATTTGCAAAGTCCGCAGAAAATTCTGGGTTTTCAGATTTCATTACGACACGTAATACGGGTATTTCTTTATCGATTGCTTTTACATCAAGTTGTTGGTTTAAAAACTGAATCCATTGCTCTTGTGATTTAATCTCAAATTGATACTTTCCATCAATGTCTAATTTCTTTTGGCTCAATAACGTTTCATTTTTTTGAATTATCAGGGTATCATATTCAAGTTGAAAAGGTGTTCCAAATTCTCCCGTTGCTAACTTTTCTTCTTCAAGGTTTTCTATGGTGAAATAATTTCCGGTAACTGTCAATACATATGATTGATCGTATAAACTTGTACCATTTGTATTGATCAAGAATTCAAACGGATTATCTTGATAGAGAAATGTGTTTTTAATCACTCCCATTCGAAACATCAAAACAGATAAATCCATTTTATCAATTGTTTTTCCAATAAGTAATGGTGATTTTAAAATTTCCGCTTCTGTTTCTATTTTGTTTTCAGAGGAGAAAACATCAAAGTCTTCATATAGGTTATTTCCAGACATTCCGTACTTTCTATCATCCAATTTAATTTTTGCCATACTTTGATATTTTGGCACACTATATTGGATTGCTTTTTTTGCAATAAAAAGCGCTATTAAAAGGGTGATTATAAGGATAGGAAGCCCTTTTAAAAGTGGAATAATTATCCGCTTTATGCGTTGCATTTCTCTCATGATGGGTTGATTTTGAGTTTAGTTAGAAAGTACTGAAATAAGCACTCCTGCAGAGGTTAATAATGATGCAAAAGGAATCAGAACAGGGGCTTTCATATCTAACTTTTTTCCTTTTGTTGAGGGGATATATACAATGTCTTTGGCTTGCAAATAAATATTTCTTTGGTGTAAATTTTCTAGCTTAGTTAAATCAATGCGATATGAAACGTCATTTCGAATGACTTGAATTTTTCTTTTATTCGCATAAAACCCTAACCCTTCTGCTCTTCCGATATATTCAATCAATGTATTTTCTTCTTTTTCAAGGAGATAATTACCTGGTGATTTTACTTCTCCCAAAATGGTTACTTCTCTATTTAAAACACGAATTTCAACAATGGGATCTTTAATGAAATTTGACATTTCTGTAGTGACCAATTTTTCTGCCTGATTTAAGGTTAACCCAGCTATTTTTTGTTTCCCAGCATAAGGAATTGCTGCCGTCGAATCGTTCTCAATTAAAATCCATTTCCCAAACGATTCATTTGTGTTGTAAATACTAAAGACAGATCCAATACTTAAATCATCATGATTCCAAACACTAATCGATAACTTATCATCTGGAGAAAGGATATGTTCGTAATTTTTGTTTAGCAACTGAAAATTTTCTAGTCTCTCAGCTGTCTCTGATTCGCCCTGTAAAATATTCATGTTAGAACAAGAAGAGAGCATTATTATGATTAAGAAGAAACTTACAATTTTCATGATTAGGGGTTAAAAAGTGAATAAGAAATTAAATAATCTGCTTTTGAATTGTTGGGTATTTGTTGCACGACTTTTTGAAATTTTATCACAAACGTTGATTGTTGTGCTCAATTTTTTTTGACAGTCGTCAATGTTCTTTATCAAATAATCTGTTGCTCCGAATCGTAACGATTTGATCGCTACTTTCATTTCTCTCTGTCCGGATAGCATGACAATGTGAATGGATGGATAAGTTGATTTTACGTCTTTAAGTACTTCAAAACCATCCGTATCTCCTAAGTAATGATCTAAAAAGATAATATCTGGCTGCTGATAAGCATTGTTAATACAATCTTGTCCATTGTAATACTTTTGAATTTTAAAAGTTCCTAGTTCACTTAATTTTGCTTCTAAAATCTTTGTATAAAATCGGTCGTCGTCTACTATAAATATTGTTTTCTTTTTCATGATATATTTTTTAAGATGCTATACTTTGTTTGCTTAAGTTGGATTTTTTAGACTTCTGAAGGAGTAGTCTTAAAAATTCTCTTGAATAATTGTGTGATGAAATTGCTTTGTTTTTAGTACAAGGTTCCGGCATTTTTGTGCATTTTGCATATGACGGACTAAGCAAAAACATACTTAATCCTTTTTTATCAATCTTTTTTGCAACTTCACAAATTTGTTCCGTCAATTGCTGTTCTTCTTCCGAATTCAAATTTCCAAAGTAGAAGTCAATTACTAAAAACTTGACACCATTCATTAAAGATGTTTCTATTTGATCCAGATCAATCTGATGTATTTTTACGGCATCAATTAATCCTGTTCGTGTTTCCCAAAACTGAGCATCTAATTTGTTATTTGTAAAGACATGTAAATATTCCATATTGATTTGTTTTGATGAGGTATATTCTTAAACCATACCAAAACAATCAAATACCTGTAAAACAAGTGTTTAAATTATTTTTAGTTTGAATTTAATTCCCATAATGGGAATTAAATCATGAATTTGGGAAAAAGGGAATTTGGATTATTTTGATTCAAGTACCTTTGTTACTTCGACAAGTAATTCTTCTAATACTGCTTCAAAACGAATCAACATTCTTGCATCTTTCACGAAATCTTTTGCTTCTATTTTTCGAATTAATTGCTTGACATGTTCATTTGAAATATAGTCTATTGAAGGCTTCATTTTATGCGCAATTTGGCTAAGCTCATCTGCATCATTCGTTTTTTTGATTAGAGTCAGTTGCTCTTCAGTATCTTCTTTAAAAATCGTCAGTAGTCTGCTGATAAAATCTGGATTTCCCTGTGAAAGGGCCTCTAAACGTTCCAATGTAAAAATAGGTTCTACAATAATTTCTTTCGAAGGCTCTTCAAAAGATTTATCCATTATTTTTTCTGGAGGAAGAAATTGTTCTATTTTTTGTTTTAATTCGTTTTTCTGGAAAGGTTTTGCGACATAGTCATTCATACCAATTGCAAAACAGTGTTCTCTTTCTTGTTTCATTGCATTCGCAGTAAACGCAATGATTGGTATTTGAAGTTTCAGTTGCCTTCTAATGTATGTTGTAGTTTCAATTCCATCCATTACAGGCATTCGCATATCCATTAATATAAGATCGTACGTTTTTTTCATCAACCAATTGATTGCTTCCCTTCCGTCGCTTGCGATATCTGTTGTTCCACCCCAAGTCTGAATCGTCTCTTTAACTACAAATTGATTAACCTCGTTATCTTCGACCACCAAAATGGTTACATTATTCCAGTCAGATCTTTTTTTCGGTAATTTTTTAGTTGCTTTTTCAGCAGATTGATCAATTCGTTGCAATGTTAAATTAAAATGAAAAGTTGCACCTTCTCCTAAAATTGAATCTACTTTTAATTGCCCTCCCAAAACCTCAACTAAGTTTTGACTTATGGACAAGCCTAAACCCGTTCCACCATATTCAGTAGAAATTGATGCATTTTCTTGATTAAAATCCTCAAATATTCGTTCCAATGCTTCTGGAGCAATCCCTTTACCAGTATCTGTAACAGCAATGTTAATTCGGTGATGAGTCTTTTGTTCGTCAATTAATTTAACTTGAATATGGACCCCTCCAAATGTAGTAAACTTAATAGCATTATTTGTCAGGTTAATCAGAATTTGACATAGCCTCAATTCATCACCAACATAGGATTTATCTAATTTTTCGTCAATACTTAAACGCAATTTGAGTTCCTTTTCTTGCGCTTGATAACTCGCCGAAGATAAAATCGTGTTTAGACTTTTTCTTAAAACGAATTCACCTTCATTTAATTCAAGTTTACCACTTTCAATCTTTGACAAATCCAAAATATCATTAACAAGCATTAATAAACTACCTGCCGCACTATTTATCTTAGTTACATAATCTATTTGCCCCAATTTCAAATCAGTTTCTTTCAATAAATTTGACAAACCAATTACCGCATTGAGCGGTGTTCGCATTTCATGGCTCATATTTGCCAAAAACCGTTCTTTTGCTTTTGCTGAAGCTTGTGCAATTTGATTGGCTTCTTCTAAATCATTCTGTAATTTTTTTTGAGCAGTAATATCTCTTGCAATTGAAAGAAATCCAGTTGCAACCCCCTTCTCAAAAATCAATTTCACATTTTGCCCTAAACTTATACGTTCACCCTTTTTGGAAACAATGTCATATTCAAAGTAACTATCTGATTCTTTATTGATCATTTGATTCTGATAAATCAAAATCGCTTTTTTCCTAAATTCTTCGACAATTAGTTTTGTAAAATTTAGTCCTATCAATTCTTCAGAACTATAACCTGATATGAGAAGTCCTTTAGGGTTGACATAAGTAAAATGACCATTACTATCGGTACTAAAAATAATGTCATTCGCAGATTCCACTAACTGACGATACGCTTCTTCTGCTTTTCGAATTTGCTCAATTCGTTTTTCAAGATTTTCTTCAAGTGTGATATTTAATGCAGTTAATTTTTCATTTGCCGTATACAGCTCTTGAGCTTTAAACTCTAAGATACGCTCAGCTTCTTTACGTGCCTCTTTTTCACGTAAATAAGCTTTTTTATAATATTCTAACGCTTCTTTATCCTTCAATTTTGACCAATTTTAAAACAACACGTTGCCCATCTTTTTCTGTTTTAACTTTTTCAATTTGAATGGGGGATTTAAAAAAATCACTTGCTCCTTTAAGCAATCCAATTGCGAAATCAGCCATCTTTCTGCTCGATTCGTAAACAAGAATTAATACTCCATCTTGATTTACTTCAGAAGAAAATCGTGGTAATTCTGCATCAGGATATAATTTGAGTACTTCTGGATGAATATAACCATCAATGGAGCTTAAAAAAGTAAACAAATCATGTTCTTCCATAAATTGTGGATAGGACTTTGCAAGGACACCAAAAAAATGATTTCCATATAGTTCAAGTAATTCACCAACCGAAGTACTTTTTATTTCGGCAAGTTTTCCCACCATTTGAAACATCTCCTTATGATCGTATGTCCCAACTGAGGTATATGCACCACCTGTACTCAAATCACATGAATCAATGATTTCTTGAACAATTTGAATCCCAAATTGATCTTCTACGAGATCCAAAAATTCTGTAAAAACAATTCCTTTCATTTTCTTATTTTGATGAGCTAAATAAGTTATAACGTAACTTCGTTTGCTTTGATCATTCTGTAAATGGTGGACTTACCAACCTGTAATATTTCCGCTGTTTTCACAACATTTTTGTCGTATTTATCTAAAAAATGCTGAACAATTTTTGCCGTATAATCTTTCAATGACATTTCTGTTGCCATTAATTCTGCTAGCGATCCACTTGATACGTGGTAAGAAATATCATCCTCTTCAATCATTGCACCATCAGCCATTACGGCGCTCAAATCAATCAATGCTTTTAACTCCCGTACGTTTCCGGGAAATGGATAAGTTAATAATTTTGATTCGGCTTCCTTACTCAATGTTTTAAGTGGGATCCGATTACTCTGACAAAAATGTTCCAAAAAATAATTCGACAAAAGGAGAATATCATTTCCTCTTTGACGTAGGGGTGGTAATTCAATTGGTAACCCTAGAAGACGATAGTATAAATCTTGCCTAAATGTTCCGTTTTGAACTTCTTCTAACAAGTTTTTATGTGTTGCAACAATAACACGACTATTTAACTTGACTTTATTGGAACCTCCTATTCTTACAATTTCTTTTTCTTGAAGCGCCCGTAATAGTTTTGTCTGCATATTCGAATCCATCTCTCCTATTTCATCTAAAAAAAGTGTTCCGCCATTGGCTTCTTCAAACTTTCCTATTCTACGTGAATTAGCCCCCGTAAACGCTCCTTTTTCATGACCAAAAAGCTCACTTTCTATCAAATCGTTTGGAATTGCAGCGACATTAACTGCAACAAAAGGCTTTCCTTTTTTTCCTGAATTATAATGAATTGATTTTGCAACCACTTCTTTTCCTGTTCCGGTTTCACCTGTAATAGAAACTGTTATATCCGCAATTGCAGCTTTTTCAATTAGCTTAAAGATCGCTTTCATTTGAGCACTTTCTCCAATAAAAGCATTATTCTTAGTATACTTTGATTGAACTTCTTTTTTTAATTCTACAACCTGTTTTTCTAGTTCACTTTTTTCGCGAATTCGTAGAATCGTATTCCAAAGTCGATCTTTCGTTTCTTCATCCTTGATTAGGTAATCGTAAGCTCCCAATTTTAAGAGATTAATTGCTGTAGCAACATCTTCTTGTCCAGAAATAATTACAACTTCTGTCTTAGTGAATTTTGCTTTAATTCGTTTAAGTAATTCATCTCCTTTAATTCCAGGCATAGAATAATCAAGACAAATTACGTTTGGAGCTTTTTTCACTTCATTTAAAAAAGACAAGCCATCTTCAAAACAATGTACAGTATAATCTGGATTCAATTCCAAATGATATTTCAATAATTCCGAATACCATCTATCATCTTCTACAATAGCAATATTAAACTCGCTCATGGTTTGAATTTGGGTGAATACCAATATACTTATAATGTACGATTTAATTTCACAAAAAGTAGGAAAACACTTTATATTTTGACGGAGCGTTTGTTTTCTTAGACTAACTACAGCTCTATTTCTAGCAATTTTGTCCCATCTTCATTTCGCAAATCATCCAATTGTTTCGTTTCAATTTTATACGATTCATAATGTTTAGAAAGATCTTCGGCATTCATGTAGTCAATGCACGATTTAAAACTTAGAATAGTTTCTTTTGGAAAATCATTTTGCCGAAGCCATTGCATAAAATCAACATATTGCTCTTGTATCTGTTGTTTTATTCTATTAGGAAATGCTTTTATATTAAAATAATATGGTCGTTCTAAAAGGTTAATGTACCAATCTTTGGGCGCAATAATTTTCAATTGCAGGCATTGCTTGTAAAAATCTGGCAAATGGGTTAAGTTCATTATTGAAACGGTTGGTGAAAGGGTCAGTTTGACCGAAGTCTCCGTTTCAATTTTACGAATTTTTACAACATTTTCTAAAAATTTCTCCCATTTAAATTCTTTGCGAATATATTCTCCTAGTTCTTCAGAAGCATCAATGCTTGCCATAAGTTCTACATCAGAAAAAGATTTCCATAATTCGAGAAGATTCCATGTTTTAAATTTCAAAACAGAAAGGTTTGTATTGTACCTTAATCTTGGAAATGAATTGTTTTTAATCAACCAGTCCAACAAACGATAATGCTCTTCAGTAACCAACGGTTCTCCTCCAGCAAAATAGATTTCCTTTGCATGTTTTAATGCAGGACCCATTTCATTCACAAAATGCTCAAAATCTTCGATATTCTGCAAAATTGCAGTTGCCCCAAGGTTTCTTTTGAGTTGCTTAGCCTCGTTAAACCACTTAGAACTTGCCCCATGCCAACATGTACGACACCGAAAATTACATACATTCGAAAATCTTATATCAAAATAAAATGGCAATTTCTGAGTAGATATATCAATTTTAGGAAATCGTTCAAACGTCTCCTGTCGAATACTTTTGACTCCTGCTTTTTCTCGATTTATACAAACCGCACAACGAGGATCTGTTTCTCCTTTTAAAAATTTTTCACGCAGCTGGTTAATTGATTTTCCATTCCAAATCGCTTCAAAATTTTCTTCGTTTATATTTCCAAAAGGGATATTTGCGACACAGCATGCTTTCACCGTTCCTTTGTTACTTGAATGAAAATGAATCCAAGGCATCAAACAATACGGTTTTGTATTCTCCATAAATTACACTGGTAAATTTACTTTTTGAACTTTTCAGTTTCAAGTCCAGGCCATTCAAGGTTTAAATCTTCTAATGTTTTCAATAAAACCTTAGCAATTGTGTTGACTTTCAACCAGTTTCGATTTGAAGGAACAATATGCCATGGAACTTCATTGCATTTTGCAAAAATATCTTCATACACTTTCATGTACTTATCCCATTTTTTTCGAGAGTCCCAATCACCATCATTATGCTTCCAATGTTTAATTGGGTTTTCAATTCGTTCGGTTAACCGTTCTAATTGTTCTTCTTTTGAAATATGCAGGTAAAATTTTAGGATTTTCGTTCCCCCATCCGTTAAAAGGCGTTCAAAATTATTGATATGATCGTAACGAGCCTTAATTTTTTCTTTTGTATAATACCCTTCAACGGTAGGAACTAAAATATCTTCATAGTGCGATCGATTGAAAATATGAATCATCCCTTTTTGAGGTGTAATCTTATGTACTCGCCATAAAAAATCATGCGAAAATTCTTCTTCTGTGGGTTTTTTGAAAGAATAAACATTACATCCAAGTGGATTAATTCCTGCAAAAATAGAACGAACCGTTCCATCTTTTCCTGATGCATCAACTCCTTGCAAAATTAATAATATGCTGTGTTTTTCTTCTGCAAAAAGGATTCGTTGCAATTCCGCAATTCGCTTTATTAGTTCCTTGTTTTCTTTCTTAATTTTATCTTTGTTTAATTCTTTTGGGCCGGATGGATTTATTACTTTAAGCATAAAATTTATTTGATGATAACAAGATAATGATCTTTTTTATGAACACAATTTATCCTTGGTCTTAATCATGAATTCGTTGGGTTTTCCTAATCATTTCATATTTTTACAAAAAATGCATATGGAAAATTTAACATTTGAACCTCAAAAATTTCATCTCAAAAAGTCGGTAAAAATTCAAAGAGCAGTTATCAGTAGTCTTTTTCTCGTTTTAGTTTATCTTTTAATTACGACCCTTGTTTCTAATCTGTTGTTTTCTTTGTTAACTAGAATAAGTTTATCGTCATTTAATACGCTTATAATTATTATTAAAATAAGCTTGATTGTCTTTTTTATCTTTTTAGTTAGAAAACAATATTTACTTGAAAATGTAGTAATAGAGTGCTTTAAGGACGAAATCAAAGTAGTAAAATCCATTCTATCTGTCTCTGGTGGAAAAATTAATTCTTTCATTTTTTATGTTAATCTAATTTTAGATAAAGCACCAAAGCAAAAAATATTATACGATAACATTAGTTCAATTTCTCAAAAAAATGGCACTTTGAATAATCAAAATACTAGGATCAATTTAGTTAATGACGCGGGGGAAAAATTAGATTTAGATAGCGCTTTAGTTGATATTAGCAAAGAGGATGTAATTCAATTCATTGAAATATTAAAAAGCAAAGGAGTCCATGTTGTTACTCCCCAATAGCTGTTTCCAATGCCAACTACATATTTAAGTTACAATTTCGATAAACCTAAAATGAGGATTAGATGAGTCGTTACAATCCAATGAATGCTTGTATTTTAGTTATAATTGCTCTAATTGGAATATCAATTTTGAGTTATATTCATTTATACTTGATTCCGGTTTTTTTAATGATTATTGTAGGTTATGGTCTTTACCGCCTGTTTTTATTAAATTCCGTTAAAAAGAATTTTGGATTTTTAGGAAATGAAGAAGATAACATCAAATATATTTTGATTCTTACGGCCTATCTAACCAAAGCAGACAAACGAGTTAGCACTATTGAAAAAGAGTTTGTTTTGCAACAGCTCAAGGATGATTTTAAAGAGAATTACGCAAAGCGTTATTATGAGCTCTATATTTCTTTTTTGTCGAAAAAAATTAATATCAACCGGGTTTGCATTTCGATTCGAGAAAATTTCGATTTACCAGGGAAATTGCAATTGCTCCACTTTCTTATCGGTCTAATTCTTTCGGATGGTGTTTTAACAAAAGAAGAAGAGTTTAAAATCGCTTTTATTGCAAAGAAAATCGGAATTCCTTCAAAAAGTTTAAATGCTATTTTTAAGTTATTCTCTTTTAAACGAGACTATAATAGCAATAATCAAAAAGGATCATCTCAAAAAAACACACCCCATAAAAGCAATAAATCTTCGTTACAAAATGCTTATGTAATTTTGAGCCTAACAGAAAATGATTCGGATGAGATGGTTAAGAAAGCTTACCGTAAAATGGCTAAATTACATCACCCAGACAAAGTTGCGCATTTAGGGAAATCGTTTGAAAAAAAAGCAAAAGAAAAATTTCAACAGATTTTAGACGCTTATGAATTAATTAAACAGAAAAGAGAATTCAAATAAATTACTATGCCGCGTATAAAAAGAATTTGGTTAGGGCCTGTGATCGGTTTTGTGATTGGTGCTTTGCTCCCAAATGAACTCCCAATTCGATTTGTTGCAGCTTGTGCATTAGGTTTAGTCGGCCTCTTCATTTTTGGTTATTTGCAATATATTTTTGCGCTACAAAACAATAAAAAATTAGGCTTTTTAGGAAAAGAAGAAGCATTTATTCATAGCATTTTAAGATTGGCTTCAGAAATTGTTCGTGCAGATGGAAGAATTGATGATGTGCAATTGGATATGATTAAAGTGCAAATTTCAAAAGATTTCTCTCCCGAAAAATCTGAAAAGTATTTTGGCCTTTTTAAAAAGTTCGTAGAAAGGCCTTCGGATTTAAAGAAATATTGTGAAGTTGTTGATTACGAATTTGATGATTCGGCAAAACGACACCTTATGTACTTACTGGTAGGTTTGGCTGCTTCGGATGGTATTTTAACCGATAATGAACTTAAAGTATTAAACAATATTGCAAAATTGGCCCATATTGGTATTCCAATTTTAATGTCAACACTACGATTGTTTCGTTTTAGACGAGAAGGGTATGAGGAAAAAACAGGAAACAATTCTCGTAAACCTCCAAAAAGAGCAAATAATTTAAAACTAAAGCGAGCATATCAATTATTTGGTTTAACCGAATCTTCTAGTATTGATGCCATAAAAAAAGCGTATCGCAGAATGGCAAAATTACATCATCCAGATAAAGTCGCGCACTTAGGTGCAGGTGTTCAAGAAAAGGCAAAGGAAAAGTTTCAGTTGATTGCGGACGCATATGAAACAATTAAAGAAGTTCGAAGATTTTAACCGTTAACTTACCACTCACGTTGTAATAAATCAGTTTGGATTTTATTGAAAACGGTAGTTTGATTTTGGAAATCAAGCTGGATTAGGTATGCATGTAGTGTCGATAAAAGACTGTTTCCTTCTTGCGGAACGAAAGCCCACCCTTTCAGCGTATTATTCGCTTTAAGCATGTTTCCTTTAAGAATAATTGCATGTGAAAAAATTCTGCCATGAAATCCGTACCTACGGCCAAGTTCAAAAACTACATTGGAATCAAATTTTGTGGTTGTAGCAATGAATGGATTGTTGAATATTAAGTCATCCAGCTTGTGTTGTAATGATTTTTTAAACGTGATATTAAAACGCACAGAGTGCATTAATTGACTTGGTGTAGTAATGTCCGAAGAAGTAAGCTTACAATCGATTCCTTTTGTTTTAAACATATCAATAACATCTACTGAATGATGTGTTCCAGCGTCCTGATCCAAATGACGTGCAACTACATTTGCACTGACCAATCGTTGATGATTTCCAAGATCTTCTGATCTTCGCACAACCACAACATCTGCTTGTGCTAAATTTTCGAGCTGATCTCCAGCAAAGGTTTTAAGGATGGCCGCAGTACCGTGTGTATTGCATGAAACAACATTTACAAATTTCTGATTGCGAATTTGTTGGTTATTTACTCCAGACATAAATGGAATTCCAAATCCTTTTTCACTTCCTTGAGCACTTGCACCTCTCAAATTTTTTAACTTTTTGTACTTCTCTAGATTTGATCTTCCTACTCCATTTTCTGTCGCTTCAAAAATGTAATCTACTTTTTCAATAATGGAATCAATATGTGTTATTCCTGATTGTTTTTCAACAGAACAAATTTCAACTCCTTTATTTGTCAAAAAATCTCTTTCTACTTTATTCCATGGAACAAAAGAGCGTTTACATGCATAAATTTTTAGCAATTCTAATTCATCCTTATAATACAATAATAAACTAATGAGACTTGTTCCAATATTTCCCATTCCATTTACAAGGACAGTGAATTTATTTTTATCCATGAATCCAATTTTTAACGGTGTTTTTACCTACAAATGGAATTAGAACTGCAGCAAATAAGATTTTCATGTCCATCCAAAGCGTCTGATGTTTTAAGTATAGTTGATCGTAAAACCAGCTCATTTTTTTATGACAAACAGGCGTCAATTGGGCTAAACCTACTATTCCGGGATTTATATACCATCTTTTTTCGTGAAATTTATCATTCCATTGCAAACGAATAATATCAGATTCAGTAAGTGGTCTTGGTCCAACAACACTCATTTCTCCTAAAATGATATTGATTAACTGTGGAAGTTCATCAATTCCTGTTTTTCTTAAAACATTACCAATAGACGTAATCTTGCCATCATCCATTGTTCTAAATTTATAAATTCTAAATTCTTTTTTATTTTTCCCGATTCTTTCTTGAAGAAAAAAAGCTGTTTTTTGCTCTATTATTAAGATAAGTAATGTAACCAAAATTAAGATTGGTAGGATTGATACAAATACAATAAAAGCAATAAATATGTCACATACTGATTTCAACATTGAAAACAAAAATAATGATTTACACTATTTTATCGAATTTGCGAAAATCACAACTTTTTTTTACTGCTTCGGATTTCAATTATAAATCACACTAAAAACGTCATAATTTTACCCCAGAAAAACAATTGATTATGGAAAATATTGAAAACAAGAAAATTGAAAAAGCAGAAAAAATTGCCTGGATTATTTTTTTAGGGTTAGGCTTAAATTATTTTTTAATAACATTGATATACGCACTTTAAAATTAGTCGGTTAAAACCAACCAAAACTTATTCCTGCAGCAACCAATTGTAATTGATTGCTATTAGCATTTGTAAACAATGTCGTTAAGTCATAATAACCGAATAAGAACACATTATCACGACCTATTCGAAGTGAAGGTCCGTAATGAAGCCTGTTTAAATCGGCAAAATTGAACTCTTTAAATTCGAGTTGCCCAATTCGCCACTTATTGTAGTTCTCTACCATAAAGCCGACCTTAAAACCAGGATAAAATTTCCATTTCCCCCGTTCTTTTCTTGATCTAAAGCGTAATTCAAATGGAACTTCTAAAAAATTAAATACCGTTCTATTGATCCATCTATTTTCACCTGTATATGGTGCTAAACTGCTAAACATACCTGAACCATCAGTAGCTTCAAGAAAGTTAAATGCTCCATCATGTCTAATGTTAAAATGACTGTAACCGAACCCAATTCCTATTCCAAATCTAGATTTTTTAGAAAATGGAATATCAAACATCATATTAATATTGTGGCCAATCGCGTAAAAACGAGTTGAAACGTTATTAGGGTCTCCAACCCAAGTATTGAAGAAAAAATCAGTATTGAAACGATCAAATTTATCTGGAGAATCAGGAGTAGGTGCAGACAAACCTGTATACAACCGCATTAATCCTGGCTTTCTTTTAATAAAAGGGTGTTCTTGTCTTTGAGCAAAAGATGTTACAGCAACCAGAAGTAGTACAGATAAAATAAATTTTTTCATGCCTTTTATTCAGTAGTTTGATTGATGCTTTTTTGCCAATTCCAAGCGTGTTTCAGTGCATCTTTTAAGCTGTACTCGCATTCCCAATTTAGCATTTTTTTTGCTTTTTCGGCATTAGCATATATTTGTTCTACATCTCCTTCTCTTCTTGCTCCAATTTCATAATTAAGCTTAAGGTTATTTACTGATTCAAAGGTATTGATTATTTCCAGAACAGAAGTCCCTTTTCCTGTTCCTAAATTAACAGCTTCGCAAAAAGTTGTATCCGTACTTAAACTATAATTTAGGGCTGATACATGTGCTTTAGCTAAATCAACTACGTGAATATAGTCTCTAACATTTGTGCCATCTGGTGTATTATAATCACTTCCAAAAACGGTAAGTTTTTCACGAATTCCTAAAGCAGTTTGTGTAATATAAGGCAATAAATTATTTGGAATTCCTTGCGGTAATTCTCCAATCAAAGCAGATTCATGTGCTCCTATTGGATTAAAATAACGCAATAACATTCCACTAAGTTGAGTATTCGCTTTGCAGGCGAATTGGATAATCTTTTCACAAGTAATTTTAGTATCTCCGTAGGGGGAAGTTGCTGTTTTAATTGCTGTTTCTTCAGTTACAACTGGATTTTCAGCTTCTCCGTAAACTGTGCAAGAAGATGAAAACACGAGATTATTAATGCCGTATTTCTCCATTGTCTTTAAGATAACACAAAGTGACCCTACGTTATTTTGATAATATTTTATTGGTTCTTTAACAGATTCACCAACGGCTTTATCTGCAGCAAAATGAATAACCCCGATTATATCGGCATGTTTGCTAAAAGCATTTTCAACTTCGTTTTCATCCTGACAATCGATCGCATAATGAATTGGTTTTTTACCAATAATTTTTTCGATTCGATCCAAAATCCAGGTTTTGGCATTTCGGAAATCGTCCAAAATAATTGGTTCAAATCCAGCATTAAACAATTCAACGACAGTATGAGAACCAATATAACCAGCTCCACCTGTTACGATTACTTGTTTTTTCATTTGGAGCTGGTTTTATATTTTAGTTACATCTAAGAATATTACTCACATTCTTTTGTAAGTGTCGTTTTAATTGCAATATCCACATCTGTCCATAATTTGTTTACACCGTCAGGACCAGTGTGTTTTGCTTCACATACAACGCCTAATGAATCTACAGAAGCTTGTGCATCAAAATCAACTAAATCAATTGTTGTTAAGAAAGTAATTTCTTCTCCGTCAATAGTTACTTCTCCATCATATTCAACAGCTGTTCCATTCATCATTATTTTTACTGTTCCTCCGTTTGCATCCAGTGCAACAACACTCCCAGTAATTTCTTCAGTCTCCGCCATTACTCCAAAAAAGTTCTTTTTAATCTTTGGATCTCTTACTTCGTCTTGAGAATTTGTACTGCTCACCGGAATAGCAAAAGTAGCGCCCGTTAAGGTTCCAAACATATCTTCAGATCCATCATTAGCAGTAACATTGATTTCATCAAATGTTCCGCTTACGCCAACTTTTTCAGTTAGTTTAAATGCAGTCCACGTTAAAACAGTTTCTTCTGGATTATACGAATACATGCATTTTTCTTCCATCATCTCTTCTTTTTCATCATGCATTGCTTCTTTATTCTCTTCACTACCTCCGCATGCAGCAAAGAGTAACCCCCCAAGACCTAGTAATAATAAATTCTTTTTCATAATTCAATGATTGTATGTGTCAAACAAAATAATTTTAGGTTAAAATTAATGAAAAGCCTTCATAGAAAAAATTAAATCTCTTGAAATTACTATTTCATTCAAAAATTATCTTCATATTGCTTTTCAATGTGTTCAAGGTTGTTCAACCTTTTTTTCTGTACAGCTCCGTGAATACTAGCATTTAACTCAAATCCTAGTAGTAAAACAAATGAGATTAAATAAATCCAAAGCAGTAACATCATTATTGTGCCTAGAGAACCATAAAGTTCATTATAAGTTGCGAACTCCTGGACGTAATAAGAATAGAGTTCGGAAACGAGAATAATGAATACTGTTGCCAATGTTCCTCCAGCAGAGAAAAATCTGAACTCTTTCCGATTTGAAGGTCCAAAATAATAGATAAAGGCAATTGCAAAATAAAGCCCTATTGCAATAAAAAGAGGAGTTGTGATTGAGAAAATCAAAGGCAAATTTTCAGCGATAAAATCACTAGATTCTGCCCAATAATTCAATAATTTTCGTTCAAGAAGTACAGTGACAACCAGTAAAAAAATAGAAAATATCATAGCAAGCACAAAACCTAATGCTGTAATTTTAATTGACCACCAGTTTCTTTTTTCAAATGAAGATCTCGAACTATTGAATGATTTAATAAGTACTGAAAAACCATTGGAAGAGAAGTATAATGCTAAAATAAATCCGTATGAAATAAGCGAGGTAACCGTAGAGTTTTCAAATTGATCAGCATTGGATACAAATTGATTAAAAACACCTTCGGGAATAAAACTTCCAAAAACCGGTAAAACATCTTGTTTCAAATCAAAATATGGTACATAAGCTGTAATTATCACCATTACTAATCCAAATGGAATCATTGCTAAGAAAAAATGAAAAGCTAATGATGATGAACGAGTTGCCAATAAACCTCTGCGAATTGACCACACAAAAAAGAACAAAATTTCCCACAATGAAATTCCTTCAAAACCAGGAATAATAATCTTTCTTGAAAAATGGATTATTTTTCGAATGAGGGTAACTCGAATAATTCGAGCAAAGCGCTTGATTTTATTTAATAAATCCTTCACGAAACAAATATAAGAGCAATTTTAAAAGGATAGGCAACTAAAAAGAATCTAACTTGTTATGCTCGCTGGAATGTTTATTTTTGGTAAAAATAAATGCTATGATTAAGTACAATCCGAAAACATGGTTCAGACATATTTTTGCACTTCGCAAGAGTGACACCATTTTTATTATTTGGAAAGAGTTGGTTTATATTTTACTTTTAACGATACTCTTAACTTATCTGGTTAAAACATATTTATTTGATTTTGAGCATTGGGATAAGCTTTTAAGGGTTTATTCATTAATTGGCTTTGTACTTTCCTTATTACTTGTTTTTAGAACAAATACAGCTTATGATCGTTGGTGGGAAGGTAGAAAAAAATGGGGCGAATTGGTAAACAATACACGGAATTTAGCAGTAAAGATTTCGGCTTTATCGCTAGATAAGGATGAAAATGATTTTTTCAGTCGGATGATTCCAAATTATGCATTTGCCATGAAAGAGCATTTGAGAAAAGGGGTTAAACTTGAACAGTTGGATCTTACAAATGAAGAGCTTAAAATTCTTGAAAATGCTGAACATGTTCCAAATATTATATCAAAGTGGCTTTACCAACGGCTTAATGCATTGAAAAAAGCACAAAAAATTACGGAAGAAGAATTGATTGTCTTAGACATTAACTTAAAATCGTTTGCCGATATTATTGGGGCTTGCGAGCGAATTAGAAACACACCTATTCCATATTCTTATAGTATCTTTTTAAAGAAATTTATCTTTATCTATGTGACTACGATTCCGTTAGGGTTTGTTGGAAGTTTCGGCTATTTGTCTGGATTAATCTCAGTTTTCATTTTCTACGTCCTTGTAAGTATGGAAATTCTAGCTGAAGAAATTGAAGATCCATTTGGATTGGATGACAATGATTTGCCAACTGATGATTTGGCGTTAAAGATTAAGAATAACGTTTTTGAAATATTGAATACTTAAGGAGCGAAAACTTTTGGTTTTCCATTTGGACTTAGTTCTGTTCCTTCTTCAAATGTTTTTTCCACGACTGGTTTTCCGCGTCGATCAAAGACATACATTTTCCCGTCTTTAACACCGTCTTTATAATGTATTTCTTGCGTAACACGGTGCGGACGCCATTGAAAAATCAACATTTTCCCATCTAATTTTCCTTCTTTGTATTGAATGATTCTATTCGCTTTTACACCTCCAGGATAATAATAGATCCAATCTCCAGACTCTTTTCCATTTTTATAATTTCCCTCATGTGTTTTTCTTCCATCTTTTTGAGAATACCAAATCCAATGACCATCTTGAACACTTTCCTTTAACGTTCTTTTAGAAAACGGGCCATACTTTACCCCTTTTTTGTAATTGACAATTTTATACGATCCAACCTCAAGAATTCGTCCTTTTTTATCATAACGCTTCCATTCTCCATCTTTTAAATCATGATCATAATTCCCTTCTAAGAGCGGCTTTCCTTTTTTGTAAAACGACTTCCATTCACCATTCAAACTTCCCATATCAAAGTTTGCTTCGTTTTTTAGCTTGCCATTTTCATACCATTGTTTCCAATTTCCATTCTCCTTTCCCTGTGCAAAGCCTCCTTCTTTCAATAGCTGGCCATTTTCAAACCATGTTTTCCATGTCCCTTCTTCCAAATCGTTTTCGTAACTTCCTTCTTTCCACTTACTCCCATCTTTATAGAAAAAATCCCACTTACCGTTTCTCAATCCTTCTTTAAAATATCCTTGACTTTCAACGTGAATAGAGTCTCCAGCAAACCAATATTTCCAAAAACCATCTTGTTTGTCGTTGACAAATTCTCCTTCTATATCTTTTGTCCCTACATTTGTATACCAATCCCAATGTCCTTCTTTTTTCCCATTTTTAAACTGCCCTTGGACATTTACTTTCCCATTATCGTAGTTCTTTGTATAATTTCCATCAAGCATTCCTCCTTTATACGATACCAAACGATCAACCTCACCAGTATAATAAACATATAACCAGTCTCCATCTTTTTTATTATCTAGGTATTGACCTTTAGCAAAAAGACTTCCTGCTGCCGTATATTCTTCGAAAGCGCCATTTTTTAACCCATCTTTATACGTGTAAAATTCTTGTAAATGACCTGTACTTGTATAATAAACAAATGTTCTTCCGTCTCCATTTTTCAATGTTTGTGTACTGTCAGATTTCCAAAAATTTTGAACATAAGAAAGTGAGTCTTCCACTTTCTCTTCGAGCATATGGTAACCATTTGGGTAAAAATATTTCCATTCTCCAACAGCCCTGTCATTACTGAATGTTCCTGTTTCCATCATCTCACCATTTTCATACCATTTGGTAAAAATGCTATCCTGCTTACCCATTTTAAAAAAACCTTGCTCTTTCTTCTTTCCACTCGCATAAAAACTAACAACTTCTCCATGTAATTCTCCTTTGAGATAATTACGTTCTTCTTCTAAACGTCCTTGTTTATCCCAATAACGCCATAAGCCATGTTCTAAGGTTGTTTCTCCATAAAATTCATCTGCATATTGGTAACCTTCGCTGCGCAATTGAGAATTATTAAAATCCCAATAGTTTTTTATTCTTCTATGTTTTAACTTTTGAGAAAATCCAACCGCAGAAAACAATAAAAGTAAGAGTAAGAGGGATTGACTTTTCATTTGCTATTCTGTTTGTTTTTATAAGACAAAAATAAAAATTAGTTACTTTTTATTTCGCTAAAGCAATTATTCCTTGTGTTAAAAAAAGCAGCCCAAATAAAATCAGAATAAAACCTAAAGCTATATTCACCACACGAATCCAACTTGGTGTTAAGAAATCTTTGAGTTTTTTTGCTCCAATTATCTTGAGGATATCAAATCCAAAAAATGTTATTAAGATCAAACCTACATAGATCATTTGTGTATAAAGGTGGCTTATTCCGACTTCAGCAGGTGCTTCAGGAACTAAAGACATTAATGTTAGCCAGTAAAAAAGTACTCCTGGATTTAACGCATTAATCATAAAGCCTTTCACAATGAGCATAATATGACTATTCGCAGATAAATCTTTTGGATCAACTTTTTGTTTTTTATTGAGGACTGTGTCTTTTCGTGTTTTTAGTAAATTATATAATCCAAAAACAATGAAAGCTCCACCTCCAATCACCTTTAAAACATAACGATTATCACTTGCCATTAACGCGTTAACCTCATTAAAGAACATGAAAGCAATGGTAATGTATATTAAGTCACTTATCAAAACACCTAAGTCAAGATAAAGTGCAGATCGAATCCCTTTAAAAATACTTGTCTCAATCAAAATAAAAAATGCAGGACCCACCATTATGCTTAATAATAATCCGTATCCTATTCCGCCTATAACAATTTCTAACAAGGGCTTATCTATTTTGAGGGTGATGTTATAAAGTTACATTAATCCATACGAAGTATGATCAAAATTGTTCTGATTTTCAGTTCAATCTATAATTTCACATCTAATTCAACTGAAATTGGACAGTGATCAGAATGAATAGCTTCTGATAGTATTCCAGAGTCTTGTAGTTGATCTAACAGATTTTCTGAGATAAAATGAGAATCAATTCTCCAACCTAAATTCTTTTTTCGTGCACCAAATCGATAGGTCCACCATGAATAATTATGTGGTTCTTTATTTAAATGGCGAAACGAATCAATGAAACCTAACGCTAAAAAATCAGTTACCCATTGCCGTTCTTCAGGCAAAAAACCAGAAGACTTTTTATTTGAAACAGGATTATGAATGTCAATCGCTTCATGACAAATATTAATATCTCCAGAAATCAATAATTTTTTCCGTGTCTTTTTCAATTCAATGATATAACTTCTAAAATCAGCCAAAAAATCCATTTTGAACGCTTGTCGTTCTTCTCCACTACTTCCACTTGGAAAATAACAACTGAGCACAGAAAAATCACCGAAATCAGCTCGGATTATTCTACCTTCTGCATCATATTTTTCGATCCCACACCCATACTCAACATGGTCAGGTTCAGTTTTAGAAAAAATAGCAACACTACTGTATCCTTTTTTTTCGGCAGAAAACCAGTAAGTATGATATCCTGCGTTCTTAAACAACTCTAAATCCAATTGATCTTTATGTGCCTTTGTTTCTTGAATGCAAATTATTGCCGGATCTTCTTCTTTTAACCAGTCAATCCAATCCTTTTTAAGAGCAGCACGAATGCCATTTACATTGTATGAAAGTATTTTTGCCATAGTTTTTTTTCAGTTAAACAAAAATACAGTTTTTCAGTCAGCTTAAGTAAAAAATATTGAGGACTGTCAAAATCAATTTACTAAAAAAATGTCCTAAATTAATAAGCTCACAATTCATCAAATAAAGTATTAAATTTAACCTCTATTTCATTAAAACGTAAATAGTTTACGTTTTGCTTTTTCATTTTTACAGAAAAAAATATGGCTAAAATAAAAACCTCTTTCTTTTGTCAAAATTGCGGCGCTGAATCTCCAAAATGGGTGGGCAAATGTGGTTCATGCAACGAATGGAATACTTATGTGGAAGAAGTTATTGAAAAGACGCCTAAAAGTGCGACGCCATTTTCTTCTTCGAACACCCAACGTGCTGCCAAACCGCACCGATTAAATGAAATTGAAAAACATGAAGAAAGACGCATAATGCTTTCAGACCATGAACTTAATCGAGTCTTAGGTGGAGGAATTGTTCCGGGTTCATTGGTTCTTTTTGGTGGAGAACCAGGAATAGGAAAATCAACATTACTCTTACAACTTGCCATTCGAGAAAAAGAAAAGAAGATTCTTTATATTTCTGGAGAGGAAAGCGAGCAACAAATTAGCATGCGTGCAGATCGAATCGGGAAATCGAATGAGAATTGTTTTGTTCTGACAGAAACTTCTATGCAAAACATATTTATCCAGGTAGAAACGGTTAAACCAGATATTCTGATTATAGATTCTATTCAAACACTGCATTCGGCAAACATTGAATCTTCTCCGGGGAGCGTTTCTCAGATAAAAGAATGTACTGCAGAATTTTTGAGGTATGCAAAAGAGTCTGGAACACCTGTTTTCTTAATTGGCCATATTACTAAAGAAGGTTCTTTAGCTGGACCTAAAGTTCTTGAACATATGGTTGATGCTGTATTGGTTTTTGAAGGAGATCGAAATCATATTTATCGTTTAGTTCGTTCAATAAAAAACCGATTTGGATCTACCAACGAGTTAGGAATTTATGAAATGAATAGTAGTGGATTACGGCAAGTTGAAAATCCTTCTGAAATTCTGATCACAAATAATGAAGAGCAATTAAGCGGAATTTCTATTGCTGCAACGATCGAAGGTGTACGTCCTATTTTAATTGAAGTTCAGGCTTTAGTTAGCACTGCTGCCTATGGCACTCCCCAACGTTCATCTACTGGATTTGATTTGAGAAGACTAAATATGCTTTTAGCTGTTTTAGAAAAACGTTGTGGATTTAAGCTTGGGGCAAAAGATGTTTTTTTGAATATTGCTGGGGGTATTAAAGTAAATGATCCAGCAATTGATCTTGGTGTCGTTTGCGCAATTATGTCTTCAAATGCAAATATTCCAATTCACCCCGGAATTTGTCTTGCAGCAGAATTAAGTTTATCGGGTGAAATAAGGCCTGTTAATAGAACTGATCAACGAATTTTAGAGGCAGAAAAAATGGGCTTTGAACAAATTATTATTTCTAAGTTCAATAAAGGAATTCACCAAAAAGATTTCAATATTAAAATCAATCAGGTTGGTAAGATCGAAGATGCCATCCGTCTCATTTTTGGTTAGTTAAATTTCTTTCCAGCACTTTTAAGTCAATGGGCACCTCGTTAAGACAATAATTTGTTAAAAATACTGTTATTTCTATGTAACTTTGAATTGGGTTTTCTTTCTACTATCAGAAATATGATCCTACTTTGATGAAAATAGTTTACGAAATGAAAAAACTGACGCTTTTATTGTGTATTCTCTCTACCCAACTAGGGAGTGCTCAAATTGGTATGAATCAATGGAGAATTCATTTTTCTGGATTTAAACCTCAAGGCATTGCTGAGACATCAGATAATATTTATATGGCTTGTTCTAATGGAATAGTCCGGTATGATTTAGAAGATAATTCAATTAATCAACTAACCGTAACAAATGGGATTTCTGACTTGGGGATTTCATCAATAGAAAGTGATGAAACTACTGTTGTTATAGGATATGTAAATGGAAATTTAGATATCATTGAAGGAAATAATGTTACTAATGTTCCGTGGATCAAAACGGCAGAATTAGCTGGAGATAAAACCATCCATAATTTCTTTTTTGATGATAATTTGATTTATGTTGCTACTGGGATTGGTCTAATCTTATTGGATAATGAACGAAAAGAAATTAAAGACACATACAATCCGTATGAGAATCCTTTGGTTTATGATGTAACCATTCACAACGACACAATCTTCGCTGCTACCGAAAACGGAATCTATTTTGCGCCAAAAAATCGCCCATTTTTAAATGATAATGCCCAATGGGAGAAAAAGACAGATTTACCGGTTTCGATTATTAATGGTCCTTTTACCGAAATTGAATCATTTGACACCAAACTATTCTTTGCTTATAATTCGACAGAATTTAAAGAAGATACGGTTTATTTTATTGACAATAGTAGTAGTGCACTCAACTATTTTGAAGGAAATCCAGTAACAATCAAGTCAATCCAAGCGGATGATGATCGACTAATTTTTTCTTTTTTCTCAACGGTTCAAGTGTTGGATGAAAATTTAGAATCAATTGAATTTATCTTTGATTATCCAAACGCAGAAGGAGGAGCACCTGCTCCAGAAGAGGCTGTTTATAGCAATGGCTTTTATTGGGTAGCTGATAACAACAATGGTTTGGTTAAAGCAATTAATTCCTTTGCTGGAGAATCCGTTTTTTCCAATACCCCTGAAACAGATGGAAGCTACCGAATGGATATCCAATTTGGAAAAGCATTAATTGCTGGAGGAGGATTGACAGCAAACCTCCAAAACAACTTTTTTAGAAATGGTGTTTATCTTTTTACGGATGAACAATGGACTAATTTTAATCATAAAACACAAGATTCCATCAATTTTGATAAGGATTGGGATTTTGTAAGTGTTGCTGTAAATCAATCAAATACGGATGAGTTTGCTTTTGGGAGTTTTTCGCAAGGAGGTTTAAAGATTGTCCGTGATGGCGAAAACATTACGGAAGTATACAATGCTTCTAATTCAATTTTGGAGGAAGATGCTGGTCGTATTATTGTAACAGATTTAAAATACGACGACAACGGTAATTTATGGATTTTAAATAAAGGTTTAGAGCCACTAAAAGTATTTACGCCTGACGGAAGACAATATTCTTGGACACTGGGAGCAGCTGCAAAAGATAAAGTTCCATTCCGTCTTTTAATTGATGACGAAGGGACAAAATGGGTTGCTGTTCCAAATGTAGGAATTGTTGCATTTAACGAAGGGGATGATTTTGAAGATGGAAGTGATGACCAATGGAGAACACTATCGGCTTCAGAAGGATTTGGAAACTTACCTTCAATTTTTGTTCGCGGAATTGCACAAGATGCCGACGGAGAAATTTGGATTGGTACAGAAGAAGGGCTTGTTGTTCTGTATTCAAGAAACCGTTTATTTGATGGTGATTTTGGTGAATTTGATGCAAGTCCAATCTTACTAGAAGTTGAAGGTGAAGTTGAGCGACTTTTAGGAAGCACACCTGTAACTGCAATTGCAATTGATGGTGGAAATAGAAAATGGATTGGTACAAATTCGTCCGGTGTTTTTTGTTTATCTGAAGATGGGACGGAAGAAGTTTATCGTTTTACTGCAGAAAATAGCCCTTTAATTTCTAATAATATTTTGGATATCAAAGTTGATCAACTTTCTGGCGAAGTATATTTTGCAACTGAAGCCGGATTGGTTTCATTTAGATCTGATGCTACATTGGCCGATAACCAATTTAGTAATGTAACCGTTTTTCCAAACCCTGTACATCCTGATTTTGAAGGACCAATTTCAGTACAAGGTTTAGGTTTTGCTGCAGACGTTAAAGTAACAGATATATCAGGAAATGTGGTATTCCAAGGTGTTTCAAATGGAGGTACATTCATTTGGGATGGCAAAACATTAGCTGGTGAACGAGTTCAATCTGGAGTTTACTTAGTTTGGTCTGGAATTACACGAGGAAAAGGCAAGAATGTTGCTAAAATTCTATTTATAAACTAATTGTTCATTAACGCAAGGAGTGTTGGGAAATGGCAAAGAACAAGATAGAAGGAATTGTACTTAAGAAAACAGATTATAGCGAAACAAGTATAATTCTGAACGTCTTAACTGCCTCTGATGGAATAAAAAGTTTCATTTTTCAAGGAGCGAAACGAAAAAATAAAAAAGGAAATTTAATTAGTCCTTTAGCTTGTATCTCTATTGAATATTACCAACGTGGAGATAGTGATTTAGCGAAAATAACAAGTATTGATCCACTTGTTATTTACAAAACAATTCCATTTGATCCATACAAATCAAGTGTTGTATTTTTCATGAACGAAGTTTTGAATAATACGCTTAGTGAGAAGGAAGCAGAAGAAGAGTTATTTCTTTTCTTAAAAAACATCCTTGAAGTACTTGATCTTAGTGATCATATTGCTAACTTTCCGATCAAATTTTTATACCGATTAACAAAATATCTGGGATTTTATCCCAACGAAATAGAAAACCCAGTTTATCTGGATTTAAGAGAATGCTCTTACACAAAATATGAACCTAACCATAACGCCTTTTTATCAAGAAAAAACTCAGCGATTTTACTAGCGCTTTCGGGCATGAATTTTGATGGAAATAATGACCCTGATATCGACTTACACACCCGTAGAGAATTAGTTTATGACTTACTTAAATATTACAATGTTATCTTCGAAAATTTTAAACCTATCCAGAGTCTTCCGGTCCTGGAAGCTACTTTTCACGCTTAGTTTTTTCGTTACGGTAACTTGTTTTAGTCAAAAAATTCAAATTACTGATTCACTTTCGAAAAAACCAATTACTGAAGTTTTAGTAAATTCTAAAGGCAATCCTTCTGGAGTTTTATCAGACAATAAGGGTCGAATTGATTTATCCATTTTTAGTGCAAACGATTATTTAACATTTACCCATACTTCATATAAAACGGTTTATTTAAAGAAGTCAAGTATCCGAACGGATCAACCCTTTTTACTGTTTCAAAAAGACAATCTTTTGCCCGAACTAGTGGTAAACCATACTTTACGTTATTTTTTGGTCGAAGAAAATGAAGCGGCGCAAATACAAACGATTTCTCGTGAAGTGGTAAAACTTGAAAATCCTGCTACAACAGCCGATATGCTGCAAAATTCAGGGAATGTATTGGTTCAGAAATCTCAAGGAGGAGGAGGCAGCCCTATAATCAGAGGATTTGAAGCGAATCGCGTTTTATTGGTTTTAGATGGTGTCCGAGTCAATAATGCCATTTACAGAAGTGGTCATTTACAGAATTCGATTACAATTGACAACGCAATTTTGGATCACACAGAAATAATATTTGGCCCAAGTTCATCTCTATACGGAAGTGATGCTTTAGGCGGTGTAGTCCATTTTCACACAATCGATCCAGAGATTACCAATTCTGATACAACTTATTTTCATGGAAGTAGTAATATTCGTTATAATAATAATTCTAGCCTAAGTGGAAACTTTAATTTCTCAATTGGCAAAAACAAATGGGGATTACTCAGTTCATTTTCTGCGTCCCGATTTGGTGATTCGAAGATTGGAAAAAATCGATTTCATGGCGAAGAAGATTGGGGGCTTCATCCCTATTCTATTGATCAAATTAATGGTATTGACACCATGCTTGCTAACCCAGATCCAACTATACAAATTGGTACTGGATATTCTCAAATTGATATTTTGGAAAAGTTTATTTACAAACCTTCTGACAAGTTGAAATTTACTTTAAATTTTCAATATTCTACTTCTACAAATATTGATCGATATGATCGACTTACAGAATTTAGAGATGGCCAACTTCGCTTTGCTGAATGGTATTATGGCCCTCAAACAAGATTACTTGGTGGATTAAAAGTTGACTTTCAATCAAAAAAATCTAAGTTATTTAAAGAAGGAGTTTTGACGCTTTCATATCAACGAATTGATGAGGATAGAATTAAACGAAGAACTGGTTCTGAATTGAGAAACTTTCAACTTGAAGATCTTAATATTTTAGGGGCCAATCTTGATTTTAATAAAATTTTTACAAAATCTCGTGCGCTTTTCTATGGTGTAGAATTGCAACATAATATTGTACAATCAACCTCTTTTGATCGCAATATCAATTCTTCTGAAGAAAATAGAACCCAAACGCGTTATCCTGGATTTAGCAATTATTTAAACTCAGGAGCTTACGCAGAATACAAACAAAAATTTAAAAATTCAGCGGTTTTAACTGCTGGATTGAGGTATTCATTTATTCATGCGAATTCTCAATTTGATGATACGTCTTTTGTTCAACTTCCATTTAGTACGGTTAATATAACAACAGGAGGTCCTTCAGGGCATTTAGGTCTTGTACTAAATCCCAAAAAAGATACACGAATTAAATTGTTAAGTTCGACTGGGTTTAGAGCTCCAAACATTGATGATTACGGTAAAGTTTTTGAAAAAAGTGGTAATACTGTTGTTCCAAATGATCAAATCAAACCAGAATATGCCGTTGGTGGAGAAGCTTCTATTGAACAGACGTTTGGAAAATCATTTTTAACCGTAGGAAGTACAATTTATGGGACCTATTTATTCAATGCACTCGTTCAAAGGGATTTTTCATTAAATGGAGAAGATTCTATTTTCTTTGACGGTGACTTGACAAGAATACAAGCCATTGTAAATACAGATAATGCGATTGTTTATGGTATAAATGCTTTTGCACGAATTAACCTTACCAAAAACCTAACTTTTAATACAACTTATAATTATACAAAAGGAACTGATCTTTCAAATGAAATCCCATTAGAGCACATTGCTCCTCAGTTTGGGAAAATCGATTTCGTTTATTCAACAGAAAAACTAAATACGTCTCTTTATAGTTTTTATAACTTCAGAAAAAGACGGATTGATTATCAAGACGGAGGTGATAATATTGATTTAACTCCTCGTGGAGAAGGTACTCCTCCTTGGTGGACACTGAACTATCGTATCAGTTATAACTTTACTAACTTTTTGACTGCACAATTTTCTGTAGAGAATATTTTTGATGCGCATTATCGCCAATTTGCATCAGGTGTTAGTGCACCTGGAAGAAACTTCTTAATAGGAATTCGAACGACTTTTTAATCACCGCTGAAATGGTATTTGATCTTTAATAAAAAGCGTGAATTTCGATTAAAAACGAAAATTCACAAACGAATTCAAGAAGGAAATATCATAAATAGATAATAATCTTTATCCACAAAATATGAAAATGCATTTTGCATTAAAAGTGCCCATATCACTCAGGAAACTAAGCTTAAACACTTAAAATATTCTTTTTATTATATTACTTGCCAAATATAATTTGGCATGATAAAAAAGAAATTTAATAAACTAATTGGGCTCCCATTTGAAGATTTTAAATCCTATAGTCAATCTGGACAAATAATAGCACAAGAATCACGACTTATCCCATTACTTAAGACTGGTGATGAAGGAGCTTTGACTTCAATATTTTTAAGCGCAGTAAGACTTATTAAAGAGTATAGAGATTCTATTTTTAAAGAGTTAAAATTAAGTCGTGGTGGCAAACCTCACTACTTTACAGAGGTAGTCTTTAAAGATATAGATGAAACTTCAAGAATAGATGGCCTCATAATAATCGTCTCTAAAGGTGTAATTAAAGAAGCAGTAATTTTTGAAATGAAAAACAAAAACAAAAGCGTAGATAAATTGCAAGTTGAACGGTATATTAGTCTAAGCAAAAAGATTGGAATTAATACAATGGTTACTGTTTCTAATGAATTTGTATCAAATTCAAGTCAGTCTCCGGTTAAAGCAAAAGCTCCTAAAAACTTCTCTCTTTTTCATTTTTCTTGGACCTACTTAATGACTAAAGGTCAATTATTACTTTTTAAAAATGATGCTAATATTAAAGATGAAGATCAAGTTGAAATTATGCGAGAAGTTCTTTACTATTTAGACAGCCCATCTTCTGGTGTTAGTGGTTATCACGTAATGAAACCTGGATGGAAAGAAACCGTAGATAAAATTAACAATAGAATACCCTTAAAGGTATCAGACTCTTGTCTAGAAGAAGCAGTTGAAAGTTGGCATGAGGAAGAGAAAGATATGGGATTATTATTGAGTAGAAAACTTGGTATATATGTGAAATCAACTTCTCGTTCTAAGGATAGTGTAAAAGACGACATCAGGAAAATAATTAATGATCAGGAGTTGATTGGTAACCTAAGTGTTAAAAATTCTGTTTCAGATATCAAAATACGTATAGATTTCGAAGTTAGAACCGTGTCTATGATGGTAAAAGTATCTCCACCTCTAGATAAAGGTACTAAAGCAAGAATTACATGGATAGCTAAGCAGCTTGAAACAGCTAAAAAGAAAAACGAAAAGGCATTTGATCTTATAGCAAAAGATCTATTAATCGAAGTTAACGTAAAACATGCCAGGGAACATATTAGAGTTCCATTAGCCGGGTTTGATTTATTACATGAAGAGATTAATAGCCGAGATATATTGGCATTCAATATCGTATATATGAATAAATTAGGTGCTAGTTTTGGAAGCAACAAAAAATTCATCACTTTAATTGAAAAAATGATTTTAGATTATTATGCTGGTATAGTGCAATATTTAACTAATTGGAATAGACCCGCTCCCAAACTATAAATGTATAAGTCTTAATTTTGCCTGGAACATATCTAATTTCAAATACCCAAGTCATTTTGACTGCACAATTTTCTGTAGAGAATATTTTTGATGCGCATTATCGCCAATT
>CAYPZN010000020.1:38347-54152 GCA_964415335.1 uncultured Crocinitomix sp.
AGGTGTTAGTGCACCTGGAAGAAACTTCTTAATAGGAATTCGAACGACTTTTTAAGTAGTAAATATTTGATAAAAAAAGAGTGCTCACTTAAAGCGAATACTCTTTTTCAACTCATTAAATTCTATTTTATTTCTGGACAACTATTTTCTTACTAATTGTTTCCACATCCGTTTTCAAAACAACAAAATAAACGCCAGAAGCAATCTCTGTTAGATCGAACTTAACTGTATTTTGTTTAATGTCTTGATAATTTCTAATAGCAATTTCATCTCCAAGGATATTTACCACCTTAATTGACATATCTTTTGCTTCAACTAAGTCAAAAGTAAGGTTGATTTCACCATTGGATGGATTTGGATAAATTCTAAAACCATCATTTAATGATTCTGCATTTATTCCTGATGAACCTCCACCATCTTCAACTGTAACGGTTACCTCTAATTCCGCCTCACACCCGTCATCATCTGTTACATTAGAAATATAAGTTGTTGTTTCAGTTGGAGCTACAGTTACCGTTGCAGTTTCGCCAATAAACTCTTCTAATCCTGCATACCATAACCATGTAGATCCTCCAGTTACTGTTAAATCAGTTGGTGTTCCTGAATCAATTGTAAGATCTGGAGTAATTGAAGGAGAGAATGTATTATCAACATCAATCTCTACTGCTCCTGTAACCTCACAATTTGCATCATCTTGAATTACGAAATTATATGTTCCAGAAGGTAACCCAGTAAATGTTGCTGAAGAAGTGAATGTTGCTCCTTCGTTAATTGAGTAGGAATAAGGACCACCATCACCTCCTGTGACTGTAAATTCTACTTCTCCGTCTTCGGCGGTACAATTTTCATTTGCTACTGTTCCATCAACATCCAATGGTGGGTTAATTGTTAAATTAAAGACAGGCGATAGATCACTTTCGCATGCCCCATCTGCAATTAATTGAATTGTCCACATGCCTTCAGCGAATCCTGTCGTCAAGTTTGCCTCATCAAAAAAGAACAAGTCTGTTCCATCACTAATATCCCAAAAATAAGACAACGTATTTAATGACCCAAAGCCATTCATAGTTACAGGTGCACCTTCGCAAGTTTCAGTTATTGGAAACGAAACAACAGCTTCAGGAGAAGGACCATTAGATATTAAGACGTCAATAATTAATGAACAATCTGGAGTAGTTCCAAACAAATCTGAAGTTAATAACCAACCAACACCACCAGAAATGAATGTTGATGTTGAACTTGGTCCAGAAGGACGATCATCAAAATCTGTTGTTCCTAATTGCACTGTATCAAATCCAGCTGAATAATCAAACTCTATTCCTACCCAATAATCTCCACTTACAGGAACTGGCGTAGAAAAGTCAATAATATTAAAAGCACCAGCAGTAAGATCTGCAATAGGAACAACCTCTGATCCTAAAACAGCACCTGGGTCACCAGCCACATCATTCCAAACTCTAAAAGTTACATTACTTGCTCCACCAATATCATCCGCTCTAAAAATTGGTAATCTTAATCTTTTTACAAATGTTGGTGCACTTGTATTAAATGATTCTGCGTAAGCTTCAACATTCAGTGTTCCTCCAGATAACGTCAGCTGAGAAGGATAATATCCAGATTCATCTGTTACGCCATATACAGCAACATTATCGAACTCTGCAGCTGTATAGTTCCGTGAAGTATCACAAGTAGATGCTCCTCCACCTCCAGCAATAACTTCGATATAATTTGTTTTTACCTCATCATCACTTCCTTCACCATTTGTAGCAGTTAAAGTTACGGTGTGTAATCCTGCATTATCAAATTGAATTACTGGATTTTCACTTGAAGCTGATGTTCCTCCAATAAAGCTAACTCTGGCACTTGGAGTAACCACCCAATTCCATCCAGTTGGAAAGTTAGTACTTAAATCTTCAAAGTTTACTGAACCTCCTTCTACAACAGTAGTAATATCTGCTTCAAATTCTGCAACTGGAGGCATTGGAAACAATGTTTCACAAGCATCTGACATAGTCAAATCTAATCGAGAATTCTCTGCAACCAAATGCATTAAATCTACTTGATCTTCAGTAAACATTACAACACAACTTGAATAATTCATGAAATTTTCATATTGCGTTTGTGTTCCAGGGCAGGTTTCTTGCGAACCAGAACATGTACCGCTAAAATCAAAAGAAGGGCCTGCTGTATTTGGCGTATCTGTTAATCCGTCGTCCGAACCACAACTTCCAGATCCTGATCCCCAAGTGTGATCTAATCCTAAAAAGTGACCTATCTCATGTGTTAAAATTCTATTTGTTGGGGGAAGTCCTAAATTGTAATCGATTACAATTCCATCAATAGATGCTGGTGGAAGCGCTGTAATTGTTGGTTTGTAAGCATACCCTGCTACTCCTGAAGAAGCCCCCGTTTGTAATATCACAAACCCAAACATTTAAATAACGACCTCTGTCCCATCCTTCTACACCTGTTCCTCCACTAACGGAGCTTTTCATTTTATTTGTTTCAGTATCTGGATTATACCATGTTTCTGAAGTTGCGACTCTATTGATTCCTGGCTCTACTAATGGAACACCTGACTCATTCTGTTTTGCTAAACAGAATTCAATATCCACATCAGCTCCAACAAATCCAAATCCTCCTCTTGCTTCTCCGATATCCGAATTTGATGCACTAAAATCTTCATTTACGGCATCCAATAATGTATTAATATCTGCCTCTGAAATATTTTCTTCAGGAGTGTTATAAACAATATGGAAAATAATAGGGATTGTGTATGATGCACGATCACCACCTGAAATATAGTTTGCCAAATTATTTTGATACACTTCTTGTGCATGATATTCATCTGCTATTCCTGCACTTCCAATCCAATCTTGAGTGAGTGCATCTGACAAGCAACGCTCTCCGTCATGCTCATGTTCAAAGTCTGGAGAATAATCTAAAACACTTAATGTAGTGCCTGCTACCGAAGCTGAAATTGTCTTTGTTTTTGGGTTTTTAATGTCTGACCAAATAGTGGTCCAAAAGAAAAGCATAACACTAGGGCTAGTGCCTTTTTAAATAAAGTAAAGTATTTTCATAGTACGTCTGTTGATTTCGCTTTAAAGTACGAAAATAAACCGAATATGAAAGAACGAAAAGGTTGTTATCATAATGACAACAACCCTTTCGTAATAAAATTAACACCTTCTTATAATTTCAACTTCTTCTTCAACTCTTTTGATAAAGCATCTTTATGCAAATAGATGTTGATTGTTTTATATTTAAAAAAGGCCTCTGAAGCATAGAAATATCCATCACAATCATTTCCTGTTCCCCATGAATTTTTGATCAATAAATAATTCGTTTGATTTTGATCTTTATACAATCCAACAGCATGCATTCCATGATCATCTGTTGTTTGCTTATTATCATATGCTATTTGACGTTTTTCTTGAGAAATTTCCTCTTCTTTTACAGGTTGTAAAAAGCAAGAAGCTTGTTTTTCAGACCCTGCATCTGAAAAATTGCGATTATTTCTTCCGCTTACAACAATTGTAGATTTGTCTTCAGGCACAACTGCCAAACCTGACCTAAAACTAAAGTAATCTTCAGAAACATCAGAACCCCAAGCAAATGTATATCCTTCTTTTAAGGAGTTTTCTGCTGCACTCCATAAATCTTCAAGAGGCACATTATAACTTTCTCCCCAAGCCCAATTATCGGCAATTGCTAATCTGCATTCAGCATAAAAAGGATGATTTGAAAAAGAAGTTAATGAAATATAATCATCCATATTCAATTCTAATTCATCTCTATATGTAATTGGATTATATTCTTTTCCTTCTACTGTGAATTTAAAATCTTCTGTTTTTTCAGGAATTGGTCCTAAATAGGAATTTAAAATTCCTCTTATCGCTCCTTTCCAAGCAGTTGATAACCCTTCGTTATCTGATAAGTCTTGACGTGCTTTCAAGACACCACCAACAGCTCCTTTTAAAACTTGTGATAATTCGGAATGCGTATGTCTTTCTGTTCCATAATTCAACCCTCTAAATGCACTTGAAGGAACAATTCCATAACGTCTGATAACCCATGGAATATCGTGGAAAGCACCACCTTCATCAAAATTGGTATTTCCATCCGTACGAATATATGTTTCCGCTTTTCCTAAATAGGCGTGATAAACAATATACATTTCTGCAAGGTTATGCCCATTTTTGCCTAAGCGATCCAATTCAGATTCAAAAAATGAAAGCGCCGAAAAACTCCAACAGGTTCCTGTCCAACCTTGGGATAATACCGGTGTTGCATCTAAGTGCACTATTTTATCAAATTTATATTCACTTCCTTCTTTATTGGTTGAGTATCCTTGCGCAATGGCATTTATTGCCATGGCTAAAAGAGCTGTTATTGTTATAATTCTTTTCATATTCATTGTTTATTTAAGCAATTATTGCTTAGTAATTTGATTCTTAGATCAACCCAAATTGATCTAAAAAAATATTCAGCTAAAAATAATAAAAGAATGAAGTTAAGACAACGTTAAAAGAGATTTAATCAAAGATTTAACGGATAAACGAAAATGGGCTTGGATAAAAGGAATTATTTTTTCAAAATCCAACCAGAAAAACCATTGCTTTTAAACTGTGCTAGCCTTTCTTTTGCAATTGAACGGTTTTTATAATCTCCTGCTGAAACACGATAAAGTCCTTTATGAAAATCTAAAATTTGTGCACTATATCCTTTTTCGTTAAGGTCTTGGACCAATTGATTTGCATTTTCTTTTACTGAGAAACAACCGCTAATTACATGATAAGAAAAATTGTTATTTTCTGTTTCTTCGTAGTCATCAATCTCATTATTTTCAGTTGGATTTTTTTCACTGCGATCCAATTTAATTGGAATGTATAAGTTATCATCAAATTGATAATTATATACTGCTACGTTATCACTTAGTGAATTTGTTAATTCATCCCAAGATGTTTGTTTTATTTCAGCGCTTTGTTCAAAAGACTTTTCTCTTTTATGATAAACACGCTGTGCTGAGCTGTGAATAGGATTGAAATCTGCCATCTGGATTTTTCCAGTATCCAAAAAGTCTGTTTCCATTGGGATCCAATAAGAATAAAAAAGGAATGGAATCGCAGCAGCAACTGCTATATGTCGCAATTTAATTCTTCTCTTACGTTGAATTGGGATAATTTTTTCTTCCGATTTTTTTTGATTATTCGCATCCAATGCAGCAATTGCTTTATCCTTTTCTAAAACAATCTGTACGGTTTCTTTTTCGGAACTTTTTTCTTCAGTAGTTTTTGGCGCAATAGAAGGCGCAATAGAAATAACTGGTGTTATTTCTTTTTTAATTTCTGAATTCGATTCTTTTTCTTTTTTGCTAAAGTCAACAAAATTAACACTACCTAATCCATACGCATTAAGCAATAAATTAAGTTCTCGACTTTGTTCAAAAACAATTCGTTCATTATCCTTAAATAGAAAACCTATCTCACCTAAATCGATTCGTTGTCCTTTATTCAGTTCTTTTTGCCAAAAATCAACCTCTTTTGCAATAAAACCTATCGCTTCTGGGTAAGTGATTTTTTCTTGATTGACAATTGAATTTCCAAGCAAACCGTCGTTTGTCGTTAATTTAGCATTAAACAAGATACTTTTGGACGGAGGTAAAATTCGATTCGATTGATGGTCTATCGTTGCAGACTTATAGTTTGCAATAAAACCTCCAAACTCAGGGATAATAACACAATTGTGCTCTTGAAGTAATTTTGTTATGTATCTCTTTAATTCCATTTAACTAATCAAAGTTACGTATTGTGAGTCGATTTTACGAATAAATTGGGATAAATGTTACGCCAAACATATTACGAAAAGGAATAAAAAAACCGCTTTGGAAAAACCAAAGCGGGAACAGTTTACATGATTATTTTAGAAATTTACTGTCGCGCCTTCCACGCATAGTAAAGATCAAAATAACCTTTTGTTTCGAGAACAACTACACCTCCTGTTGTATCCCCGTATTTTGCAGGAATTCCTCCTGTATAAGCTTCCAAACCTCTTAATGCCGCTCCTGGAATACTGCTAATATTATCTGCTTTCACGCCGTCAATATAAAACACTGCGTCTCCTGGTCTTGACCCTCGTATAATAATGTCATTTGTTCCTTCAACACGTCTAATTTCAGAACTTGTTCCTTCTAACAATCCAACAGGATCTCGTATAAAAGGTGAATTTTCGATATCCTCTACCCCAATTTTAAGTCGTACAATGTCTTTTTCGATTTTTACGCGATTGTGATCAATTACAACAACACCAATCAAATTATCATCTGTACAATAAACATTTGCTGTTGTAATTCCATCTGAAGTAACAGAAATTCCTCTAATCAATGTCGTATCAAATCCTATTGCTTTGGCGTATAAATTATAAATTCCAGGCTCTAATGCATCAACCACAAACTTACCGTCTAAATTTGCCTTTGTAAAACGATTTCCTTCTGGTGTTTCTACCCATACTTTTGTCAAAGGAATAACTTTAGAAGAATCTTTTACTTCATAAATGTATCCACTTATTCGTCCTGGGCTTGTTTGTGCCATTAGCATATTTCCAAATGCTAAAAGTGCTATTAATGCGACTAATTTTGTTTTCATATCGAATTTTTTATTGTGTACTTTTATTATTGATGCATCTTTCTTTAGGATTCCATAAATTTTTAATCATTTTTATTTCTGAAATTTATTTTTGGGAGTATTTATAGATTGTCGGGCAGAATTATTGGTCCTTTAAGGTCTCCGTAAGTACCAGGAATTCCACCAGTTATTATCATTATGTTTTCATCAAAGACAGTTGTTGAATCTAATTTTATTTTTACACCATCAATATAAATTGAAGCATTTCGCAAAATGTTTCTGGCTTTAAGATGATCCGTCGATTTAGGATAATAAACGCCCGGTTCTGTATCGTCAATAATGTAAAGCTCTTGTAATTCTTTGTAGGTTATATGTTTCAACTTTTTTGGTTTTTGATCCTCAATTGTGTGCTCTGAACTTTTTTGTGAAAAGGTATCATTTACAGAACCAAAAAGAATAAATAAAAAGGGGACGATCATTTTCATAAAATTTAATGTTGATATTTCCATGCGCGATATAAATCGAAATAACTTTTAGTTTCAAGCACTATTATTCCACCTGTAGTATCTCCATATTTTGCTGGGACACCTCCTGTATATGCTTGAATTGAGCCAATGGAAATTCCCGGAATACTCGCTAAATCATTTGCTTTCACCCCATCTAAATAGTAAACCGCATCACCCGGTCTCGATCCACGAATGATTAGGTCACCTGTTCCTTCTACTTGTTGAATTTCAGAAGTTGTCGCTGCCAAAAGACCTTTAGGGTCTCGTATATAAGGTGAATTTTTAATGTCATCCACCGAAATTTCAATTCGTGGAATTTCTTTTTCAATAATCAATGGTACATGAACGATTATTTCGGGTAATTGATTATCATCTTTGCAATAGACATTAACCGTAGCTATTTTATTACTTTTTACCGCAATGTCTGTAATCCGAACTTCTGCAAAATTTAAAGGGTCTGTTACTAAACTATAAACCCCAGGTTTTAATGCATCAATTTTATAATGACCTGTTTCATCTGTAACTGCATAGCGTTTACCAGATTCTATTTGTACTGTAATTTTTGCAAAGGGAATTACTGCTGTTGAATTATTTGCTTCATATAAAACACCTTTAATTGTTCCTAAAGAAACTTGTGCATTACATATACTGATTAATCCAGAGAGAATTAACGCGAAAAATATTTTCATCTTCATAACTTTAATTTTTGTTTCAGTTATGTGATGAGGAAAAAATCAGAATTCCATAATTTGAATCAACGTGTTACTTTTTCAAGTGACGCATTACCCCGTCTGAAGAAAGGGCAAATAGCCCTGTTTTTACTCCTGCTAGTTTCAATCCTCTATTTACCCATGAATTACATGTTTTAAATAGGTGATAATTCCCTTGAGCTTCGTAAAAATTATCTATCTTCCAATATCCTTTATCAGGGATTATAATTGCTTGCTCATTTTTCAAAACAAATGATTCTTTAACATAACCAACTAGGTTATGATAGTTTGATTCATTTATCCGCACTAAGCACATATTGTCCGACACTTTAGGGATCGTTTCTAGGTATTCAACATGCATTGCAGTTGGAGAAGGCAAAAAAGCTGCATTAACAGCTGTTGTAAATGTTAAATCACTCCATTCTGGTGTATCAAGAAAAAATCCTTTATCTCCCCAACCCATTGATATGTATTCAAATGTTATATTGTTAGGAAAATGCTCTATTGGAATAATTGTTTTCCAATCTATTATTGCTGATTCTGTTGGAATGCAAATGTCTGTATGAACACCGTTTGATTTGACATAAATAGAAACCGATCCATTTTCTTCTAATTCTCCGATTGGAATTAATCCGCCTCCAATAAAAACAAGTAGGTAAATCGTCACAAATCCACAAAAAAACTCAATTGCAAAATAGCACTTCTTAGCTCCTTGAATTAATATTGATCTCATAAAGTACTTTAAGTTAATCAAAAAAACGTTTCGCTAAAATAGTAGCGCAGCACCTTAAGTTTAACTAACTTTGTTTTAGTATTTGAAAAATGAGCACTAAAAAAAGAAATATTCGTGAATTATCGCTAGGACAGTTAGTTGAAGAATTAAATGTCATTGGTGAAAAGAAGTTCCGCGCAAAACAGGTTTATGAATGGATTTGGAAAAAGGGTTGTCATTCATTTGATGACATGCGCAATATTTCCAATAAAGTAATTTCACATTTGGACGCACACTTTTTCATTGATGCTATATCTATTTCTGACCAACAAAAAAGTAATGACAGCACAATCAAATGTGCATTTACAAGTTACGATAATCATATCACCGAAGGTGTTTTAATTCCAACAACTTCTAGAATTACCGCTTGTATTTCGTCTCAAGTGGGTTGTAGTTTAGCTTGTAAATTTTGCGCGACGGGACGTCTAAAATTAATGCGTAATTTATCTGCAGGTGAAATTTATGATCAAGTTTTATTACTTACGCGTCTTTCACAAGAGCATTTTGACCAAGCGCTAAGCAATATTGTATTTATGGGCATGGGAGAGCCACTCCTTAATTATAAAAACATGCTAAACGGCATTGAAATGATCACTTCGGAGAATGGTCTTGGAATTTCTCCAAAACGAATTACTGTTTCTACAGCTGGTATTGCAAAGATGATCCGAAAACTAGGAGATGATGAAGTCAAATTTAATTTAGCGCTGTCATTACATGCTGCAAATGATATAAAACGCAGTCAAATTATGGAAATTAATGACACTAATAATTTGAGTGTTTTAGCAGAATCGTTGCGCTATTTTTATAAAAAGACGGGATCGCGAATTACATTTGAGTACATTATTTTCAGGGACTTTAATGATTCATTAATGGACGCACGCGAATTAGCGGATTTTTGTAAAAACGTTCCTGTAAAAATTAACATCATTGAATACAATCCTATTGATGATGGAGAGTTTCAGCAAGCAGACAAAAATAAAGTAGATGCTTTTGCTGCCTATTTGGAAGGGTTAAATTTGGTTGTAAACATCAGAAGAAGTCGTGGCAAGGATATTGACGCGGCTTGTGGACAATTAGCAAATAAAAATGGTTCGATTGCGTTAAAAGAACGAGTTTTGAAATGAGATTCATTTTATCCATAGTGTTTATTATGATTGGTTTTGTTGGTTTCAGTCAACTACCTAAACCGTTAATTGGGAAATATTTTAATACAACACGCAAAACAAACTTCACTGGTTTTATTGGGAAAAACTCGTCTACTATTTTTACTGTAGATTATTTACAAATCAATCGGAAGAAGCAGGAGTTAAACTTGCGTCGTTTTGATCCTTCAGACCTGCAATTAGTAGACTCTAAGAATCTTTACAGCATCATTGACGAAAATTTTTATAATGAACCCAACGAAATTTTTTTCCAGAACGACACGATTTATCTCTTTTCTGATGTGAAGGGACTCAAAAATAAATTTAATCTGATTTCACTTGAAACATTTAATCAATATGGAGATCTAATTGCAAAAAAGATAATTGACACGTTAAATCTTGACGATAAATACACTATTTCTGAAGCTGTTGAAAAGGAAGGCTTTATTATTGCCAAACACAATCGTTTCGAAAATATTTTTGAGCAAACAATAGAATTGATAGCAATTGGAGGTAATGCAGAAATATTATGGAATAAAGAAATCAAATCTCCAATTTCAATCCAAAGTCTAACGATCGAAAAAATTCTTTATTCTGTTAATGCCCCTGTTTATATTTTATGTGATTATGGGTTTGAATTAGGGAGAGAAACAACATTAGACAATTCCGAGTTAATTAATAGTAAATACGCACTTTGGGGCTATGACCCGAAGAAAAAATTTTTAAAGGAATTTGATTTACGCATAAAGAACAGATGGATTAATGGTATAGAATTAAAGTTTAATTCTAAGTCTGAATTATTGGTTAGTGGTTTCATGAATGAGACCAGAAACTATAGTATTGATGGTGTATTTTCACTTAAAATAAATTCAGAAATGCAGGTTCAAACTTCAAATTATTATAAATATAAACGTTCTTTTTATTCTAAGTTTGTTGATACAAAGCGATTAAACAAAACAAAAGAGTTAGACGATATTGTTTTACGCGATTGTATTATTTTAGAAGATGATTCTTACTTTGTTTTAGGGGAACATTTTTATCAATTTACCGAACGCAACTATGACCCTAGAACGAACATCACAACAACTACAGAAAATTATAATTACAATTCGATTGTAGCGGCATATTTTGATAGTAATGGTGTTCATATGTGGACAGATCGAATTCCTAAATTTCAACATACGGTAAATGATTTTGGCTATTTCTCTTCGTTTTCGACAATGCAAAGTGATGATGAAGTTCATCTCTTTTTCAATGATACCGATCGGAATAATGAGTTAGATCCTGGGGATTATTTTAACTATAGAAGTTTATTTAACAATCGTAAATTTCAAATTTCGTATGTGACAATTGGGAAAAATGGGATTGAAAGTCGCGGCCCTTTGGTTTCAAACGAAAACAATAATTTTATGCTACGAGCAAAACAATGTTATCAGATTGATAAAGATCGATTTTACCTTTATGGGGAAACAGGGAAAGCACGAAAAATATTTGCTATCGACGCTAATTAGTGTTTATTTCTGCTTTGCTCGTTCAGCTTCGCTTTTAGCTAAACGCTTACTCATGAATCTTCGTACCAGAGCTAAAAAAGCAGTTAAAATTGGTACAAGGAAGAAAAATTTCCAAGCGTCAAATCCATCAACAATGCACAATACAATCACTAAAATAAGTGTCACTCCTGTCATTGACCACCAAAATATTTCTAAGATTCGATTTACTTTTGATAAACTGCTCATTGTATTGTATCCTTATTATTAATTACTTGTTCTACGCTTACTTTATGTGCATTATAATTTGTAAACGTTTCATCTGTATCTAAACCATAACCTTGCACTTTACTCTCTTCTCCAATTACCGTAAATTGCTTTTCCGTTTTAACACGTTTTGCTTTTTTATCCCAGTACAACTCTTCAGTCATTAAGGTTTGTTTCTTTTCAAAGTTTGTAAAAATAACATTATTTCTAGCGATAATTACATTCTCTTTCTCTCTAATTTCTGCGTAATCTGCAGTAAGTTTAGAAATTATTGAATCTCTTTTTTTAAAGAAATTTACTTCAAAACCATTTTTGAAAATAGTTTTGCTTTCTGGAACATCAAACTTTTCCATTCGCGTCGCAATAATTTCATAGAGTACCGCTCCAGAGTCTGAATACAATGTATGTTGATCGTTAAAAATGATTTCAGGGGTTTGGTCCGTTGCCGTAACCGTTTTAATCGATTGTAAATCATTTTCACAAGAAAAAAGCATTCCCATCATAAAAATGACAGGAATGCTTTTTAAAAAATTATATTGTTTGTTTTTTTTCAGTCTTTTTCAATTAAAATCGAACAGAAGTACTTTCTCCCCAACAGCTTAATGAAACTGATGCACCAGCAGAAATTCCTTCTGTAAACGCATCATCAGATGTAGGTGCGTTGCTTAGAAATTTACTACTACTTACACCACTCTTACCTGCAGCGATTGCTCGTTTGATGTAATCATTCGCTAACCAGTAATTTGCTTTTCTTTCAAATGTAGACTCTCCACAACTATTTGCCGTAGCAGCAATCGAGTTAGCACAAATCATCAATGCATCTGCCTTGTAATCTGAAGAACCAACTTGATTTGCTGTTCTAAACGCAGATTTGTATGATTTAGATTTGTATTGCGTATTTGCTAAGTTTAACATATACTTATCTTTATTTTCTCCATCTGCTTCTAATTCAACTGCTTTTTTATAATACTCAAGTGCTTTAGCAGTATTGTCATTTCCAGCAGCATAGCTTCCTCCAAAGAAATATGCTTCTGCAGTCGGTTCTAATGCGATTAATTCATCAACAAACTTTCCATAAACTTCGCTTGATTGACATTTCTTCTGATCCATTAAGTCTAAGTATGTTTCAACTTTTACTTTTCGCTCAGCTGGATCTTCTGGCAAAGAAGCTAATTTCTTATCAAAAACACCAACCAACACATCACAATCTTTTGCGATTTTAAGGAAGTATTTATCTAAAAAGTTTTGTGCACTTTCTTGACGTTTAATTTCTTTTTCATCAGCCTTTTCTTCTGCTCGTTTCATTGCAATAGCCACATAATCAACTAAAACAATGTATTCATCAATAACAATTGTTCTTGCAGCTTCTTTTTCCTCTGCTGGAGCATTATTAAAGTTGTTTATAATTAAATGCTTAAAGTATTGTTTAATGTGCGTAGACTTTGCTTTGTCTTTTAATACATGGATACTTTCAGCAAATAATGTATCTAATTTTCCAAAATCTTTTGATTTATCAGTTACCAATTTAGCAGCATAATCAGCCGTCCAAGCTGGATCATTTTCAATCGCCATTCTATCTTCATAAATTTGATAGATTGTATCTTTTAAAGCTAATTTGTTTGCTTCATCCTCTTCTTCTTTTACCAATTTAGAATAAATATATCTTCCATTTGTGTAAAATTTTGCATCCAATCCTTCTTCTCCACAAGCATCAACAGCTTTTTGCCAGAAATTGGCAGCATCCCGATACAATTTTTGTTTTAAATACTGGTAATATAAACTTCTCCATTTTCCACAGTCATCAGATGTAGCAGTAGAATCTTGTGCGTTAACATTTGCACTAGTAAAGAAGACCAATAATAATAGTGCTATAATTCCCTTTAATTTCATGTGTTTTTAATTTCCGCCGGTTTTATCCGGACTTTTATTATAATTTGCTTTTTTTATTTGTCGAGCAATTTTATGCTCTTAGTTATACTTTCGTTTAACAAACCACTTGTTATCATCTCCCGGAGTAATTGAGAATCCGACAAATAAGCCAAGATATCTCTCTCTAATTAATCCGTTGTTTGTTTCACCTAAGTTTCCTAAACTGGCCCCAAAGTTAATATTCGTATTTGAATTACTAACTGAGATCGGTAAACCTAATCCAAAACTCATGCCATAATTGTCTATCGCTACTTGATTTCCTAAATTATTTTCGATAAGTAATTCGGTTTGGATATAATTAAACCCAAGTCTATAGTGTATTTTTCCTAAATAAGGTGTTGTATTGTTTAATGCATTTGCCCCAGTATAAGGTGTCCATTCAAGTCCTAATCCAAGTGAAAGGCGATCTTTTAAACCTCCCGAATTTTGTCCTTCTGAAAAACGTGTATAAAATGTAGACCATCTTTCAAAAGAAATGTCTGCTCCAATACGCAATAATGAATTATTTTCTCCTCTTGGAGTTAATCGATACTCAAATCCAGCTCGAATTGCTTCGGGTCTTAGAATTGCACCTTCGTTATCTTGAATGGATTGAATTGTATCTAATACCGAAACCGGAATTCCACGATAAAAACTACCAACATAAGTAAATGACACCAAATCTTGATTTGCATTAATTTCCGTTGCTGGAGAATAAGTTGCTCCTATTGATAAAGCTCGAGCTAATTTGGTCGATTTGAAACCAAACTGATAATTTAACCCAACTTCTAATGAGAGTCCTGAAACTCTTACACCATCTTCTACTCGGGCATTAAAGATTGGAATTGAAGCTCCAATGAATTCTGTCGATCGAATTTGCTTTGAGGTTCCAAAAAGGTAGTTCGCATTTACTCCTAAAGATAAATTATGCGTACGGAACCCAGGTAAATCAATTTTACCTTTTGCATCAGCTGAATCTCTTTCGGTTGCTTTAACTTTAATTGTTGTTCTTTTTGACGCGTTTAATGGTCGATAAGAAAGTCCAAAATTTGCAATTCGTATTCCTCCCGAACCTTCGTTTACTGCTTGAATTGATGTATCACCATCTATTGCAGTAAATTTAGTAATCTCATATCCCGTAAATGAATAAGGACGAACTCCAATAGCAACACCCCAATTTTTCTTAATCGGTAATCCCAATTGAAATTGATTTAATCCGAAATGGCCTCTATTTGTATTGCTGTTCGAAGTAGCAAAATTGGAAAGCCTACCGTTAATTCCAAGTTGAAAAACAGGTTTGTTTCTTCCTAAGTATGCGTAAGATGCAGGGTTAAATGAATTGACAATTGATGAATCTGTGTTCCCCATTGCAATTCCACCCATAGATGAAAATAACGCATAACCTTCATAATTAAGCTCGCCTATTCCATAAGAGCTATATGGTGATTGCGTTCCTTTTTGCCCAAATGCTGAACCAAACATGAATAACAAACAGATAAAAGAAAGACTATTTTTTAATTGCAACATTGTATTTCAATATTTCATTTAAACCAAAAATGGTTAAATCTGAATCTGCAAAGATGGTATTTTTAAATCCTTTATCAAAGTAATTGATGTCACCTCCGGTCATAAAAATTGTTAATTGCTCAAATTCCATCTTATAACGTTCAATAAATCCATTTATTTCGTGAAAAATGGCTTGTTGAACACCGTTTTTTATACTTGTATCCGTAGTCGTTCCAAATCCATATTCAAAATATGCCGGGCTAACTTCTGGCAATTGATCGGTAAACTCCATTAATGCTTTGTAACGCATTTTCATTCCTGGACTAATATTTCCTCCTTTATAATGTCCTTTATCACTCACTAAATCATACTTGATACATGTTCCAATATCAATACAAAGTGAGTTTCCATTTTTATTTTTAGTCCAAATGGCTACAGCATTTGCAATTCGATCCTTTCCTAAAGTATTCGGAGTAGCATAGTCATTATGAATTGGGAGTTGTGTGTTTGCATTTAAATTGATCACGTTTTTGTGTTTTAAATTTAACACGTCATTTGTCACAGAACTTACCAAAACAGCAGTATCTAGTGGAATATTTTCTGAAATCCACTTTTCAATTTCCTGTTTTTGATTTTTCGAAAAAATTTTTTTTTCAAATAAATCATCTTGCTTAAAATAGGCCAGTTTAGTTGCTGTATTTCCTTGATCAATAATGAGATTCACGTCCACAAAATTGAGAACAATTTATTGATCTTGATTAAAAAAAGTAAAAAAATATTCTCAATAAGTATTGCGCTTTAAAATTCCTTGTTATCTTTGCCCCCACATTATTGGCTGGTGATATAGCTCAGTTGGTAGAGCAATGGACTGAAAATCCATG
>CAYPZN010000021.1:0-52357 GCA_964415335.1 uncultured Crocinitomix sp.
TTCTAATACCACTTCTATTGATGTAACATTAAATCCTATCCCAGTACCAGAGTTTATTGGAGATCAATTAACAGGATGTGATAATTTAAATGTTCGATTTGATAATCTTACAATACTTGAAGGAGAAACATGTACATGGGAATTTGGAGACGGTATCTCTGGAATAGGATGTGATTTTGTAGTACATACTTTTCTATCACCAGGAATTTTTGACGTTTCATTAACAGTTGAAACAGCAGCCGGTTGTCAAGCTACAATTACATATGATGATTATATATCAATATCACCAAACCCTGTAGCAGATTTCTCTTTTACACCGAATCTAGTTTCAATAGAAAACATAGAAGTAACATTTATAAACAATTCGGTTAATGGAAGTACATATGAATGGGATTTTGGAGATGGATCTTCAACTAGTAGTGAATTTGAGCCAATTCATGATTTTCCAGCAACACCAAACGGAAGATATAATGTAGAGCTAACAGTCTGGTCTAATGATATCTGTATTGATACAACATCTAGAACAGTCATTGTACAAGATATTGTGATTTTTTATATTCCAAATGTATTTACACCTGATGGAGATGATTTCAATGAAACATTTACACCTGTAATCACATCAGGAATTGACATCTTTGGTTATCATCTCACGATTTTTAATCGATATGGAGAAGTCTTGTTTGAATCATTTGATCCAAATGTTGGTTGGAGAGGAACATATGGCGACAGAGATAGAGCTCAAGAGGAGATTTACATTTGGCAAATTGAATTCGGAGATACACGTTCAGATGAAAAACAGAAACATAGAGGGCACGTAACATTATTGTATTAATAAGTACAAAGAGTTTAGATACTTAGCATTTCAGTTATAATTTATAGAAAGAAAGAGTCGATTGTCCCCCAGTAAGGGGAGAATTTGATTTTCAAACATGATTTATTTTTGAGTAATAAATTATTGTTGAATTATATCTTCTAAAACATGTACTTGTATAAATGTGTATTAATAGTAAGTATCCTATTTACTTCGATTTTCACTTTAGGACAAACATGTCCTAAGTATACTTCTACTGGATCTGCGTTTTCAGGATACATTGCCCCTTCATTTCCAGATTGTGCATCATGCCCTACTTCTGAAATAGGAGGACCTTGGACTGGTGCAACATGCGGTGGTACAATTATAGTAACTCCTACAGTACCAACGACAGAGATAGACTTAGCTTTTTTTGCAGTAAATACAGACGATTTTGCAACAATAACAACAGATGGAGGTGGTGTTTTAACGGTCATAGGCGACGGTGTAGATGTTGCGGGAACAGTAATAGGACCTTACACTTGTGCAGGGCCTTTTGGAGATGTTATTGTATCCATTGAATCAACATTACCTTTTACAACAGTTACAATAACAAATACTGGTTGCTCATCTGGTTGGGTAATTACTTGTCCTGACGGCGGTCTAATCGCTGGAGCAGATGATTTAACTGCAACTTCGTGTGGAGGAATTGTTTTAATCGAAGATTTATTATCATTAGATGCAGATGCAGGTGGTGACTGGACAGAAACTTCAGGTTCTGGGATATTTGATCCATTAACAACCGAATTTGATAGTGACGCTGTTCCTCCAGAAGTTTATACATTTGAGTATGCTGTATTGGGTTGTGATGGATTAGAAGATATTGCACAATTTGCATTAACAGTATTCGAAAGTGTAAGCGCTGGAGCAGATAATTCAATGACAATTTGCAATGATTCTGGAGCTATGATAGATCTAAATACGCTCTTATCTGGAGCAGATTCTGGAGGTATTTGGTTAGAGGTAACGAGTAGTGGGGGGTTCGACCCTTTAACAGGTGTATTTGATGTAGGAGGAATTGCTGCAGGAGATTATACGTTTACTTATACTGTTCCGGGTATGTTTACTTGTCCAGATGATGTAGCAACATTTATAATTACAATTAATGAAGGTGCAGTTATTACAATTATTTCAGATCCAGTTTCGGGAGTAATTTGCGAAGGGGAAATGATGACATTAACAGCCTCGGGCGCTGGTTTAGGGGGGACTTATGTTTGGGATTTTGGTGTAGTAAATGGAGTCCCATTTACCCCTCCATCTGGAGAAACAACCTATACAGTAACGGCGACAACGGTTGAAGGGTGTGTAAGTACAGAATCAGTTGAAATCTTTTTTTCAGAACCTGTAAGCGCAGGAGAAGATAATACAGGGATAATTTGTAGTGATTTAGTGTCCACAATAGATTTGAATACGTTATTAATAGATGCTGACCCAGGAGGGATTTGGTCAGAAACGACAATGAGCGGAAGTTTTGATGCACTTACAGGAATTTTTGATGGAAGTGGATTGGTTGGAGACTATTCATTTGTATATACTGTATCTAGTGGTGGTCCATGCCCTGATGATGTGGCAAATTTTATAATTACGGTAGTTCCACCTTTAGAAATAGAAATTATTTCAGATCCAGTTTCGGGAGTAATTTGCGAAGGGGAAATGATGACATTAACAGCCTCGGGCGCTGGTTTAGGGGGGACTTATGTTTGGGATTTTGGTGTAGTAAATGGAGTCCCATTTACCCCTCCATCTGGAGAAACAACCTATACAGTAACGGCGACAACGGTTGAAGGGTGTGTAAGTACAGAATCAGTTGAAATCTTTTTTTCAGAACCAATAAGCGCAGGGGAAGATAATACAGGGATAATTTGTGGTGACTTGGGTTCCACGATAGATTTGAATACGTTATTAATAGATGCTGACCCAGGTGGAGTTTGGTCAGAAACGACAATGAGTGGAAGTTTTGATGTATTTACAGGAGTTTTTGATGGAAGTGGATTAGTTGGAGATTATTCATTTATATATACAGTTTCTAGCGGTGGTCCTTGTCCTAGTGATATAGCAAATTTTATAATTACAGTGAGTCCGCCAATAGAAATAACAATCGTATCAGATCCTCTGACTGGATTAGTGTGTGATGGAAATGATGTCATTTTGTCGGCTTCTGGAGCTGGTTTAGGGGGAACTTATGTCTGGAATTTAGGAATCACCAATGGAATTCCGTTTACTCCAAGTATTGGAACAACAACTTATACTGTTACTGCAACAGACGTTAATGGATGTGTTAATACAGAAACAATTGATATTATAGCAAATCCAATACCGCCATTAACGTTCATTGGCGATACATTAATAGGTTGCGATATGCTTAACGTTCGGTTTGATAATTTGACTGTATTGGGAGAAGCAACTTGTACTTGGGATTTTGGAGATGGTAGTTCTGCTACTGGATGCGAATTTGTATTGCATAATTTTAATACGCCTGGAGAATATGATGTAACTCTAACTGTTGAAACTGAAGAAGGTTGTTCTTCTACAGTCACTTATGAAGATTATATCTCTGTAACGCCATTACCAATTGCTGCATTTTCGTTTTCCCCCAACCTTGTGTCGATAGAAGATACAGAGGTTAGTTTTGAAAACTCATCAGAAGGAGCTAGTTTATATGAATGGGATTTTTCAGACGGATCTTCAATCAGTAATGAGTTTGAACCTATTCATAATTTTCCAGTAGTACCAAACGCAACATATAATGTACAGTTGGTTGCAAAAAATAATGATGTTTGTGCAGACACAACAATTCAAGTTATTGAAATACAGGATATAATTATTTTTTATGTGCCTAACGTATTTACGCCTGATGGTGATAACTTTAATGAATCGTTTCAACCTGTAATCACTTCAGGGATAGATATTTTTGACTATCATTTGACCATTTTTAATCGATACGGAGAAACTGTTTTTGAATCATTTAATAAAGATATTGGATGGGATGGAACTTATGGAGATCGTGTCAAAGTACAAGACGAAGTTTATATTTGGTCAATAGAATTTGGTGATACACGATCAGATCGAAAACATGAGTATAGAGGCCATGTGACTATTCTCAATTAATATTCTCAAAAAAATAATTAAATCGACATAATCTTTAGCCATTAAGTTCTTTTAGAGGTTTATAAATAAGAATCAAATAACTATATTCGTATGTTGATTTTTATCAAATACTTTTACGAAAAGTAATCACGTTTTTAAAATAACGAGAACCATGAAAACGGCTTTGTTTGTACTATTGTATTGCCCTTTTTTACTATGGTCACAGTCCAAAAAGTTTATGGAGGAAAAAATCTTATTAGGAGAAACAGAAATACGTATTTATGATCATTCCAAAGAACTTAGTTCTGATGTAGTTTTCTTAAATGTCCATGAAGATGAACAAACGAGTATTGATGTGTTGTATGAATTTTCAAAAAAACAACCAATTCACTTTTTTTATCTAAAGCATCAAAAAACAAGAAGAATTACTTTTGTGTTTGAAAACGAATCGTTTAACATTGATCCAAATCGAATTTTCACAAAAAAAGGAATCAAAAAAACGCTTAAGGATGGTGGAAGATATAAACCAAAAGTTAGGAAAATTGTAAAAACTTTCGCTCATCAAATTCTTGATCGAATTCCTGAAAATTCTTTAGTTATTGCAATGCACAATAATACTGATGTAAACTATTCAATAAAAAGTTATTTACCAGGAGGAGATGAAGCTAAAAACACTGAAAAAATACATATAAGTGAAAATTGGGATCCAGATGATTTTATTTATACAACAGATAGTTTATTATTTGAAACTTTTAAAAAGGCGGACTTGAATGTTATTTTGCAAGACAATAAAGGATTTGTAAATGATGGCTCTTTATCTGTGTATTGCGGAAAAGAAGGGTGTAGATACATTAATATTGAAGCACAAAAAGGACATTTTGAGGAGCAATTAAAATTACTTCAGATTGTCACCGAAATAATCTCATAGTGAAGCAAGTATAAATGCGTTAAAGATCGCTTTCCATCTAAAAAGCTTTTATACCTTTGCAGTATTAAAACATGACTTTTGTGGAAAATACTAAATCCAAACAACCAGCATTAATTTTTATATTTTTCACAATTTTGATTGATATGATGGGGATTGGAATCATTATTCCAATCATGCCTAAATTGATTACAACATTAACTGGTCAAGAGTTAAGTGATGCTGCATTAACAGGGGGAGGATTGATTTTTGCTTATGCACTCTTTCAGTTTTTATTTGCTCCAGTAATGGGAGAATTGAGTGATCATTTTGGACGAAAACCGGTTTTAATGCTCGCACTTTTTGGTTTAGGAATAGATTTCTTTATTCATGCATTTTCTCCAACAATAACATGGTTGTTTTTAGGAAGAGTAGTTGCAGGAATTTTTGGGGCAAGCCATACGGTTGCAACGGCCTACGTAGCAGATATTAGTACAAAGGAGGACAAGGCTAAAAACTTTGGTATTATTGGTGCTGCTTTTGGATTAGGCTTTGTTATTGGTCCAGGAGTTGGTGGTATTGTGAGTGAGTTTTGGGGAGTGAAGGCACCATTTTTTGTTGCAGGAGGACTTTCTCTTTTAAATCTTCTAATGGGATTGCTCTTAATTAAGGAATCACTACCCCCAGAAAAAAGAAGAAAAATTGAATTTGCTAAAATGCTCCCTTTTGTCTCTTTTGTACATATGAAAAAATACAGAGGTGTAATAGGTTTTGTAATTGCCTTCTCTTTAGTGAATCTGGCAGGACAAGTTATGCCTTCTACATGGTCTTTCTTTACGATAGAAAAATTTAATTGGACTGAATGGGAAGTTGCCGTTAGTTTAATGGTTGTTGGGCTTTTAGTAAGTGCTGTTCAAGGGTTTTTAACAGGGAAACTAGTAAAGAAATACGGAAATAGAAAGGTAATAATAACTGGATTTACCCTTTGGACAATAGGAATGTTTGCGATAGCCTTGTCTGGGAATCAAATCTATTTGTATGCTGCGGTTGTACCCTATATTTTAGGGGGAATTGCAGGACCAACTTTACAAGGACTTACATCAGATCAAGTTTCAGATAAGGAGCAAGGAAATTTACAGGGAGTATTGACAAGTTTGGTTAGTTTAGCGGCAATACCTGCGCCTTTGATGTATACTGCAATCTTTTCTGTTTATACAGGAGATGATACAGGAATTTATTTTCCGGGAGTGCCTTATGTTTTGGGAGCTGTTATTTTGATTATAGCCACAATTGTTGTCATTTATTCGTTAAAAAATTTGAATAACGAACCAAATAAAGAAAATGAATTAGAGTATGAAGAAGCTTAGTATTATGAAAACAGTATTTTTTTGGAGTGTTTTATTCTTAATTGCATGTCAATCTGAAACGACTCCGGCAAATGATAAGACAACACCTGTTCAAGCAGAAGGGCAACTAGATATTGACGCGCTGGAAAATCCGTCTTATACTTCGGATGAACAAATGCAACTACTTTTTGATAATAATGTGAATAATGAACAAGTTTTTATTAAAGCAAAAGTTATAAAAGTTTTGCCAGATGATAATGATGGGTCACGGCACCAAAAATTCATTGTTAAATTAAAATCAGGCCAAACTATTTTAGTAGCTCATAATATCGATTTGGCAAATCGAATTTCTGGTATAAAGGAAAATGATAATGTGAAAATTTTTGGAGAATACGAGTGGAGTGAAAAAGGAGGAGTAATCCATTGGACACATCACGATCCAAATCATAAGCACATAGATGGCTGGATTGAACATCAAGATCTATTTTACGAGTAAAATAGTTGAATTTATTAATCGAAGAATTTCAAACATCCGTCTAAAATATGAAATTTGCGTATTTATACGCTTGAAAGAGGGGTAAGCATTTACGAGATTTGTTTCATATTCAGTTGAATTATGGAACAGATAAATATAAAATGGAAAAAAGTCAGTCCTGCTGATCTAAGTTCAATAAATGACGTTGACTATTTTGCGCTTTACAAAAATAATCAGATTTATTGTGTTCATTTAGTCCGGCACAAGTGCCTTTTTACAGAAGTTATCTTGGCTTCGGCAGAATATCAAAATTCATTGTATGAAATGGAAATTTGGGTAGGAAGTCTTTCAAATGAAAAGAAGAAAGATGACGAATTGAATTTTGAGACCATTCAGAGGACATTGCAACAAACACGTAAACTTTCCGCAGAAAATGATATTGTTGAAAATGTTGAACAAAAAAACAAACTGTTCATTTTTAATGATTGTCCAACAACTTTATTTGAAAAATATATTATGGTTACTGTTGAAGCAAGAAACCCCCTACCTAGGAGAAATTTTTTTGTAAGACGCGCTTAATAAATTATATTATTTTTAATTGCGTAAAGAACAATCCCGGCTGTATTTTTAACATTTATTTTCGAGATTATTTTACCTCGTGAACCTTCTACTGTTCTCGGGCTTAAATTTAAAATCTCAGAAATTTCTTTATTGGTTTTCTCTTGGCAAATCAATTTAATAATTTGAATTTCCTTATCACTCAGAGAAATGATTCCAAATTTTGGTTTAAGTTTTTTCGTCTTAGTTAAAAAATGAAGCATATTTTTTGAAATGTGATCGTTAAAATAATAACCATTTTCAAGTACTGCGTATATTGCGTCTACTACCTTTTCAGAGTCAAAATCTTTTAATAGAAAACCATTTGTTCCAGAGTCTAATAATTGAATAATTAATTCTTCACTATTGTGCATGGTCAACGAAATAATTTTTGTCTCTGGGTATTTAAGCCTAATCTGACGTGTTGTTTCTAATCCATCCATTTCTGGCATTTCGTAATCAACAATAGCTACATCAACAGGCTTATCTTTTAACGATTGGATTAATTCCAGCCCATTTGGAACTTCAGTGACAATTTTTAATTCAGGATAATCACTTAACAAAGCAATTAAACCTTGCCGGAAAAGTGTATGATCGTCTGCCAATGCTAGTCTAATTTTTCTCTTCATTTTTTTGATAAGTAATGGTTATTTTAGCAGCTTCATTTTTGGCTGCAAAGTAGGTAATGTTGGCATTTATTATTGTAAGTCTACTTTGGATACTAATTAATCCAAGGCCCTTGTTTTTTAAGGTTAGTTCAGAAACATCATTGGATGAAATTCCTTTACCGTCATGTATAAATGTAATGGTAAATGATGTTGATGCGTTTAGGTTTAATATTTCTACAGATACATTGCTGGCTCCTGCGTGTTTAACAATATTATTGATAATCTCTTGACTTGCTCTGAAAAGGTGCGAAGCCTTTTGAGATTCGATAGCAAAATTTCCATTCGAATGATCGCTAAAGGTCATTGCAATCTCTCCTGTTTGCGTAAAACTCTGACAGAGTTCTTTTAACGCTTTGACGAAACCAAGTTTAATCAATGTGGGAGATACAAGTTTCTTTGAAATACTGCGAACACTTTCAGATGTTCGATTCAATATAATTGTATTTTCCTTGTTTATTTTGTCTAAAATTTCTTGGTTTTTAACATTCTTAGATGCTCTTGAATTATTTAGCCGCAAAATACTAATAAGGGCCCCTAAATCGTCGTGAATGTTTTTAGCAATGCGCTCTCGTTCTTTTTCTTCAACATCTAATGTTTTTTCTAACAGTTCCTGTTGGTGTTTAAACTTTATTGCTTCTACTTCATTTCGCTGAATAATTGCCTTTTTTTGATAAAGCACTACAAAAAATATGATGAACCCTGCAAGTAAAGTCATTGCAGCGCACCCAATAATGATCAGTAAAGTTATATTAATTCCTTCCGGGCTTTCCAAAATCCAATAATTATTAACATGTTAAATATAATCCTAATTATGTTATGAAGATCCCAAACCATAATTACTAATTTAAAAGCTCGGTATTCACTAAATATGAATACGAAAAAGCATCCTGAAAAGTATATTAGTATAGCCGAATTAAGCCAAAATAAAGGATTAGACCATGGGGTTGAATACTCTAACTTTTTCAACATTAGATTAAAGTAAATAGCTGAAGAACAAATGAAAATAATTGATTCTATTCCCAGTGTTATTTGACTTAAATGTAATGTGAATGATTGTGCAAAAGTTATTATCGTAACCGCAATTAAACTAAGTAAATAAAATAATGAGAGTAACTTTATTTGTTTAATGGATTTTAGAATGGACAAATAGAAGATGGAGAAAAATAGAAATTCTAATATTGTATATGAATTTATAACCCAGAGGTTATACATGTTAAAATTCACTAATAAATAACAGGTAAAGTCTGTTAGTAATGATAATATTATAAGATAAAATAAAACCCTCAACGGTAGGTTGAGAGTTTTATATTTAATAATTCCAATTACAACTACTAAAATTGTTGATAATACTTGTAAATTGGGCGCTGAGAGTAATTCTATCACGAATTTAGTGGGTTTGGATTACTGCAGTTTAAAGGGCAAGGTAATGCTCTATCTGCTATAATCCCCGAAGTTAAATCATTTTCTTGACTATCTGTTCCAACAAGAACAATATTCTTCTCTCCTTGGTTGTTTAATCCGTAGTAGATCCGGATTCCCACGCAACCTGGTTGTGTCAAGATATCATTGATGATATCTTTCCCCATAAATTGTGCAATTGTTTCGTTTGGGTGAGCAGTTCTGTAGTTTGAAGTTAATTCTGCTCCTTCTTGTAATGAAATTCTTTCGCCTTCTGATTCGTTAAAAGCCATAAATTTGAAATTTTAGTTAATAAATAGTATGTTATTGTTATCTAATATATGAAATTGAAAAGGGGCTTACTAATTTTCAAAATGGAATAAAAAATAAAGAGCTATAAATGAGCTTTTTATAAGTTAAGGCATTTAAAAATTACGTATTTATACGTAATTTTTAAAATTTTTAAAATCAAATTTATTGAGTGGTTTTAACAGAAACCTAGTAATAGCGCCTTTTTTTGAGTATTAGGTACGCTTAAAATAATTTAAAAGATATTGAAGCTAAATTAATGAGTGAATTTTTTCTCAAACTCGTCTTTCGTATAAAATTCACTTTCATACTCAATGATTGGAATCATTTTTTCTAAACCATAACTCATATATTCTTTGATGGCTTGATCTCTCTCGGCTTCTGACGAAAAATCTCTGGAATAGTAGGTTGTAGAACCATCTTTTCCTCTAATTGGTTTAATCTGTTTGATGTTGTACAAAATATCAACAGTTTCTACCGGAATTTCATCCTTAAAGTAAGCTAATTGTATTCGATATTTTATTTTTGATTCGTCGACCCCATTTTCGCTTACAGAACTTCCTCCGCTTGAATTGGTCGTGTCTCGCTCTTCTACAAATGTTGTTAATTCTTCTTTTTCTGAATAATTTTCAGGAAGATTTTCTTCTTCAACTCCTGCTTCTTTAAGCGTTACTCTTTTCTGTTGTTGATAGGCAACGACAAAAGTGCTTTTTATTCCCTTTTTTGCTAATTCTTTCTTATAATCTTCAGCTTCTTCAAAAGATTTAAACGAGCCGCTATAATACCTGTTGATGTTATCTTTTTGAGATGCACCGTATACAATATCTTCAACACCGGGAAAGATTTTATCCGTATCTACTTTATTTTTAAACGCTCCGAGTTGTATTCTATAAACTTGTTCTGTTAATCCAATGTCTGGACTTGTTTTTCCATCCTTAAGATTAATTCGTTCCACTTTTTCTATTACTTTTTCATCAACAGAAAATAATGTTTCACTATTCTCATTTGTTCTGCTAATATCAGAAACTTTAACTCCTAAATCCTTAAGGTTATTACTTGCGGCAACAGCATCTTCAATTGAATCAAACTCACCCAATGTATAATAAATTGTATCTCCTTTTGAAACTGTACTGTAATCACTATAGCCAAGATATTTATGAAGATCGTTTACAGTAACATCCTTACGTTCTTTTCCAACAACGATAACATATTTTAAACCTGTTTGAGTTTTTTTAGGTCGTTTAGGATACTGTTTCTCACCTTCTCGATTAAAAAATACTTCGGTTCTGTATTCCTCAAATTCATGCTCATATCCTGTTGAATCGTAAAATAATCTGATGTGCTTTGCAAGGTCTTCTTCTGTCAACGTTACCCCAAACTCATCAACATAACTATCAAGTTTAGTATCCATTTCGTCATCTCTAAAATCCGGAACACCATCACTGTCACTATCCAAAGGACACCCATTTTCATCAACAAGAGATGCTATTGGCGTAAAAGGACATTGATCAAAGGCATCAATAACCCCGTCTTGATCAAAATCATTTGGATCCCAGTCAGCAAATAATTCAATCCCTTCTTCATCTTCCAAACCAGGGAATTCACCTTCTTTATCTTTCTTTAATCGTAAATCATAACTAAGTGAAACAGAGGAAAAAAGTAATCTGTCGTTATTGGCATCTCCTTCTCTTATACCTTCTCCAGCTTCTGAAATGTTATCAATTAAATCGGTAAAAGTAAAATGATAAGTTGCTGAAATTCTGAAATCCCAACGGGGTGACATATGCCATTCAGCTCCAATGCTTATTGGAACAGCAAAGCTTTGTTCACGGTATTTACCTAGATTATCAGCATCTAGTTCTCTTAAATCAGTTTCGTAAATATAATCCCTTGCAACAGGTACGGCGTCTGTACTTGCCAACGGGTCATCTTCCGCTAAGCTCATTATTGAACCGTCAGACCAATAAAAATATTGCTGCCCTTGAACATTAAATAAATCAGCTTTAGATAAAAACTCAAAAGAAGAAAAACCAGTACCAATGAAAGGATGAAAACGAGATCTATTGGGCTGAAAAAAAGGATAGAAATTGTAGTAAGCAATAACTGATCCCATTCTGATCCGAGATTCAAAATTGAAATTCCGAGTCAACGTTCTTTCATTTGCAGCAATCTTAGCATAGGTAGCGACAAATTCTAAATTTAAAAATCTGGTAATTGGTGCGTTTACGTAAGCAGATCCACCATAACGATTAACTGTAGGAGAAAAACCTTGTTGATAATTTTGAACCTCACCATAGTAGCTCATAACTCCAGTTCCAAGACCGATTCTCGGTCGGGGTACATCTGCAAGCGTATCTTGCGCTTCAAGGTTTTGTACAAATAAAAGTAGGAAACCAAAAAAGCTATATGTCAATAATTTAATCAAAGTAGTATAGTATTCAATACATTAAAGATAAGAGAAAATGCGCATTCGAGGATCAAAAAAAGATCATTTTTCGATAAAGCCTTGTTAAAAACAACTCAAAAAAGAAAAAACTAAGGCAAATCAAAATTACTCATATCGATTTCAAAAATGTCACGTGCTCCCATTCCTTTGTTTTCGGCAGACGAAAAAGTAGAATAATAAGCCTTTTTCAGATCCTTATAAAATACAAAATGAGTTTCGTCCGAAACGGAGTTAATTGGGTACCCCAAGTTTACAGGTTTATCCCATCCATCACCATTGTTTTTTGAAACATAAATATCGTAACCGCCCATTCCTTCATGCCCTGTAGAACTGAAGAATAGGTATTGTCCATCAGGGCTTATGAAAACCGTAGTTTCATTTCCAGGTGTATTAATTTCTTTCCCTAAATTTTCAGGCTTACTCCAATTATTACCTGTTTTGTATGAAACCCAGATATCAGATCGTCCCTCACCTCCAATTCGCTCACTAACAATATAAGCTGTTTGTTCGTCTTCGGTTAATGTAATCGCAGCGTCAAAAAATAATGAGTTAATTGGTTTACCTAGTGGTTTTGGAGAATTCCAAGTACCTTTTCTATTAAGTTTACAATAAAAAACATCAGAGTGTTTTGTTTTTGGTTTTGGAGATTCCATAACCATAGTATTAATTGTTAAGTAAAGTGTTTTTCCATCTGGTGATATTTGACTAACAGCATCCATACCATTGGTGTTAACTCTTCTCATTAATTCAGAAGAGTTACTTGCTTCACCCCACTCTTTGTTTTCTTCATCCCAAACACTTACATAGACATCTTCAAAATAACGTTGATCTCCCGGGCTTATTCCTCCGCCTTTATTATCGGCTCTTCGAGATACAAAATAAAATGTTTTTCCATCAGGAGACAACGTAGGTGCTGTCTCTTCAAAAGCAGTGTTAATATTAGTAGTCATCCTAGAAATTTTAACATTCACCGGGCTTTTCATCATTTCAATAGCACGTTCACACTGTTCAATGTGCATTTGAACACCAAGTTCTTTTGCTCTTGTTTCAGAAACGGCGCCCAATGCCATCTTATAACTTTTAATTGCAGGTTGCAATTCCCCAAGCCTGTGTTGGCATATTCCAAGTACATTTTGTGCTTCTTTTGCTACTTCTTGATCTTTTTCTAAAGCTTGCTCAACATAGTTTTTCGCTTTTTCATAATTTCCAAGAGATAAATGGCATTCAGCTAACCAATAAGTTGCAACAGGATTTCCTTTATCTTTAGACAATGCCTCTCTAAATTTAACAAGAGATTTACGGTAATTTCCTTCGTTGTAAAAGCGTTTTCCTTCTGAAATAAGGTATTGGGCAGTTCCTTTTTGAACCAGTGTGGTTGTTGAATCAGGGGGAGTAGAACCAAAACTAAATCCTACGCTAAGCGTGATTAGTAGTGTTAAAATTAATTTCATAGTATACTGTTCTTACGATTAACGGTTATAAAAATAATGTTTTTATTGATTGAAAGAGTTGTTTTAAACGACTTTCGAAGTTTTAAAACTAAATGCAAATAATGTACCAGTTTGGATTGAATTAATAAAAATTAAACTTGCCTAAAATTAAATGCAGAATGATTTAATTGATTAATACCCTTTCATTCACTCTTGATGTGTATTCAAATAATTAATGGTTAGGTAATTTTGACCAAGTTTTAGAAGGAATAGACAGCTTATGATAAAATTACAAAAAGAATTTTTGGAATCATATGCTGTTCCTATTTTAATAGAATTTTATACATTAACCTTATGAGTCACTTTCCAATGGGTCATCTTTATCGACACTTTCGATAGGTCTTTCAGATGTTTTTTCTTCTTCGTTTAATTCGGCTTTTGTTTTTAACGCATGTTCATTTGTGTTCAAGTCAACCAACTCATGCATAGAAAGAGTTGCTGAGGTAATTGCCAATATTGGGGCAATAGCAGCAAGGATAAATGTTAAAACCAAAATAGTCCCCCATAATAATTGAGTAGCCGTATCTGAAGGAAGTTTAGAGTAGTTTCTGAAAACATAAAAGAAAGACAGGAAGAAAATAGAATAAATACTTCCGATTGCGATTGCTAATCCTTTATGTTTTGATACAAAATAAATACTCTGTTGAATGTTCAACCTCCTTCGTTCATTAATGTAATCAATAAAGGCAAAACCATAAAAATAAAATCCGATAGCAATTGGAAGCGAAAAGATGAAAAAATTCTTGGCAGTTCCCCCAAAGAAAGAAGCAATTCCTAAAATGATAATAATGAAAAAATATTCCCAAAAAATATTTCTTAATGCAATTCTTAACCCCCTTTTAATGTCATTGAATAATTGTTTTGGACTAAATTGATACTTGTTTCCAGTGAGAATTTTTTCAATTCGTTCAGATAAAAAAGCCAAAAGCGGAGAAAGTATAATTACAACAATATAAAGGGTGAATTTTGTAAAGACAATGTACAGTGAATCAAAAAACAACATCCTGGTTGTCATCCAAGTTACGCCACGTAGGGTTTCAAAATCCCTGGCCTTTTCAATCATTTCTTGACCAATTCTGGTCTCGACATTTTCAAAATATAATCCAACCCAATAAACCCCAGCAAATAAAATAAGCGGGAACAATACAAACCAATAGAGCTTGTGTTCAATCAAGAATCGAATTCCTTTCAAGTAATTCTTATAACCCAATCCTAAAAGTTGGAAAAAATTCATTTCAACAAAATTTATGTTAAAAATACAAATGCTGTTTTAATATCGTTGGGAAAAAAGAAAGATTTATAGAATGAGCAAAAGTATTTCATTAATTTAGCGTTTATTCATACTGAATAGGATTAATTAATCGTGGATTTTTTATTTACATATCACCCCGGATGGCTTTTTTTGGCCGTGCTATTGGCTTTTTCGTATGCGTTTTTTCTTTATCGAAAAGATGCACTTTTAGAAGAAGTTAAGAGAACAATTAAAATTGCTTTAGCAGTATTCCGCTTTATTAGTGTATTTATTCTCCTTCTTTTACTTCTTGGAGTAATAATTGAAAATTTTACAGAAAGAAAAGAAAAACCATTGTTATTTGTTGTAAACGATAATTCGGCAAGCATTCTTTTAGCGAAAGATTCGACTTACTATAAAGAAAAATACTTAGAAGAGTTAAATAATTTTTCGTCAAATTTAACGGAAGATTTTGAAGTTCAGAATTATTCATTTGCTTCTACTCTAGAAACAGGGTTTAACTCAAATTATCAAGGTAAATTAACTGACTTATCTACAGTTTTTAATACAATTTTCGACCAATACACTAATCGAAATATAGGTGGAATTGTTTTAGCTTCTGACGGAATATATAATGCAGGTGCAAATCCAATATATGCAATTGCACGAAAAAGTTTTTTGCCAATTTTTACAATTGGATTGGGTGACACAATTGCAGTTAAAGATGTTCGAATTGACCAAGTCAATCATAATGATATTGCTTTTCTAGGAAATGATTATCCCGTTGAAATAGCATTTTCTCAAACAAAATGTCAAGGAGAGACAATTAGTGTTGGTATTTATGATGGAGAACGTTTATTGCAAGAAAAAAAAATAACTTTTGATGCAAAGGAAGGACAGGGCAAATTGCAATTTATTATTAAAGCGGACAAAGTAGGGTTTAGAAAACTCAGAGCAGAAATTAGCACAGTAGAAAATGAATATAGTCTTAAAAACAATAATGCTAATTTTTATGTAGAGGTTATTGATGGACGACAAAAAATATTAATTGCATCTAGTGCACCTCATCCTGATATTAGTGCATTGCGATCAGTAATTGATCAAAATAAAAATTATGAAGTTACAATTCAACCTATTGCAGAAGTAGAGAATGTTAGCCCATATGACTTAATCGTTGTACACAACTACATAAATGAAAGTAAAACGTTAAACGATTACTTGTTAAATGGAGTAGGTCCGGCATTATATATTGTTGGCGGAAATGCAGATCTTGCGGCATTGGAAAAAATGAAAATTGGATTTAGTGGAAGGTCAAGTGAAACAGAAGAAACCAGTTTTGCGCACAATGGCAATTTTAAAGAAATTCTTATTTCTCCGGATAATATTCAACTATTATCTTCTTCACCACCACTGCAAGCTCCTTTTGGAAATATAAAGTTTAGTAATGCAATAGAAATATTGGCATATCAAAAGGTAGGGAGCATAAGATTGGATCAGCCATTGATTTATTTTACTCAAAAACAAAACAGTAGGATAGGAGTTGTTATGGGAGAAGGAATTTGGAGATGGCGCTTAAATGATCAATTGAAAAATAGAAAAACAGCTAATTTCAATGCCTTTTTTGGAAAGTTAATTACCTATCTCGCTGTTAAAGAAAATAAGGACCCGTTTAGAATAACATTGGAAAACGAATACAATGAAAATGAATCCGTTTTAGTCAAAGCAGAATTGTACAATAAATCATTTGAACGAATTAATGAACCTGAGGTTGAATTCACTTTCATTAATGAAAATGATGAAAATTTTGAATCCTTTTTTATAAAAACATCAGATGCTTATCAACTGGATTTGGGTAAACTTCCGCAAGGAGTTTATAATTGGGAGGCAAAAACGGTGTTTCAAGAAAAAGAATATACTAAAACTGGAACTTTTTTAGTAAGAGAATTAAAACTTGAATATTTGAACAGTGTTGCCGACCATAGAATTTTAAGAAATATCGCCTCCAGTTCGGGTGGTTCATTTCATTTTCCGAATGAGCTAAACGATTTAAGCCAAATAATCAAAGAAAGAGAAGATATGGTAACCGTTGTATATCAAGAAAAGGAATTTGATGATCTGATCGATTATAAATGGTTGTTCATTCTTATCATGTTATTTTTATCAATAGAATGGTTTGCAAGAAAATACCTTGGAGCGTACTAATTTTTGCAATGATTTTCCGTTCATCCGAATTTAAATTAAAACAATCAAATCCACAGTAATTTTAGATATATTTAAACACTATTTTTGCACAGTTAATGCCTAGTTCTATATTATTTTAGAAAGGCTAATATTTTAAATCAATTACATGAAAACATTTTTTATTTTCTTAACAGCAATCTGTTTTTCAATTCCTTTGAATGCACAAAAAAAGGATAAAAACAAGAAAGATGAAACCGGAAAAACGAGTCAAATAAATAGTGACTTAGTTTCTGGATTAAAATGGAGAAATATAGGACCAGCGTTGACTGCTGGAAGAATTGCAGATTTAGCAGTTAATCCAAACAATGAAAGTGAGTATTATTTAGCTGTTGCTTCTGGAGGTGTTTGGAAAACAACAAATAGAGGAACTACTTTTACACCAATCTTTGATGGGCAAAGTTCATATTCGATCGGTTGTATTACGATTGATCCAAATCAAACAACAACCGTTTGGGTAGGGTCGGGAGAAAATAATAATCAACGTTCTGTAGCATATGGAGATGGAGTTTATAAATCTGAAGATGGCGGAAAAACATGGAAAAATATGGGATTGAAAAATTCTGAACATATTTCAAAAATTATTGTCGATCCAAGAAATTCTGATGTTGTTTATGTTGCGGCTTATGGCCCGCTTTGGTCAGAGGGAGGAGAAAGAGGTGTTTATAAAACCGTTGATGGAGGAGAGAATTGGGAAAGAATTCACTTTATATCTGATAATACAGGAACTGCTGATTTAGTGATGGATCCATCTAATTCTGATATTCTTTATGAGGCTGTGCATCAAAGACGAAGACATGTTTTTACATATATTGGAGGTGGTGAAGAAAGTGCCGTTTATAAAACGGTTGATGGCGGAAAAACATGGAAAGAACTAAATGCAGGATTACCGTCAGGAAAGATGGGAAGGGTTGGATTAGCAATTTCTCCAGCAGACCCCAATTATGTTTATGCTATTGTAGAAGCCGAAGGAGATAAAAAAGGATTTTATAAATCAACAGACAAAGGAGCAAATTGGCAAAAGCAAAATAGCTATAGTACGAGCGGTAATTATTATCAAGAAATTTATTGCGATCCAATAAACAGAGATAAAGTATTTAGTATGAGTACTTGGCTGCATCATACAACAGATGGAGGAAAGACTTTTGTTAGGACAGGAGAATCTAGCAAACATGTAGATAATCATTGTATATGGATAAACCCAGCGAATACCAATCATTGGTTAGTTGGTTGTGATGGCGGTTTATATGAAACATGGGATCATGCCCAAAATTGGCAATACAAACAAAACTTACCTATCACACAATTCTATAAAGTAGCCTTAGATAATGATTCTCCTTTTTATAATGTTTATGGCGGTACGCAAGACAATAATTCATTAGGTGGACCATCAAGAACAGTAAACAACGCTGGGATTCAAAATTCAGATTGGTACATTACAAATGGAGGAGATGGATTCGAATCACAAGTAGACCCTGAAGACCCAAATATTGTATATGCACAAGCGCAATACGGATGGTTGGTTAGATACGATAGACAAAGTGGAGAAAAAATGGGAATACAACCCATGCCTGGAAAAGGAGAAGCTGCGTATCGTTGGAATTGGGATGCTCCTCTTGTTGTTTCAAATCATGACCATAAGACACTTTATTTTGCGGCAAACAAAGTATTTAAAAGTGTTGATAGAGGAAATACATGGGAAACAATATCTCCTGATTTAACAAGGCAACTGGACCGAAATCAAATGAAAGTTATGGGACAAGTCCAATCACCAGATGTTGTGATGAAAAATAAGTCGACAACTATTTTTGGAAATATTGTTGCTATGGATGAATCACCAAAAAATAAAAATTTAATCTATGCAGGAACAGATGACGGTTTAATTCAAATAACAGATAATGGAGGAAATACTTGGAATAAGAAAGATAATTTTCCTGGTATACCTAAAATGACTTATGTTAATATGGTACTGCCCTCACAACATGATGAATCTACGGTTTATGCTGTTTTTAATAACCATAAACAAGGAGATTTTAAACCTTATATTTTAAAGAGTACAGATAAGGGAAATACATGGCAATCTATTGTAGGGAATCTGCCTGAAAGAGGTACTGTTTATGCAATAGCAGAAGATGGTGAAAATTCAAATCTACTTTTTGCAGGAACAGAATTTGGATTGTTTTTTACGGTTGATGGAGGAAAAGAATGGACACAATTAAAATCAGGTTTGCCAACAATCGCAATTCGTGACATTGCTGTTCAACGAAGAGAAAATGATTTAGTACTTGCGTCATTTGGAAGAGGTTTTTATGTACTAGATGATTATACACCATTAAGAACACTTTCTAAAGAGAATTTAGATAAAAAAGCACATATCTTTCCAATAAGGAGGGCATTGGAGTATATTGAATCTAATCCATTAGGATTGAGAGGTATAGGATCACAAGGGAAATCACATTATGCATCTAAAAATCCTGATTTTGGAGCGACATTTACTTACTATTTAAAGGAAACACCAAAGTCATTAAAAGATCAACGAAAAGAAAAAGAAGCAGAAGCAAAAGAAAATAATCAAAATATTTCGTATCCAAATTATGATGAATTTGTAGCGGAAGACAATTATGAATCAGCTTATTTATTGTTTGTGATTAAAGATGAAAGCGGTAAAGAAATTCAGAAGATTAAATCTGGAGCAAGTCAAGGAATCAATCGAATAACTTGGGATTTAAGATATCCAACAACCAATCCAATTCGAAAATCAAAAGGTTCTGTTGGACGATATAGTAATCCAGATAAAGGACCATTAGTAATTCCTGGAAAGTATACCGTAGAAATGTATTTAAGCGATAATGGAATCTTATCAAAAATGACAGAAGCAACTCCTTTCGAAGTAAAAGCTCTTGAAAATTCATCTTTGAGTCGTCAAACAGAAGAGAATGCAGTATTTAAGAAAGAGCTGGCAGAATTAAGAAGAAGGGTCGCTGGTACAGGAAATCAAATAGGAGAACTTAACAATACATTAGAGCATATTAAATCAGCAATTCAACAATATCCAGAGGCAGATTTGAATTGGATGAAAGAAGTGAAAGCGTTAGAAAAACTAGCGCACGCTATTGAATTAAATTTATGGGGAGATTATCATAAGTCTAGTAGAGACGTTGAAACAATTCCTAGTACGAGTGGAAGAATAGAAACGATTGTATACCAAACTTGGTATTCAACATCAAATATCACTTCAACGCAAAAAGAACAAATGCAAATTGCTAAGGTTGAATATGCACAAATTAGAACAAAGGTTGATGAATTTGCAATGCGCATAGGAGAGATTGAAAAGAAGATGAACTTAAAAGGAATTCCGTATACGCCAAATCGAGTAGATTGGAAAGAGGAATAATTTGTTACAATTTTCTGACTTAAAAAGGGACGATTGTATTAGATTAAGGAAAGAATTATTGTTATTTATTGAGAGAAACAGAGTCAAGAATAGCTTTAGTTTCAGGACCTAAATTAAAAAGAAGATCAAGGATGCTTAAATTGGGTTCAAAAGCGTGTTTTTCTTGAAAAACTTGATGATAACTCTTGTTTCGATAAGTTGTTCGATTCTTAGGTAAAGTAAATGCTTCATATTCTTTTGAAATAGGGTATGTTTCTTTTGTTATTTCTGTAGTACAATTTAACCCAATTCGATCAATGAAATAGTTTGTTAATTGAAAATTTAATTCAACAAGACTAAGGTTGTGTTCTGAAGAAATTATATGCTGTAAGTCGTTGAAATAGTAAGTGTAAAAAGGAGTATTTCTGTAGGAGCTTTCAATGGCTTTTAAATGGTTCTTTTTCCAATTTTCAGCTGTACTTATTCTAATTTCATGCATCAGCGATTCTTTTCCAGAAGGTCGTTCAACAGGTACAATTAAGTTTTGATTCCCATTTGTCGACGAAATTGTACAACGACTTCGATAAGTCTGCTTTTGAAAGCGTTCATTGACGTCGAAAATTATATGATCGTTTTTTTTAAATTGTGAATAATAAGCAATATTTCCACAGTAGAGTAGTGGTAGAATTTTAGTACTTCTGTGGCCTTCAATTGTTGTTTTTGGCTTAACAACTTCTCGGTTGAGGTAAGCATTTAAAATTTTCGTTTCAGCAGGTTCTTTATGGATCAAATGCTCAATTGAATCAGAAGACCAACATTTTAAATCAGTTTGAAAATCTATGGCATTTTGAATCGATTGAAACGTAACAGAGAAAACACATTTTAGTGATTCTTTGTCATCAAAAAGGTTGTTTTGTACATCTCTGCGATAACTAAGTCTTTCTTCAAGCGATTTCGTTATACCAAAATGATACGTTCCGTCAGCAGATGATAAAACATAAACAACGTACATTACTAACTAATCTATCCCAGTAAAAATACGTTCCCAACGCACTCCTTCTGGTCCTCTTGACATCCAAATGAAAGCAGCTTTACCCACAACATGATCTTCAGGAACAAATCCCCAAAATCGTGAATCTGCAGATCGATTACGGTTATCTCCCATCAACCAATAATAATCCATTTCGATTGTGTATTGTGTTACTTTTTCTCCGTCAATATAAATTCCATCTGCTTTTTCGACTAAATCATGACTTTCATAAGTAGAAATAATTCGACGATAAATAGGTAATGTTTGATGTGTTAAATCAACTATATCTCCTTTAGAAGGAATTTTTAAAGGACCGAAATTATCTTCAGTCCAATCGTATTGATTATCATTTGGAAACACAGGGTAGTATCCTCCCGTAATTCCTTCATCAAGCGCTTTACTGTAAAATCCTTTTTTTGTAACGTCAAGTGTTAAATCATTCCCAAAAGCTATTTTTGCCTTAGCATAGTCTTCTTTGTTCAATAAAAAACCAACATTGCCATTATTAGGGTCATTCGTAAGTCCACTGCGTTCGTATACTTCTTGCTCAACAATACCATACTTTTCCCATCCCTTAATATCTGCTTGTGTAACTCTATTGATGGGTCTATTTTTTACGTAATACGAATATTGCATGTTAGGCGCCTGATAAGCGAGTTCATCATTAATGAATAACTCCTTATCTTTTATTTCAATGACATCTCCATGAACAGCAACACAACGTTTTATATAATTTTCCCTTTTATCTACCGGTCGGTACAAAACTCCATTTATGCTCGTATATCCTTTTTTTGAATCTTCAGGATAAGGAGCTCTTGAATATACCTTTCCATTTTCAAAGTTATTACGTGCTCTTTTAATATATTGTTGAAAGTTTGCTTCAAAATGAGAAACCCCTCTACCATCTCTTAAACACATCAAGTAGGCTTCATCTCTTAAAATTTGCTCATAAGTATGTCCTATTAAACCATATGGCATTCTAGGATCGTTAAGAGCCGTATCTCCTGCAGGGAAATTAAATACAGTAACATCATTTCGTTCTACAAAACGGAAACCTGGAAGCCTTGTGTACGGTATTTTCTGCAATTCTGTGTAAGACTTTACATTCAAAACAGGAAAACTATTATGTACTACAGGATAGGAGAAAGGTGTCATTGGAACGCGCGGCCCAAAAGTTAACTTTTCTACAAAGAGGTAATCACCAACCATTAATGTTTTTTCCATAGATCCTGTTGGAATCGTATATGGTTCGAAAACATATGTTCGAATAGCACTTGCAGCAATCAAAGCAAATAAAATAGCGTCTCCCCACTCTTTGAAAATTGATTTTTTGCCGGGATTACGTTTAAATCCTAGCATAGAAAACGGGTAAGCAATTGCATGTCCAATAATTGGGAGCGCAAAAAATAACGCAACATGATCACTTGGAGTTCGCATATTAACTTGTTTCACAATATCCCAATTTGTCGGAGCAACAGGTTGGTATTTTTCCTCATTTTTAACCAATTGCCAAAAAACAGGAAAAGGAAATAGAATTCCTAAAATTGTTTCTTTAACACCAAATTCACCAAATTTTCGAATTACTGTAACATTAATTGAAGCCCACATGATAAATTGAATTCCTGGCATCAACAAGAAGATCGCCCAGTACCAAGGTTGATTCGTAGCACGCAAAGCAACATAATAATTATAAAATGGGATGTATGCAGTACTTTTAGGTTTCTCCAAACGCTCAAACAATGTGTCCCATCCTCCTATGATTGGTGTTAAGACAATAATTAAATAACCAATAAGTAATCCTAAATAAGTCATATTAAAATTTTAAAATATCTTGCATTGTAAATACACCCTTTCTTCCGACTAACCATTCTGCTGCTAAAACACTTCCTTTAGCAAAACCTTTTCTGTTGTGCGCAACGTGTTTAATTTCAATGGTGTCAATGGGCGAATCATACTTTATTTCATGTGTTCCTGGAACATTTGGTAAACGCAATGAAGCTAACGAAAGTGTCTCATTCGAATTAATTTTATCTTTTTTAACATTTTCCCAATTAGAATAACCTTGATGTCCCTCTATAATTTGTTCTGCTAAACTAATTCCTGTACCACTTGGTGCATCCAATTTTTCTGTATGATGAATTTCGATAAGTTCTGCAGAATAATCATCTAACTCGTTCATGATTTTTGCTAAGTAACGATTCACTGCGAAAAAAGCATTAACTCCCAAACTAAAGTTTGTAGCGTGTAAAATACTTCCTTTTTTGTCATTACAAAGTGTTGTCAATTCATCTAAGCTATCATACCAACCAGTAGTTCCAACAACAATTGGGATATTGTTTTCTAACGCAAAACGAATATTTTCATTTGCAAATTCTGGTCGTGAAAATTCAATGATAACATCTGTGTTAGAATAATCAAATGTTTCTTTCGGAGCATTGCTAGTGACACGAGCGGAAATTGAATGCTTTCTTAAAGCGGCAATGGATTCAATTTCTTTCCCCATTTTTCCATAACCAAAAAGCGCAATATTCATAGTACAAGTTTCTGCGAAAATAATGAATTTTGAAACAGTATGATAGCTTTACACTTTGATTAATACAGCAAAGAATCCAATTGGATTAATTTTTTTTATTACAAAGTCAGGCATTGATCAATTATATATACTTTTATCCGAAATAAAGAATTTAATAAAATAAGAATGAAGACATTAAAAATTAGTGCAGTACTGATCCTTTCTTTCGGTTTTTTTGCTTGTGGAGGAAGTAGTGAAAAAGAAGAACTAGAAGGAATGCTAGAAGAATTAAGAGCAGAACTAGATCAAAATGTCTTAGATGAAGAAACTGGGCTTTCACTAAAGACGAATAATGCGTTTTTCGATATTAAAATTCCAGACAGAATGGATATCATGACAGATCTAAATGCTGAAGCGAGCTTACAGTATGGATATGTGAAAGAAATGGGGTTAGAAGTAAAAGAACATTACTTGATCGTTTTAATGGAAACGAAAGAAGAAATTGAAACTTACGACCTAGATGTTGAATTTGACGCAATGTCTTATAGTGAAATTTCAGTAGAGTCTCTTGGAAATGGATTAGATGAATATAACATTCTAACAACTAATCCTGAAGTCGAAAAAGTAAATGGAATGGATTGCGTAAAAAGTCAAATGCAAGGAACACTTTTCGGGCCACAAGGAAATATTAATGTATACTACAAATTAGGTGTTTTTGAAGGTGATAAGGCATTTTATCAAGTTTTAACATGGTGTATTGAAGAGCAAAAAGGAGAGTTTGAAGCAGACATGGATATGATTATTGAATCATTTGTAGAGAAATAAAGAATAGAACATTTTTTTAATAAAAAGAGGCTGCCTCATTAGAGTTAGCCTCTTTTTTGTTGTAAAAGTCTTAACGAAGGAAAAAGTGATTTTTTGATTTCTTATTCCAAAGTGTTCGTTTATTCGGCAATCCAAATGCCGTTATCAAATGTGTATTGATCAATACTAACAGTTTGACTGCAACAACCAGAACACCCTATACTATTACACGAAAAAAAAACTCCTGAAGCTCTTGCCGGATTACATTGCCCATCTCCCGTTGCATTAATTGAAATAGTTCCTGCGGATGCTTTGCAACCACAATGGATATTGATTACTGTATGTCCGTCTTTTGAGAAAAAGATAGGTTCTACTTCACCTTCTTTTCCTTTGAATTCATAAAATTTATACTGTCCACTTTTTGAAGCTGGAATTGTAAATCCTTCTTTAGTAATTTCATAATCAACTTCTCCTTCAAAGAAAGTAGAAATCCCTTTTACTTTTTTGTTACTTGTTAAAGTACGTTCAACTGAAGTTACGTTCCCTTTTTTATCTTTTTTAACGGTTAACATGTAGACTTTTTCAGAATAGTTCCCGTTTTCATTAATTCGTGATTGAAAAATTTCTGTTGTTTGTCCAAATGCCAAAACTGCTGAAAAAAGGATTGTTAAAAATGCTAATTTGTGGTTTAAATAATTCATAATTTACTTTTTATTAATTGTTTTATTCTTAGTGCAACCAACAACTAAAAAGCTAACCGTCTAATATCTCTTTTTTGTGATTTATAATTTAAAAAAAGTAAAATTTCATTCAAAATAACCGCTTTAATATTGATTCGAAATTTGTACTTTTGAATAAAGCATTTTTTCCCCTAAAAAAATACACGAATAAAAGAAAAACCTATGTCAGACGATAAAAAAATTATATTTTCTATGGTTGGAGTTTCAAAAGCAACTCCCCAAGGAAAACCCATCATTAAAGATATTTACCTCTCATTTTATTATGGCGCTAAGATTGGAATTATTGGGATGAATGGATCTGGTAAGTCCACAGTTCTAAAAATTATTGCTGGACTTGATAAAGCATATCAGGGAGATGTTGTTTTTTCCAAAGAACATTCGGTGGGGTATTTAGCTCAAGAGCCTGTGATTGATCCTGAAAAAACGGTAAAACAAATTGTAGAAGAAGGTGTTCAAGAAACAGTAGACTTACTTAAAGAGTATGAGGAGATTAATGCTGGATTCATGGATGAGGAAGTAATGAACGATCCTGATAAAATGAATAAATTGATTGAACGACAAGGAACTGTTCAAGAAAAAATTGATCAATTGGATGCTTGGGATTTAGACAGCAAATTAGAGCGGGCAATGGATGCATTAAGATGCCCTCCAGAAGAGCAAAAAATTGCAACATTGTCAGGAGGAGAAAAAAGAAGGGTGGCGCTTTGTAGGCTTTTACTGCAAAAACCAGATATCTTATTATTGGATGAGCCAACAAACCATTTAGATGCTGAATCAGTTGATTGGTTAGAACAACATTTGAAACATTATGAAGGGACTGTTATTGCAATTACGCACGACAGATACTTTTTAGATAATGTAGCTGGATGGATTCTAGAATTAGATCGTGGTTCAGGAATTCCATGGAAAGGAAACTATTCAACATGGTTAGATCAGAAAACCAAAAAAATGGCTTCTGAAGAAAAGCAAGCCAGTAAACGTAGAAAAATTTTAGAGCGTGAATTAGAATGGGTACAGATGAATCCAAAGGGAAGGCATGCAAAAAATAAAGCACGTTTAAATAATTACGATAAACTATTGAGTGAAGAATCACAAGAAAGAGAAGCAAATTTAGAGCTTCCAATTCCAAATGGACCACGATTAGGAACAAATGTGATTGAAGCTGCAAGTGTATCAAAAAGCTTTGATCATAAGTTGCTTTATGATGATTTAAATTTCAACCTTCCTCCAAATGGTATTGTAGGAATAATAGGACCAAACGGTGCAGGTAAAACCACTATTTTCAAGATGATTATGGATGAATTAACTCCTGATGGTGGTGCTTTTAATGTTGGAGAAACAGTGAAAATTGGTTATGTAGATCAAGACCATAAAGACATGGATCCAGAGAAAAGTATTTTCGAGGTGGTAACGGGTGGAACAGAATTTATTGAAATTGGAAAACAAAAGATAAATTCTAGGGCTTATTTAAGTCGTTTTAACTTTAATGGATCAGATCAAGGGAAAAAAGTTGGCGTTTTATCTGGAGGAGAGCGTAATCGACTTCATTTGGCAATGACTTTAAAAACGGAGGCAAACGTACTCTTATTAGATGAGCCAACCAATGACCTTGATGTGAATACAATTAGAGCTTTAGAAGAAGGAATTGAAAACTTTGCAGGTTGTGCAGTTGTTATTTCACATGATAGATGGTTTTTAGATCGAATATGTACGCATATTCTTGCCTTTGAAAATGATTCTTCTGTTTATTGGTTCGAAGGAACTTATTCGGAATATGAAGAAAACCGTAAAAAACGCCTTGGAGACGTTGAGCCGAAGAGAATACGCTATAGAAAATTGATGGATTAATTAGATTAAAAGAAGAAGAAAAAGAGGCGAACACATGTTCGCCTCTTTTTTTGTATTTAATGAATTGGTGTAAATGATATTATCTACCTTTGCTTAATAAAATTTAATAAACGTATAACTTATTAATTTACGTGCTATAAAATTATTAGAAGATGAAATATTACAATAACGTTCTTGAAACCATAGGGAATACTCCACTCATCAAGATAAATTCGTTGACAAAAGAGATTAAAGCAACTGTTTTAGCTAAAGTCGAGACAACGAATCCTGGAAACTCTGTAAAAGACAGAATGGCGTTGAAAATGGTTGAAGATGCCGAAGCTTCAGGTTTAATTAAACCTGGAGGAACAATTATTGAAGGTACTTCTGGTAATACTGGAATGGGATTAGCACTTGCTTGTATCATTAAAGGATATAAGTTAGTATGTGTACTAAATGATAAGCAGAGTAAAGAAAAAATGGATATTTTAAGAGCTGTAGGAGCCGAAGTAGTTGTTTGTCCAACAGCTGTTGAACCAGATGATCCACGATCGTACTATTCAGTTTCTAAGCGATTGGCTAAAGAGACACCAAATTCTTGGTATGTTAATCAATATGATAATCCATCAAATGCAGTGGCTCATTATGAACAAACTGGGCCCGAAATTTGGGCACAAACAGAAGGTAAAGTAACTCACTTTGTAGTTGGTGTTGGAACTGGAGGAACGATTTCTGGAACAGGAAAATACTTAAAAGAACAAAATTCAAATGTTCAAAATCTTGGAATAGATACTTATGGTTCTGTTTTCAAAAAATATCATGAAACGGGAATTTTTGATGAAAACGAGATTTATCCTTACATCACAGAAGGAATTGGAGAAGATATCTTACCAAAAAATGTAGATTTTTCAGTAATTGATCATTTTGAAAAAGTGACAGATAAAGATGCTGCTGTTTTTACAAGAAGATTAGCAAGAGAAGAAGGAATTTTTGTTGGAAATTCTGCTGGAGCTGCAATTGCTGGTCTACTCCAAATGAAAGACAAGTTTAAAGAAGATGATGTAATTGTTGTCTTATTTCATGATCATGGAAGCCGATACGTTGGAAAGATGTTCAACGACGATTGGATGAAAGAAAGAGGTTTTCTTGATGAAGGATTTAAGTATGCTGCAGATTTGGTTGCACAACATGGAGAGCATGGTTTAGTAACTTGCGGATCGGAAGAATTGGTTTCGCATGCGGTGGCTAAAATGAAAACCTATAACATCTCTCAAATACCAGTGACGAAAGATGGAGAAATTATAGGATATGTTGATGATGCTAGGTTATATCAAGGTATTATTGAAGATGCATCTTTAATTGATACACCTCTCGCTAGTATTATGCAAGAACCACTTCCAATTTTACCAGCAAATGCTACAATTGAAGAAATTTCAAAAAATGTGAGCAAACAAGTTCCTGCAGTGTTGATTGAATTGGCAAATGGAAAACACCACATTGTTACAAGACATGATTTAATTAATGCAATCGCTTAAAAAGAATGATTGAAATTAAAGATCAAATGAATAATACAATCCGTTTAGCTCAAAAAGCTAAACGGATTGTTTCTTTAGTGCCATCACAAACGGAATTACTCTATTTTTTAGATTGTGAGGATGAAGTTGTCGGAATAACAAAATTCTGTATTCATCCAGACGAATGGTATCGATCCAAAAAAAGAGTTGGTGGAACAAAAAATGTAAACTTTGAAAAAATTGCTGAACTAAAACCAGATTTAATTATTGCCAATAAAGAAGAAAATGCGCAAGCGGATATTGAGCATTTGAAAGAAAATTATCAGGTATACATTAGTGATATTTTTAATGTAGATGAAGCATGTCAAATGATCCAAGATGTTGGTGTTTTAGTTGGGAAAGAAGCAAAGTCAAAAGCATTAACAAATCAGGTAAAACGTGATTTTGAAACATTACCGAAATTAAAGGGATCGGTGTTATATTTTATTTGGAGTAAACCCTATATGGTCGTTGGACCAAATACCTTTATTGGATTTTTATTAGAAAAACTTGGGTTTCAAAATAAAATCGAATCAAGAGAAAGTCGTTATGAAGAATTGACAATCAATCAAATAAAGACATTAAACCCCGAATTTATACTTCTCAGTTCAGAGCCTTTTCCGTTTAAAAAAGAGCATGCCCAAGAAATAAATGCCTTTCATTCAGCAAAAATTCACTTTGTAGATGGCGAACTATTTTCGTGGTATGGTTCTAGAATGCTTGAAATGAAAGCCTATTTCGAATCGTTAAAAGTAGAATTGGAGGCTTAGTAATTACTTAAAAAGAGTAGAGTAGCCATACCTAAAGACAAACTTTCAACCATAGCCTGACCATTTTTTTCTTTTGTAGTAATCGTACCGATAGCGTCGATTTCGTTTGAATTATCTGATTTACGAATTTCAAAATCAACTGTTTCTAAAGTTGCAAGCATTTTTATTTCTCCCATTATTTCTTCGGCAATCGCAATCCCAAGAGTTTGTTCGAGTACACTTGGCGGATTTTCTTCATCTACTCCAAACGTTGTATTGTTAATCATTCCATCAACATTCATTTTAAGATCAAAATAAAGATTAGAATCAGTTGCTGGAACCAATCCAAAAGAATTTTGCATCAGTCGAAATGATTGATTAGTTAAATCATAATTGAAAGAAGCACCAGTTGCAGTAAGCAATTTTTTATTTAAAGTGTCAACCAAAAATTCTTTGTTTCCTTCAAGCGTGGTAAAAAAATCATTCCAAACCAAAGGATCAATAATGTCAAAATGAATATTTGTTTTAGGGTAACTTTTAAAGGGAAATGAAAATCCTTGGTTCCGATTAATCAATTTACAATCAATTCCATCATAGTCAAAGACAAGTTGACTATAATGAGGAATGTCTTCAATTTTCTCTTCATTAAACCAATAAATACTATTAAATACATTCAACGAACTTCGTAATGTTAAAGCTTTACTTTCATCAGTTTGATATGCAATTGGAGAGCTGCCGTTAAATTCTGGAAGTGGTGTGAAACTTCCTTCTATACGAATCGAATTTTGAAGAAAATCAAAAGATAGATAACCATCAATTAATTTGTTTTGCTCAGTGTTTTTAGGGATAATATAACAGTTAATTTCTTTGTCAGGATCGAAGTAAAACTTTAAATCAACTCGTTCAGAAAAGCCTTTGACCTCTTTATTAGCTATTTTCTTTAAATGTTCATTTAACCGTTCTTGATTTGAAGATGGAGATAGCTGAACAACTGCATAAGAATCATTAAATTCAATTTGATTTTCTCCATCCCCAATATTCTCGTGTATGAATTTACGTAATGCAGACTCATCTGTGTATTTTAATAAACCAATCCATATTGTTTCATTGGCCCACTGCTCTCTAAACAAAATGACTTTTGAAAAAATATCAATTCCATTTTTTGTTTCTTGCATTTCAAGAGAAGGCTCTGATCCTTGCTTTTCCTCTGTTGACGGATAGATTTTTTTCATAAAGTAAGCCTCATTGAAAATCCGTTGATATGCCATCTCAGAAACAAAATTGCGCGAATTTATTTCCACAACAAGATCACTTTCTTGAGGGATATATCCGTAAATCGCTGTGCTAGATTCTAAAATGAAATTATTTGCAACAAACCGAATTGTTGGAAAAATTAAAATTAAAAATAGAATTGCCGCATATTTGCTTAAAAGTCGCATCAGGGTAAAATTACTAAAAATGATCAGATGAATATTAAACTGTGAAGAATTCGTTAATAAACTCTGCTAAGCATATTCCCATGCACTTCTATAAGCGCCATATTTTTCAACATAGTCCAATAGTTTTTGATAAAAAGAATGATTTCCCAATGTTGCCGAATCCCCAATAATGATTAATTTCTTTTTTGCTCGAGTAAGGGCTACATTCATTCTTCGATAATCTGATAAAAAACCAATTGCATTAGCTGAGTTTGAGCGAACAAGGGAAATGAAAATGATATCACGTTCTTGTCCTTGAAAACTATCAATTGTTTGTGCGTAAATAGCATTAGATGTTACAAATTCCTGAATCATTGAAATTTGTTTTCGATAAGGAGAGATTATTCCAATTGAGTTATGATCTATTTGTAATTCGTCAAGACGTTTTTTAATTAGGTTAATTTCCTCCAAATTATAAATCCCTCCAGATTCATCATTGGTTTCATCAAAACCGCAACCTGCAGTGTCTATAAATTCTAGGGGTTTATGTATTTCATTTAAAAGAGAAAGGTTTTTTATTGTTTGATCTGAAGATAATTGATTGTCATAGCACATCTGATTGGAGAATTGCATAATTACATCATTCATCCGGTATTGGACATCTAGTAAAGTTGTTGGAATGCCGATTTCCATTCCTTTTTCTAAAAGAGAAATAGCCAACCCTAATTCCATTGATTTCTCGGAAAAAAGAGTTGGTCTCAATTGCATAGAATCTCCTGCTAAAATAAGTCGTGGCGCAAATCGAGCAACCGACCAAATGGCAGGTTCTAATGCTTGCCCAGCTTCATCCACAATGAATATGTCGGCATTGAAATTTTGAATTCTTTCATGCTGTAGTGCCATAAAAGTGCCCGTAATAACCGTTGCTTTTTCGATACAACTATTAGAAATATCACGCTCAATTGCACGAATATCTTTTCGAATATCTTTTAAAGTACTGCGCAGTTTTTTTCGCTCTTGATAAGCTTCTTTATCGAAATTACGTTTGTATTGAAATGCTTTTTTTCGAACTTGTTCCGCTTCCTTCTTGAGTCGCTTTACAACTTGGCTAAGCGGATCATTTAAAGTTTTGTAATCAAGCGTGTATTGAAGAACGGTGTTTTTTATTTTAAACGAATTACCAAGCCTTAGTACTGTTTGGTTTTCCTTTGCGATTTCAGCAGTTATATGATCAACTGCGGCATTAGATGGAGCAGCAACCAAAATACGTTTCCCTTCTTTAACTAATTTCGAAATAGCTCTTACTAATGTGTGCGTTTTTCCTGTTCCTGGAGGACCATGAATAATATGAAATGGGTTTGATGATAAAACTTCATTTAACGCCTTATTTTGCGAGATATTTAATAAATCATCAATAGTATCAGGAATACCGTATGGTTTTTTTTCACTTTCATTGTAAAATTGATTTGCGATCCTTATCTCGTCCTGTTCAATTGATGTCAATGTTTTTAGCATTACATCAATTGTTTTTGTATCTGGAATTGCATTAATACCAATTTTCCCGTCTTTAATCCATGTCGGCAATTCATTTTCAAACAGCTGAATGGTAATGACATTTCTTTTTAATGAAACGATAACTCCCTCTGCTTTTTCTGTAGAATTAGCCGAAAACAGATTGATTTTGCCATTGGAAGAGAATTGATGTTCTCCCTGATTTTTATCAATTTTAAACGTTAAAATCAATGCTTCAAAATCATTAAAAGAGTGTGCATTAAATTCGATAGGATATAACGTAATTCCTGCTTGAATTCTATCCTTAATTGATTCTTCTTCAATTAACGTTCTATAACGTAAAATTTCTGTATCACGTTCTATATTAACAGCAAGCTTTAATTGCTTGATTCTATCTCGCATAATTTAATCTAAAATGAAGAAAGACAAGATACAAAATACTTATCTTTGAAAGGATGTTAACCGTTACTATTCATGATTTATTTTGGGAGCAGTTTAACATTTCTTAGTAAATGGTTTGTAATGTAGGAGGAAAAAAACCGACTCATAAAAAAAGATCAATTTATGAAAACTATATTAGGAGCTTTATTCGGATTTGTAATTCTTTTTGCAAGTTGTATTCAAGCACAAAACCAAACCAATGCAGTTACTGATAAAAGTGATATGACTGCACAAGTACCTCAAGATTCGGCTAAATGGAATAAATTAACTGAAAAAGAAACTTACGTTATTGTCAATAAAGGAACTGAATATCCTGGTTCTGGAGAATATGTTGATAATCATGATGCAGGAATCTATCAATGTAAAAGATGCGATTTACCGCTTTTTGAGTCAACTGCTAAATTTGATTCAGGAACAGGTTGGCCTTCTTTTGATGATTATATATCAGGCGCTGTAGAAGAAGTTACAGATGCGGATGGATACCGTAAAGAAATCGTATGTAATCGTTGCAAAGGGCATTTGGGTCATGTTTTTTATAGTGAAGGTTTTACTTCTAAAAATACACGACACTGCGTTAATTCAATTTCATTATCTTTTGTACCAAAAGGTGCGCAAAATCATTAAAAATGAAAACAGCAATATTTGCTTCAGGATGTTTCTGGGGAACAGAGTATTTCTTTGAGAAAGAAGAAGGAGTTATAGAAACACAGGTTGGTTATATTGGGGGACATAAAGAGAACCCAACGTACAAAGAAGTTTGTGCTCATCTAACTGGACATGCTGAGGCGGTTAAGGTAACATATGATCCGCAAAAAACGGATTATAGGAAATTGTGTAAATTGTTTTTTGAAACACATGATCCAACACATGTTAATAGACAAGGACCAGATGTAGGCGAACAATATAGAAGTGAGATATTCTATTTAGATGAAAATCAAAAAGAAATAGCGTTAGAATTAAAAGCCGTTTTAGAAAATAAGGGTGTTAATGTAGCGACGAAAATAACGGCTGCAAGTAAATTTTGGGATGCAGAAAATTACCATGAACACTATTATGAAAAGGGTGGAGGAACTCCATATTGTCATGCATATACAAAACGGTTTTAAAAAAATGAATTTCAAAGAATAGAAATCCGAGATTGTAAAAACGACTCGGATTTTTTTGATCAATTGAATTAATTTTAGACCTTTATAGAGAATAAATTTTAGTTTATGAAAATCATTTTATCGCCTGCTAAATCATTGAATGAAACAGCAGGTTTTTCAGATATTTCTACAACAGAAATCCCCTTTCCAAAAGAAACAGAAAGGTTGGCAAAAAAAATGGCAAAATTGTCAAAAGGACAAATTGCCAAGTTGATGCATATAAGTGATGATTTAGCAGCGTTGAATTATGATCGATACCAGAATTTTTCTGAAGAATACAATTCAAAAAATAGTATTCCTGCAGCGTTAATTTTTAATGGTGCAGCATATCAAGGGCTTGATTTTAAAGGATTGTCAAAAGCAAATCAAGAAGAAGGGCAAAAAAGATTACGTATTTTATCAGGATTGTACGGTTTACTTAAACCATTTGATTTAATGCAACCTTACCGACTTGAGATGGGAACGAAATTTAAGGTAACTCCTAAAGTAACCAACCTATATAAATTTTGGGGAGATAAAATTAGAAAGGAACTCGAGCAAGAATTATTAGAAGAAGAGAGTAACTTATTGGTCAATGTTGCCTCTTCAGAATATTTTAAGGCAGCAGAGCTTGGTAAAATGAAAGACATTAATATAATTACTCCCGTTTTTAAAGATTTGAATAAAAAGGGAGAATATAAAGTTAATATGCAATTTGCTAAACTATCCAGAGGTAGGATGACACGTTTTATTATCGAAAATAAAATAGAAGTTGCAAGTGATTTAAAAGCCTTTGATATTGAAGGTTACTATTATTCGGCTAACCATAGTTCTGAAAATGAATATGTCTTTTTAAGGGATAAAAAATAAGACAAAGAACCTTTGCTCAAGATAGAATTTTTAATTGCTTTAAAATTTTTCAATAAAATTAGTGCCGGATCGTTTAATATTCGTTCTTAATCAATATCATTCAAGACAAAATCAAACAATTTTACTTCAAAAGTGAAAGATTTCATTTGTCTGTAAATTAATAGTTTAGAAAATGATTCATTCTGAATTTCATTTTTTTGTAACCTCATTCAACATTAGTCGTAATAATTACAGACAACATAACCACATCAAAAATGAAACATCAAATTTTATTTTTAATATTTTCTTGTACTGCTTTTTTTGCAAATTCAGCCGAAAAAATGTCAAGTCTAGAGTATATCGAACATTGGAAAGTTACTGCAATTGAGCAAATGAATTCACATGCAATTCCTGCCAGTATCACCTTGGCACAGGGAATTTTGGAGAGCGGAAGTGGAAACAGTCGTTTAGCGCAAAATGCCAATAACCATTTTGGAATTAAATGCCATAAAAATTGGGATGGAAATACATTTTACCAAGATGATGACGAAGAAGATGAGTGTTTTAGAAGCTATGATAATGCTGCATTATCTTATCAAGATCACTCCTTGTTTTTAACATCACGAGATCGTTACTCTGGATTGTTTGAATTACGATTAACTGACTATAAAAATTGGGCAAAAGGATTGAAAAAAGCAGGATATGCTACAAATCCACAATATGCCAATCTATTGATCAACATTATTGAAAAATATGATTTAGGGCAGTATGATTTAATGCCGCATTTACCCATTGAAGTTGAGCGAGAAAAAGAACAAGCGCAACTTGTACTTAGAACAGAAGAAGAGAGTCCAAGAGCAATTTTGAAAAAGGAGGAAGAAAAAGAGATTGAAGTTAATTTTTCAAATACACATAAGGTAGAATTAAATAAAAATAGAACGCGTTATGTCGTTGTTAAAGAAGGGGATACTTTTTATCGTATTTCAAAAGAATTTAACCTTGGATTATGGCAATTATATAAGTATAACGAATTAGGAAAGAGAGATGTTTTGATTAAAGGTGAATTGATTTACTTGGAGCCTAAAAGAGGTCATGCTAAGCGAGGAACAAGTGTTTTCATTTGCACAAAGACAACGACTTTAAGAGAAATATCTCAACTAGAAGGCATAAAATTAAAGAAGTTGCTGAAGTATAATCTCAGCGAAAACCCAGATGAAGAATTACAATCTGGGACAAAGGTCATTCTCCGATAGTTTTAATGAAACTTTGAATTATTTTGAGGTTATTTAAAATGTGAATTGATAATCGATCGGAGAATTTTGGTTTGTTGTTAGAAAAAGGGCTGTGGTGGCCCTTTTTCGCTTTTTATGATGATGGAGTTTATTCTTGAACTTTTACAGCCGTTTAATAAGAAATTTTAGAATTATTGAAATAGAATAAAATCTATAGATTAGGTAGGTTTTTGAAATTTTATTTCTTTCGTTCAATTATTGATACCACTGAATCAAAGAAAAGCATTGATCACATTCTGGAAATAAAATAAAATAAAAATAATATTACCTTTATATTGGAATATAATTGAATTCCCAGCCAGCTTTAAACAACGTAATTTTTCATTAAAAACCTCCTAAAATGAAACCTTCAACAGAGTTACATAGTTTAATAAAGTCGCTTACAAAATCAGAAAAACGCTTTTTCAAATTGAATTCTTCATTACAATCGGGTGAAAAAAATTACCTGAAGATTTTTGATTTTATTGAAAAGCAAAAAAAATACAATGAGGATGAATTAAAAGATCATTTCAAAAATGAAGTTTTTATCCGGCATTTACCTTCTGAAAAAAATCATTTATATCGATTAATTCTTAAAAGTTTACGGTCGTATTATTCTGATCAATCCGTTAGTTCTCAATTAAAGCAAGAAATTAAAAACGTTGAGATTTTATATCGAAAGGCCCTTTATAAAGAATGTAACAAATTTGTAAAGCGAGCAAAACAAATTGCTGAAGAGTATGAAAAGTTTTACTACTGGTTTGAATTGATTAATTGGGAGAAACAATTGTTAGAAGAAGATTATGAAGCAGGTGTTTTTACTAAGAATTTGGATGATTTAATTAAAGAAGAAGAAGGTGTTGTAAATAAGTTACGAAACTTAGCAGAGTATCATGTGCTTTATTCACGAATTAATTATGTGTTTAGAATAGGGGGGTTTACACGAAACGAACAAGAACGTGAAATTGTAAATGAAATCGAAAATTATCATTTGATTAGTGATAAGAATACTGCTTTGTCTACTAGAGCAACAACAATTTGCTACTATATAAAAGGAGTATGTAGTGCAAGTAAAAGAGATTATGCAAATGCATTAATTTTCTTTCGAAAAGCAAAATCAGTGATGGAGCGTAAAATAAAAATCAGAAATGATTTGCAAAGACGTTACATAGCCACGTTGAATTTTTTGATGCTTTGCTATATTGACACTTATGACTTTGAAAAAGCATTGCAAATAGCAAACGATATTAAAAGTCTAGAAGGGAAAAAAGAGTTTAATGGGCTTGATTCCAAAGTACATTTGTTTACTGCCACCCATATCGGTTCGTTGCAATTATATAATAGAAAAGGAGAATTTTCAAAATCAATAGAATTAATTCCTGCAATTGAAAAAGGATTAGAACTTTACGGTGAAAAAATAAGTAAAGAAAAACAGTTGTTATTTACATATACAATTGCTTATGCTTATTTCGGAATAGGAGAGTTTAAAACAGCACTAAAGCATATTAATAGTGTCTTAAACGATAATGAAAAATTGTTGAGACAAGACATCTACTCATTTGCTCGAATTTTTAATTTAATCATTCACTTTGAGCTACAAAATTTAGACTTTCTGGAATATGACCTAAAATCCACGGCACGCTACTTAAACAAATACGATAAAGATTATCAAGTTGAAAAATTATTTATTTCTCAAATTAAACTTCTATCTAGAGAAGAAAGTGTTGAAAAGCAAGCAGATGTTTTTGTAAGCTTTAGCGATAAATTAACCACTTTGTTAAAGTCTGACCGCGAAAATGTTATACTCGAGTATTTCGATATTCAGGCATGGATCAATACAAAGTTAAACGGGAAATCATTTGCTGAGGCAATCCAAGAAAGAGTTGAAAAAACGCAGGCTGAATTAGTTTCTTAGTTAAAAGGAATAATTTCAGAAACTTCTAAACCATAGGCATTAATTACAGAAGTATTTAGTGCTGTGTTATTTGTAATTAATTTAAGTCGTTCAATTTTTAAATCGCGTAGAATTTGAGCACCAATTCCATAATCCTTTTTGTCTGCTTTGGTAACATTCTTAGCGCCATTATTATAAGCCTGCAATTTATCGATTAATCCAATTTGCTTTTCCTCTTGTTGGATGAAAACGATTGCACCTCTGCCATTCTTTTCGATCATTTTTAAGGCAGCACTTAAATTAGATTGTTTATCAGATCGTATTGCATCCAATAAATTGTGTGTAAAAGAAGATGATTCAACACGTACTAAAACATCTTCTTCTGGATTCCAATCCCCTTTATAAATTGCTAGATGCTCATCATCTGTAGTTGTTTGACCATAAGCAACAAGTTTAAAGTTACCCCAAAGTGTTTTCAAATCGACTTCAACTTTTCGTTCGATTAGCGATTCATGTTTTAAACGATATGCAATTAAATCAGCAATAGAGATGATCTTTAAATCGAATTTTTCACTAACCTCTATTAATTGCGGTAAGCGAGCCATTGTACCATCCTCATTTAAAATTTCGACAAGAATTCCTGCAGAACTTAAGCCAGCCAATCGAGCCAAATCAATTGAAGCTTCTGTATGACCAGCACGCCTTAATACACCTCCATTTTTTGCTTTGAGTGGGAAAATGTGACCTGGTCTTCCCAAATCAAGAGGAGTAGTTTCCGCTTGTGTTAATGCTTTGATCGTTTTTGAACGATCGTGCGTAGAGATTCCAGTTGTACAACCATGACCAATTAAATCAATTGAAACTGTGAATTGTGTATTGTGTAAAACAGTGTTGTTATCAACCATCATGGTTAAGTCTAATTCTTTGCATCTATCTTCTGTTAAAGGTGCACAAATTAAACCACGGCCATTGGTCGCCATAAAGTTAATCATATCAGGAGTTACCATTTCGGCAGCAGCAATAAAATCACCCTCATTTTCACGATCCTCGTCGTCAACAACAATAACAACTTTACCAGCTTTGATGTCTTCAATTGCATCTTCGATTTTATCTAACTTGAAACTCATAATATGATTTTGAAATGCAAAATTAAACTTATTATCTCGTACCTCAAAATTATCATTGAATTATTAATTTGTAAAATTTTTGCCCTTTAGGGAAAGCAATTTAGATAACTTAATTCAATCGCATTACAGTGGTTAACTTTTCAATTGATTTTTTCCAATCGAATTCAGACGAAACAAATTTTTTCCCTTGTTTGGATACCGAACTCATTAGATTAGAATCAGATAATAAAGCATTAATCTTTTCTACAAATTCGTCACTATCTTTTGCGATTAAGATAGAAGAATTGTCAACTGCTCCTAAAGCATTATTTGCTAAAGGAGTTGTAATACAAGGCAATCCCATAGCCATTGCTTCCAATAATTTATTTTGCAATCCTGTTCCGATAAATAGGGGAGCAACAAATAATTTGCCTTTCGCATAACTCGTTTTAATGTCTTCAACCCAACCCGTAACAATTACTTGGCCATTTTCAGCTAAATCAAGTACACGTTGATGAGGATTAGCGCCAGATAGCAAGATGCATAATTGAGGATGCAATGCTTTCAATTTAGGGTAAATTGTATTGACAATATATTCGGCACATTCAACATTAGGTGGATAATTCATGTTTCCAGTGAAAACAAGATCAAATTCTTTTTTGTCGTTAGATTTATAGTCAATAAACGACTGATCAATACCATTTTCAATAATTTCAATTTCGCTAGATTGAGGATGACCAATTAAATCACGATCCTGTGTAGAAATGATTACATGATGATTGAAATAATCAAAGATTCGATTTTCATATTCAGCCAATCGTTTTCCTTCGATTAAAAACAATTGTTTCTTAATACCTTTTGCAATTTCCGCCCTTCGAAGCATTCCTTTACTTAGTGCATCCATATAATCCAATGTCTTCGGAACATTATGAATGTCTTTTACATATTCTGCGGTACGAATCAACTGACAATAAATATGGTCAGGTTCTTTTTTTTGAATTATCTGAACCAATTCTCTATGGATCTTACGTTGATAAAAATAACCAATTTGATAAGGTCGATTTGAAAAAAACTGCTTAATCGTATTCCAGTAGAGTAGTGGCTTTTTTAGACGAAATAAATGAACCTCAGAACAAAAATTATTGATTTCCTTAATCCAAGCTGGATCTATTTTTTGATCCGTCAATGAACATAAAATAATCTCATGCTGCAAAGACAATTCTTTCAATTGATGATAAGCACGTAATTTGTCGCCTTTTTCAAGTGGGTATGGGAAACGTGATAAGACGACAACGAGCTTCATTTTAACTAAATTGATTGGTAGAAGTTAATAAGGTCAGTCATTATTTTAGAATTATCGTAATGCGATTCGATTAATTTACGCGCATTATTTCCAATTCGTTTTACTTCATCCTTATTTATTGAAAGCGTTTTAATCGCATTGATAATATCTGCTGAGGTTTCCGCAATGTAAATATTTTCACGGTCCTTATAGTTAATTCCTTCAGCACCTATTTTTGTTGTGATAACAACTTTCCCCAAGGCCATAGCTTCAATTATTTTAACCCTCATTCCACTTCCAGAAAGCAATGGAGCAATCATGATGTCGTAAGCTCCCATAAACTCAATTGCATCTTCTACTTCGCCATGAACAATCAGATTATCGTTTGCCATTTCCTTGATATATCCTGGCATATTCCTTCCAGCCAAATGTAAAGTTAAGGGCAATTCTGAAGCGGCTGGCCAGATATCATCCAGAAGCCAATTAATCGCTTCTTTATTGGGCCTCCAATCCATAGAGCCGATATGAAAAAAGCGAATTTCTTTTTTAGGGTCAATTGAATTTTGATTAAACGGGTATTTAATTAAATCGATTCCAAAAGGAATGGTTATGAGCGGAACTTTACATTTTAAAATATTAAAACGGTATGTGTCTTCAAAACTTATTGCTGCAATTCCATCTACTTCATTAATTGTTCGTTGCTCATATTTTTTAAGCTTTGATGAGAGATGTTTTAGATAAATTTTCTTTGCTGAATTTACGGTAGAATTTGCTAAACGTTCCCAAATAAGGTGCTCTAAATTATGACTTCTTAAGACAATTTTTGCTTTACTATACTTTCGGATTGTGTGGATATAAGGAGTCATAAAAAGACTCTCTAAATGAATAACATCAAAAGAAGTTTTCTCGAGTAAACGAATGAGATGAATGTTAAAATCAGGTGAGAAAAACCGGCTAACATTATATGAGTCAGAAGTGACCAAGGCCGAAAATGCATCAATAACATTTATGCGAGTATCTACAAAAACACCTTCAATAGCAGTTTGTTTTAAAAAATCTGTTGAAAAAGCAGTCGAATCGAATGGATGTTTTTGCGTAGAGATGGTCAAAATTTTGAGGTCGATTCCTTGCTTGAGTAATCCTGTTGCAATATTATTAATAGCAATACAACCACCGTCTTTTAGTGGTTGAGGTGGTTTATTGCTAAGTTGGAGTACCTTCATTTTGATTTTAATCGCAAATTAGATTTAACTATTAAGCAAAGTTAATTACATTTTAATTTAACACAGATAAATTCATTAAAACTATCGTGCAAAAGGTCAATAGTTATCAACGGGCTTTTCTTTATTTTTGAAAAAACGTTGAAAAAAACGTTTGTATGCGTCACGGTCAAAAAGTGCAGAATCATTTGCCGCTTTATAGGTTAAAAATATGCCGATAGGAGTGAGAATGAATGAACTTAACCACATTCCTTTCCAAACAGAAACAACTGCAGATTCAACCATGTTTTCACCTGAAATTGTCAAAATATAGTAGAGAAGAAAAAAGAGTGTTGCAAAAACCAAAGGAGCGCCAAGACCTCCTTTTCGTATGATTGCTCCGAGCGGAGCACCAATGAAAAAGAGCACAAGAATGGCAAAGGATAAAGTGAATTTCTTGTGCCAAGCCGAATTATAATCATTCAAAGAGGTCCTTCTTCCTTTTCGGATAACCGTTTGTGTATGAATCATATCTTTTGTTGCTCGTATTTTAGCTTGTGCAGCTAACAATGCCGTTTTATAGTCTGCTTTTTTAATGTCTGGTAATGTAAGTAGCGTATCAATTTTAGTCATACTATCCTCAACTCCATTATTGAGTAAAGAATCCTTAGGAGATTCCGGGTTCTCTAAAAAAGGATTGGTAATTACAACTTGGCAACGAACGCTCTCTTTAAATTCAACAGCGAGAGTATCATTAATTCTATGAAGTGAATCAAGTGCAATACTTAGCTGTCGATAATTCATCATTTCATATTCACGTTTAAACAAATCTTCGCTTTCTTCTTGCATATCAAATCCGCCTAAATCAAATTTTATGATTGCTTCGGAGAAAAATGATTTTTGAAATGGTTGTCCAATTTTGTCACCCAATTTAGCAGGAATTTCTTCATACATTGAGCCGTTTATTAATTTTAATAAAAGATACCTTTCGTTTTCAGATTTAAGCATTTCTCCACTTTCTGCTTTAATGGTTTTACCAACAGAACTAGCGCCTGTTTCATAGATTAAGACATCTTCTAATGAACCCGTATTATCATTCTTTTTTTCAACCTTAATGCTAAAACCATCAATGTCATTATAGAAAACCCCTTCAGTAATTCCAAAAGTTGGTTTTTTCTGCTGAATATTATAAATAATTGTTCGCCATTTTAAATTAGCGATAGGTAATGTATAATTTGTAAAGTAGAACGCCGAACAGCTTAATAAAAGAATAAAGATGAGCATAGGTCGCATCACTCTAAATAATGATAAACCGGAGGATTTAAGTGCAGTCAGTTCATTTTTTTCTGCTAAATTTCCAAAAGTCATTATGGATGAAAAAAGTACAGCTAAGGGCAGTGCCAATGGAATGAGTGTAGCAGAAACATAAAACATTAATTCTAGTAGAATAGAAATTTCTAATCCCTTGCCCATTAAATCGTCTACATATTTCCATAAAAATTGCATCACCAAAAAAAACATGGCAATGAAAAATGTGATCATAAACGGACCAACAAAGGACTTGATGATGAAAATATTTAATCTTTTCATCTATTCATGATTTATTTTAAAGTGTATTATGTTTTGATAAACCCAGTGAAATAAAATAACTCTTAATTAAATAGCATTAAAAACGGATGCAATTATTATCACTGTATAGTATAACGGATGGAATTTGAGAATCGTATCTTAAGGATGAATTTTTAAGAACCAATGGTCATTTTTAATTCGTTAATTTGGTTGGTCCAAAGTAATTTTGCTTCATCCAATTCATCTTCTTCCGAAAAGTCGGTGATCATTAATGCAACATCATTTGTGAGTTCATCTACCTTTATGGCCATTTCAAAAAATGTTTTTATTCCATCTTCAAAATCCTCCATCCACTGAAATTTAACAGATTCACCCTTCTTTTTTGTAAGTAATTTTGCTTCTTCCGAGCTTCCGTCCCAAAAAAAACTGTAAACATCATTCTTGATATTAACATCATCTGCAAACCACTCACTTAGTCCACTTGGAGTACTCATCATGTTGAATAAAACCGTAGTAGAAGATTTTACCTCAAACTCCAATTGGTATTTTATTTTTTCTGACATTCTTTTCTTATATAAGTCGTATATAGCGTGAAATATACTAAAAAAAAGATGAATATCTTTGAATTAATAAGAATCAGTACTTGTCTTACGTTAAAATTATTACTTTAATGCGAGTCTAAATGATTGAGGAATTAAAATTTTAAAATGTTGCTAGTTAGATTTTTAATCCAATTATACAAACATCATCAATCTGGTCATAATTTCTTTTCCAAGCATAAAATTCTTCTTGTAAAATGTTCTTTTGTTCTAAAGAATTTTTATTTCCAATTGAAATGATTAGTTCTTTCAGGCGCTTTACCATATATTTTTTTCGGTTTGGGCCTCCAAATTGATCTTGAAAACCATCTGTTAGCAAAAACAATTGATCTCCATGATTTAACTTTAATTTGTGATTTGTAAATTTGTTTTTCTCAGAAAAAGGACCAATGGGTTGACGATCACCAACAATAATATCTAATTCTGAAACATTTTCTTTTCTAAGAATGAATAGTGGGTTATAGGCTCCAGACCATTGTAATTCTAAAGTTTTTTTATTGAGGGAACACAAACTAATATCCATTCCATCTTGAACTAATTCGTCCGAACTCTTAAACGTATCAATTACAATTTCTCGTGTTTTACGTAAAATTTCACTTGGTTGCGTTAAATCAAATTCACGAACAGACCTAGTTAATGCATTGTGACAAACAATGCTAACCATTGCTCCTGGAACACCGTGACCTGTGCAGTCAGCAACAGCAAATAGAACAGTGTCATCTACTTTGGTTATCCAATAAAAATCGCCACTTACAACATCTTTAGGAAGATAAAAAACAAACACCTCTCCTAATAGTTCGGTTAATAATGTTTTGCTTGGAAGGAAAGCACTTTGAATTCGTTTTGCATATTCAATGGATTCAATGATTTCTCGGTTATTGGCTTCTACAATTGACTTTTGTTCAACCAACGCAGCATTTGTGTTTTTTTTATGACGGTACGCTCTAAAAACCAATGTCATTAAGAGAAATAATATCAATAATGAAACAATTGCAATTAGAATAATAGTTTTGTTTTTTTTGTTTTCGAGTTGATGTAATTCTTTTTCAGATCGCAATGATGAAATTTGTTTTTCTTTTTGGACCGTTTCGTACTTTGCATTCATTTCTTCAATGATTTCGAGTTTATTCTCATCATTGAGACTATCTTTCAAGTCATGATAGTCCATAAGTTTAATGTATGCATTTTCAAATTTTTTCGCTTCAGCATAAATTTCAGAGATTTTTTTTAACCCGTTCATGATATTTGCTTTTGCGTTGATTTCATTGAGCAAGTGAATACCGGATTCTCCTATTTCAATGGCTTTAGTGTAATTACCTGAAGTTGCCAACCACCTTGCTTCAATCAATGAAATCTCTCCAGAAATATATTTGTTGTCTAAATTCTCCGCAATTCTTTTAGCGCTATCTAACCATGTACGTGCTTCATTTTTTTCCTCTAAACCGTAAGCGTAATTCGCTGCATTTACATAACAAACTGCTAGTGCATCTGGACGTTTGTCTAAGTCAAAAAAAGTAATAGCCTCTTTTGTAACATCTAAGGCTTCTGTATACCTTTCTTCTTTTTCATAAATAATAGATAAACCAATTAAAGGAATTCCGATTGCACTTGAATCATTCAACTTAATCGCCGAAGAATAAGATTTTGTATAAAACACTTCAGCTTTTTCAAAGTCATTAATACTAATATAAGTGTTTGCAATTGAGTTTGTTGTGACCGATATTTGTTTTAAAGTATCAAGATTCTCATAAATTTTAAGTGCTTTAAAAAGGTAATTAAGTGCCTTTTTTGCATCCCCTAAATTGTTGTAAATAATTCCTTTAGATTCGAATATGCGTGCAATGATGTTTAAATCAGAATATTTACGAACCAAAGAAAAAGCTTCGTCAACGTAATACATAGCTTTCTTGTTATCAACGTTTCCATAGGAAAACGAGAGATCAAGTGCCAATTCCATTTTTTTGTTTTCGTCAGTTGTTTGCAGATAGACGCTTTCCAGACTGTCAATTGTTGCAGCATAAAAAGAATTTGCATATACCAATAGTATAAGCGTGAGTAGGGGACACAAAGGATAATTCATAGATCTAAGGCACGAAATTAATCATGTTAGACTTGTTTTATTTTTAACAAGTAGTGCTTACAATATACGAAAAACAATAAAAAAACTTGATTTTAAACGTTTGATATTTGAAACGAGAAAGTTAAATATGATTTTTGATTAAAATGTTAATTCAAATGGATGAAGTAAAGCATCTTTTGCAATTAACAAGGAATAAAATTAATTTTGATGAATGAATAAGGAAATAAAAAATCAAGGTGCAATTTTAAATAAATTGAAAATTGAATCTCTTAACTCAATGCAAAAAGAGGTTGAAAAAACAATGGAGTTACACAATGAAATTATTTTGTTGTCTCCTACTGGGTCTGGAAAAACACTGGCCTTTTTATTACCTATTATAACGCGCTTGAATAAGAAAATAACAGGAGTCCAAGCTTTAATTATTGTTCCTTCACGTGAGTTAGCAATTCAAATCGAACAGGTTTTACGCGAAATGGGAGCAGGCTATAAAGTAAATGCTCTTTATGGTGGTAGGTCAGGTTCAAAGGATAAAATAGATTTGAATCATCCGCCAACCATTTTAATTGGAACCCCCGGAAGAATAGCATCTCATATTTACAGAGAAACTTTTCAACTAGATGCAATAGAAACACTTGTATTGGATGAATTTGACAAATCTCTTGAAATTGGATTTGATGATGAAATGATTGAAATTTTGGATGCCTTACCTCACGTGAAAAATAGAATACTAACTTCAGCCACATATGGTTTAGAGATTCCTGATTTTGTTGCGCTAAATAAACCAGTAGAAATTAACTTTTTGAAAGAGAAAAAATCAAAACTTGAAATTAAGACAATAAAATCTGAAGATAAATTAGAAGGATTGGTTAATTTGATTTGCTTTTTAGGAAATGCTCCTGGAATTATTTTTTGCAATTATAAAGATAGCATTCAAGAGGTAAGTGAATATTTGAAAAACGCTGGAATCAAATACGGAATCTTTCATGGAGGAATGGAACAAAAAGATAGAGAAAGAGCATTGATTAAGTTTCGAAATGGAACACACGAATTACTAATTGCAACAGACCTTGCTGCGAGAGGAATAGATATTCCAGACTTGAAATTTATTGTTCACTATCAAATTCCACATAAAGAAGAAGAGTTCATCCACAGAAATGGCAGAACGGCAAGAATGCATAAAGAAGGAACTGCTTACGTTTTGTTAAATGCAAAAAATAAACTCCCTGATTTTATTGACAGTAATAATAACTTACAACTCAAAGAACGTGAATTGCCTTCTAACCCTATCTGGAGCACTTTATTTGTTTCAGGGGGAAGGAAAGATAAAATCTCTAAAGGAGATTTAGCAGGATTATTTTTCAAACAAGGAAAACTTCAAAAAGAAGAATTAGGAATTATTGAATTGAAGCAAGATTGTGCATTTGTTGCTGTGCATTCTAATCGAGTAAAGGATTTAATAATGCATGTTAATAATTCAAGACTGAAAAAGAAAAAAGTGCGTATTTCATTAATTGATTGAAACTACGGAGTTTTATTTTTAGCAATTTGCAATACTTCTTGTGCTTTAGCAACGTTTTTTTCTAAGCAATTTACTGTAGTCGCATTTGTGCTGTTTACTTCTTCCAGTAAATGAGAAATCCCTTCAAGTTCACGATCTATAGCTTCAGTTTGTTTGCATATATTTTCGAGACGATTATATTCATTTGGTCGCATTCCAAACAAATAGCTCAGATACGTTAAAATTGAAATAGGGATACAAGAAGTAATAATAATGACAGCAGCCAAGTAATATAAGAACTTATAGCCTGTTTGAAATTTTTCTCCTGCATCATTATGATATGCCTGATGACAATGTCCTTCACCGTCTACTGGCCAAAATGCAAAATTAATTGTCCATTGAAAAGCTTTCCAATGCCAGGCATTTTTAGTTTTTTCATTATGATTAGCAAAATACCCAACTCGGGCAGAAATTGTATTATCTGGATTCCCTCCTGCTAATGCATTCCCAAGTTGATCAATTGAAATGAATAAATCTTTTATATATCCCATGATTATAAGTTTTGGTTGAATCAAAAATAGATTTTTTTTTCAGATTAGATTTCACTAAAAACAGGTATATTCATAAATAAATTGAAAAATAAACACTAATGTGGCGTATTGCTCTATTCTTAATTTTTACACTTATTGCTGTCCCTGCAGTAACTTTTTTTTATGATGATCCATTGAATGCATTACAATGGAATATTTTAAAAATATTATTGATTGTATATGGAATTACGTCTTTATTCTGCTTTGTAATCAGTAGTGTAACAAAGAATTATAGTCAAGTAGATAAATTGTGGAGTATAATTCCAGTTCCTTATGTTTGGATTATTGCCTTTTATTCCAATTTTGAACCTAGAATAACATTAATGGCTTGCCTTGTTACTTTTTGGGGAATAAGATTGACCTACAACTTTGCGAGAAGAGGTGGTTATTCATGGAAATTTTGGACTGGAGAAGAAGATTATAGATGGGCCATTTTGAGAGCAAAACCTGGATTTGAACAGGAGTGGAAATGGACACTTTTTAATTTATTCTTTATTTCTATTTATCAAATGGGATTGATTCTAATGTTCACTTTACCAGCACTTAAGTCAATAGAAAGTTGTGTGCCTTTAAATAATATTGATTACATATTGACAATATTTATTGTCCTACTTGTATTTGTCGAATACATTGCTGATAACCAACAATACAAATACCAAAAAGAGAAACACCGTAGAATAAAAGAGGGATTACCACTTGAAAAATATTATGAAACTGGTTTTACGCATACAGGGTTATGGGGAATAATGAGGCATCCGAATTATGCTGCTGAACAGGCCATTTGGATTGTGTTTTATTTTTTCTCAGTAGTAGCTACAGGTCATTGGATTAATTGGTCTATTGCCGGAGCACTATTATTGGTATTATTATTTAAAGGTAGTTCAGATTTTTCTGAATCAATATCGAAAGAAAAATACCCCAATTATGCACGTTATATTAATAAGGTAGGTCGATTTTTACCAATAAAAGGAAAGTTTAAATTGTAATTCATTATCCAAGCCAAAAGGTTTTAGATCATTTTTTATCTAATAAAATGATTCTTTTTTTACAAAAAAACAGACTTTCGTCGAAAATTTCTCATTTTGACCCATTTAAATAACCTTTAAAGCCTCATGCTTTTGTATCTTGCGTCAGAATCATTTTTTAATGCAATGGAAGATTTAATTCGAAAAGAGACGTATAATTCCCCTTATTATAATTTAAATTCAAAAGGGAAAATTACCCTTAGAGGGATCTCTATGCCAGAGAATGCGCTGGATTTTTACGAAGAAGTTTTGAAGTGGATTAACAACTATAAATCATCTCCTGCTGAAAATACAGATGTTAACATAAACTTTAGTTACTTAAACTCAAGTAGTGCTCGAATGATTTATAGAATATTTGTTGAATTGGATAAACTTGCTGAAATTGCAGGTTCAAAAATCATCTGTAATTGGTGTTATGAATCTGACGATATTGGGATGAAAGACTTTATAGAAATTGTCGTTGAAAATATAAAGCGAGTTGAATTCAATTTACAAGTTGTTCAGGATAGTGGTTTTGTAATCAAAAACTGAATCCCATTGTGACACCAGCCCAAGAATGCCAATCGGGTTTAAATTTTTTGAATTCTTTAGTTCTTGCTTGAACTACGTAGTTCATATGAAAACGTTTATAGTTTAAATTAATCCCACCCTTTAAAATCCAAACACTTCTATTTAGTACATCTGGTGTAATAAAATAGGCGCTATTAAGCCATGGTAAGCTTTGTAATGTTGTATTGTAAAAAACAAACCGCCATTGCGGAGCGAAAAAAACTTCTATTTTTACCTTGTCTTTAGAAACAGTATTCTGATTATAATTAAACCCTTTAAGTTCGATCCCTGCTGTAATATCATCTGCTAACAATCCCGCATTAACTTCAAAGAGTTGACTAAATTGAAACCAATTTAGAAGAGGAAAAGCAGAAAAACTAAAAGGATTAAAAAATTTTCGCTGATAGTTAATCCTTAAGTTAGGAATGGGTGTTTCCTTAAGTGCAATTCGATTTTGCCACCCATTTGTAGGAGCGCTATCCCCAAATTGATGAACTGATTCTTGAACCTTTCCTGGAAATTCAGATCCAATAATTCCTAAATAAAGCTCCGCCGAAAATTTTCGATTTAAGCGTTCATTATACGAAACATAACCAAGCGTAGAAAAAATATATGAACTATAAGGTCGATCATTAAGAATAATCAATGAATCCGAAAGGTTAGAAGGGGTAAATAACCAACTGCCTATACTTGCTGTCCAAAGTCGTTTTCCGTTTTTAAAAGGGTTAAATATTCCTTTTTTCGATTTGATTTTTTTTGATTTAGATATAAATTCAAATTCTAACCCTCCAGTATACTGCTCATCTTTATTGTCAATAAACAAAAAATCATCATCAAAATGATAGCCTACATAATGTTTTTCATCAATGAAGTCAAACTGGTATCTTTTTTGAGAAAACCCATAAAATGATAAACTAATTATCCCGATTAAAAACCATTTATTCATTGGCTTGAGTGCTCATTTCTTCTCAAAATTTTCAGACATTCTTTCTCAAAGATAAGACCTTCTGAAGGATTATTTCATAAAATGAAATAATAATTAATCATCTAAGATTACCTCACTTTTCTCGATTGAGCCATTTTTCTCAGTAATAAAGTGGATCGTAAAGAATATCATTCCGATTAATCAAATTAGGAAGAAATAATATTCGGGAACTTGTATAATTGGTTGAAAAAAGTTCAGAAGTATCATAATAAAAGCAAATACACCGTATACATGAAGCCATTGGTATTTTGTTGTGAATAAACTTATTGTGAAAATCAGATTTAAAGTTATTTCAGTTAAAAAAATTTGGACTCCAAAAGAAGTTGTCAGGTAGTTGACTTCTAAGTAGAAGAAATAAAAAGAGTTAAAAATGCCTAAGAGATCTAGTAATAAGACAGAAACCAGTGAAAAAAAGAGTCGTTTTTTGAAGAAATAATTGTCCAAAAGAACCAATAAAGTCAAGTAAATTAAACCTTTTACAATTAGGATAACTAATCGAGTAGGAATGTCAAGAGAAGAAATCACTTTATGATCGATTAACGAATTAAACGAAGAGATACCAGTAAAAACAATTAATGTAATAATGATATAATTGTACTTACGTTTAGCCAAATCGGGATTTGATTTGGTCATTTATGAATTGTTTATATCCTCTTCTTCCTTCGTAAAAAAGGTAGAAGTCACAGCATAAAAAAGAGTGATTGGAATGTAAACAACCAATGAGGAGATAATAACAAAATAAAAACTGAGATAACTATTTGAATAAAGATAAACAGGATAGTTTTCATCTCCATGGAAGCTATACAATAACAAAGCGATTAGCGCTCCAGTGCCAAATGAAAAACCAATACGTTTCAGAATAGAATTTAATAAGGTCAATCGCATTGTGTGAATGTAACGAAAAAAAGAAAGTTAAAAAAATTTGAGACGAGTCTATTTAAGCAATGAAACAAATTGAAACGTAGTTTCTCCCAATCAAAAAAGGTGAATTTCTATTGCCAAAAAATAAGAATCAATTCTCCAATTTTAAAATGGAATTCTTTCTAAATTTACGTTCTTTTTAAATTGATGATCAGAATAGAAAAAGCAACAAAGAATGATGCTGACATGTTAGCAGAATTGGGAGTTATTACGTTTCTTCAAGCACATGCAAATAGTGCCCCACAAGAGGACCTTGATGCATATATGAAAAAAAACTACACAGTTGAAGCCTTCGAGAATGAGTTGTGCGAGATTAAAAACAATTACTTTATTTTTTATTACTTGGAAAAGCCTGTAGCTTATTCAAAAATTGTTTTTAATGTTTCAGTAAAAGCAATTTCTAATCATCAAATCGCAAAATTAGATCGTATATATCTATTAGAATCACACTATGGGAGTGGATTTGCGCAAAAATTATTAAACTTTAGCGTAAAATTGGCAAAAGAAAATGGACAAACTGGACTCTGGCTTTATACGTGGAAAGAGAATAAACGTGCTATTTACTTCTATCAAAAAATGGGTTTCAAAATTGTCGGAGAGTATGATTTTGCGGTATCAAAAAAACATAAAAATCCAAATTGGATTATGTGGCTAGAGTTTAATAAAAGCGATTGTTAAAGTTGAAAATAGGGCTCTTGATAAGATGAGATATTATATTTTTGAACTTCTCTAATCCCCCAATTCTCGTTGACTGAAATAGCTGTTAACCTGAGTTCGATTATTAACTATAAGATATTCAGTTAATTATGTTGATAACT
>CAYPZN010000022.1:0-52036 GCA_964415335.1 uncultured Crocinitomix sp.
AAAATGGCTAACATTAATACAGACTATATCATTCCGAAAATTGATCGCTCATTGATTCTAAAAGAATTAAACCAAGATCGTTTTTTAAGAAAAACCAATAAAGCAGGGAATTTAATCTATCAGATTAATCATAAAAACTCGCCTAATGTTATGCGAGAGATTGGACGATTAAGAGAGTTAACATTTGCTTTAGCTGGAGGAGGAACAGGGCAACCATTAGATATTGACGAACAAGACACTGCCGAAACTTGCTATGAACAGCTTATTGTATTTTCTCCTGAAGATCAAGAAATAACGGGTGGATATCGCTTTATTGATTGCGCTAAAGCAGTTAGTAAAGATAAGCAGGAACTTTCGACCGCACACTATTTTAACTTTTCAACCGAATTTGTTGAAACTTACCTTCCATATACAATAGAATTAGGAAGATCATGGGTAAATCCACTTTACCAACCTTCTGTCAATCCTAGAAAAGGGATTTTCGCTTTAGATAATCTTTGGGACGGTTTGGGAGCAATTGTACTTTCTCACCCAAATATGCAGTACTTTTTTGGTAAAGTAACTATGTACAGTGGTTACAATTTAGAAGCAAAAAAAGCAGTATTGGCATTTATGGAACATTATTTTCCAGATCATAAAAAATTAGTTACTCCCATATCGCCTTTGTATACAGATTCTAAATCACATGAAATTATTACTACCCTTAATGGATTAGAATTCAAGGACGGGTTAAAAGAATTACAAAAATACTGTCGTGAACGTGGAGAAAACATTCCTCCATTGATTAACAATTACATGCAGCTTTCACCCACTATGAAATCATTCGGAACAGCTCAAAACGCTGATTTTGGAGGAGTTGAAGAAACAGGAATTTTAATTAAAGTTGCCGATATCGAAGCTTCCAAAAAGAATCGCCATTTAGAAGATTTTACGCTGAATGAATCAAATTAATTGATTTCAACAGTTGATTGGTTATTATCATCTATTAAACGGCGATTAAAATTCTTTTTTTATTCCCTATCTTTGTGTTTAAAATAATTTTAAATGATTAAAAGATATTCATTCATAGGAATAATTGCTACAATTCTAGGATTCGGGTCTTGTGAGACTGAATTTAGCTTGAATGGCGACTTTGAACTGACTCCGGTTGTTATTGGTTTATTAGATCAATCTCAATCAACACATGTTTTTAAAATTACAAAGGCATTTTTAGGAGATGGAAATAATTTAGAGTTTGCAAAGATTCCTGACTCAAGTTATTTTAATGTTGTTGACGCTCGCGTTATTGAGTATGATCCATTTGGAGAAGCAACCGGAAGGCAATGGTTATTGCAAGATTCGACAATAAATAACAAATCTACTGATGGTATTTTTTACGGACCTGAACAGCGTATCTATTACTTTAATGAAGATTCTTTAAATTCAGAAAATGAATATGAATTTATCGCAGATTTAAATGAAGGTGAGGCAAGTATTCGCTCAAGAACAACTCTAATCGATAAATTTTCTATTGCATCTATCGTTTCTACTAATGCATTTACAATAAGGTTTGCAAATACAAACGTTGACGACAATGACGATTATTTGCGCTGGAGTTTTAACATCAACCAAGGATTTAACGCTGCAAGGTATGAAGTTGGTTATTCGTTTAGTTGGACAGAAGAATACACAGATGGTACTACCTCTTCTTTTTCATCTCCGCGAAGAATTGAACGAATAGAACAACAAGCTGATCCTGATAGCCCTGTTCCAATCAACGGAATCATTAGTGGTTTTGATTTTTTCCAATATGTTAGAGACAACGTTCCAGATGATGAATCAGTTGTTAGAAGAACTTTTGACGGATTAAACTTAATTATTTCTATAGCTCACAGAGATCTTGCACAGTATATGGATGTATCTCAACCAGTTTCTGGAATTGCTCAAGTTCAACCTGAGTTTACAAATATTGAAGGTGGTTTGGGATTATTTTCCAGTCGTCTTCTATTTAGATTAGAAAATATAAAACTAAGTGCTTCTACAATTCAAGAATTAGCAATTGGTCAATTTACAGCAAGCAAAAGTTTTTGTTCTCAACTTCCTCAACATAATGATGAACCTTTCTTTTGTCCTTGATTTGAAGTAAGAAAAATTTATAATAAAAAAAACTCCTTGATTAATCAAGGAGTTTTTTTGTTTTTAGGAACGTTATAATATATTCTAAAAGTTAGGTCTTAACTTATTCGTTTCATAAAAATCATTGATATGTTTTACTGCTTCTTTCGGGTCATCTGTCATTCGCAATAAGTCCATATCTTTCAACGATATGTTTCCTTCTTTATTTAACATAACTTCTTCAATCCATCCTACCATTCCTTTCCAATAGTCTGTTCCAAATAGAACTACAGGACGCATAGCAATCTTTTTTGTCTGCATTAATGTCAATGCCTCAAACAATTCGTCTAACGTTCCAAACCCACCTGGAAAAGTAATAAATCCTTGTGTATATTTTACAAACATTACTTTTCTAACGAAGAAGTAATCAAAATCAACGGGATGATTCACATACTGGTTACTGCTTTGTTCAAATGGCAAAACAATATTTAACCCTACTGATCTTCCTTTTGCTTCTGAGGCACCTTTATTTCCTGCTTCCATTATTCCTGGTCCACCGCCAGTTATTACTCCATATCCAGATTCTACAAGAAGTTTAGATGTTTCAACTGCTTTTTCGTAATATGGGTGTTCTGGTTGAGTTCGCGCTGATCCAAAAACAGAAACACAAGGACCTATTCTTGACATTTTTTCATATCCTTCTACAAATTCAGACATGATCTTGAATATTCCCCAACTGTCGTTTGTTTTTATTTCATTCCAATCTTTTTCTGTCATATTTATTTTATTCAATCATTTTAATCAATAAACAATGTAATCATTTTATTGATTAAACCTTTATTGATTTGGTTTTAATATATAACGCAACTCATTTGATACTTATTATTAACAATACTCATCTGAAGATTAATATTGAGACAAATTATATCTGCTAATTCTAAAGTGCTAAAAAGAATTTAGAGTCATTAAAATATTAAGTTCAATTGTTCGTCAATATAAAGCAACATTAATTACACTTTTAAAATGACAACTGTTTTAGTATTTTCTACAAGCATAAAAAAAGAAAAAGATGCACTAAATATAGCACATCTTTTATCCAATTATTTTTCATTAAAATCAGCTCATTTTGATTTAGATGACGCTGAAAAAATTCTTCGTGCAGAAGGAAGAAACATACGAGCCGAAAAGATTAAAAAAACATTATTTCTTTTCGGTCATAAGTGTAAGGAATTAATATAAATCGATTCCTTTTTTCTTCTTTCCAGCTTCCTTTTTTAAGCTATCTAATTTCTTCTGATCAGGATTTCCATGTTTTATTTCTTTTATGGAATCTGTCACTGGAAGGTCAATGCTTACTGAATCAGGCAATGTTATTTCAGTTTTAGTAAATTCAATATCATCACCTCCTTTATTTTTTTCTCCTTTCATAGCATCTTCACTTGAATGACAAGCTAAAAATAATAAAGAGATAAAAACGCTACTAATTAATAATGATTTTCTCATTCGCTAGTTGTTCATTTTCAGATAAAATTTGTAAGAAATAAGTACCTCTTGACAAATTAGACTTATTAAATGTAAATTTATTTTCTCCAGTATATGCTCTTCCTTTGTAAAGTTCTTTAACCAATTTACCGTCGATCCCGATAATTTGAACGTTTACATTAACATCTTGTTGAACGTCAAAAGACAATACAAACGATTCTCCAATAGGGTTTGGAGCAATTATAGTATTTGGATCATTTATTACCTCTTCTTCTACTCCAGCTACAAAATTCGCACTTATTTCAGCAATCCAAGTAGTCCATCTGTTTGACGTAGTTCCGAACATACCATTAATCCAAACTGTTGGTTCTTCAGCATCATGTTTTCTTGATATTCCCGTATAATCTCCCCAACGTCCGCACACGAAAGAAGCACTCTCTCTAACTAAAGTTGGTTCAGAAAAATTCATTTCATTATCACATTGCACAGCACTTATTTCTGGGAAAGTAGAAGGGCTTACACTTCCAAAACCAATCATCACAGTACGATCAGACGGGCTTGTTCCAAACCAAGCAATCGAAGGGTACGAATAATCTGTAGATCCAACATCTTCAAAGAGAGCTGTTTCATTCTCCAAGCCATCTACCGTCAATCTATTATAATTAATTCCATTCCAACCGCCGTCAGCATTCGTATGGTGTACATAATGAATCACTCCATCCAGATAAAACCCACTCAAAGCTCTGCAATCTCCATTATCTAATTGACAACCTGTTCCAGCTTGATCAGAATCGGCAGCAATATTATAGTTATCTCTAAAAACAGTAAATAAATTTAATTCAGGATCTCCACTAATATCATCTGTAATATCAAATAAGCGAACTGCATTACCACTAAAAGGGGAAACAGCAATCGCATAAATTCCCGGACCATAGTTAAATTCATTTCCTGAAGATACTGGTAAAATTGTAAATGGCGAACCTGGTATTCCAGAGTAAAACTGCCACGTTAATTCATCTCCAGCATAACCATCATTTTTATCAAATTGATAAATTACTGATTCATTAAAAGCAAATGAATTTGAAAATAAATTTCCAGTTATAAATAAGTCATTTTCTGAAATTGCCATTTTCGGATAATCAAACCAACTGTTATCATCCAATGGATTACCAGTTACTTTATAATAATTCCATCCATCTGCAGGATCATTTGTTTCTGAGAACATAATTAATAAGAATGAATTTGCAGAATTCCCTGAACATTCTTGTGCAAAGAAAATGAAACGATCCGCAACTGGATCATAATGGATTAATGGGTCACAAATATTTGTAATTCCAGGATCTCCTACAAATGCAGTAAGTGAACTTGCAAAGGTTGTTGCTCCTGTTGTTCTTTTATATTGAATGGTTGCATTAGCAACACTAATAATGATGTCATCATTAGAAACCGCGATATCATTATCTAGGGGAGTAAATCCATTAAAAGGATTTCCTGAAAACTCGTTTCCAACAATTGGTGTAGATGATGAAAAAACCTCTACATCTTCATCTTCCTCTCCTACCTTTGATAATTCAGTGTATTTTTGCGCATATAATTCTGCTTTTTTCTCTTCTGCTTCTTTGAAACCAGGGAAACCATGTTCTACTTTAGTTACCTTATGAGTTAAGTTTGGAAACCAATCTAAGTCAGCAGATACTGGATTTCGTTTACCAACAAATTCAGCTTTAAAAATTTCCGATTTGACAGCTTGGCCATCAGCTTTGCTCGCATCTAGTTTTGCCTTTTGTCCAAACGCGCTCAGGTGCAGCATTACTATCGCTAAAATCAATACCGCACTTTTAAATGTTTTTTTCATGTTCACGTTTTAATTTAGAAATATTGTTCTTTGATTAAGGAATAAATTTATAAAGTTTTTTTCGATCAACCATACAACATTCCATAATTATAGCCATAAGGTACAATAAATTGCTCTATTCGTTATTTTTTGAACACCATCTAAACCCTTAATGAGGGTATTTTATTAACTTTATTGAAATTTAATTTTTATGGACAATCCACTAGAAAATCCTTTTAATTCGAACCTCAATACTATACCTTTTGACGTAATTTCACTAAATCATTACAAACCTGCGGTTTTGAATGCTATTGAGTTAGCAAAAAAAGAAATTGAGTCAATTAAAAACAATGCGGCAGAAGCGAATTTTGAAAACACATTTGCAGCTTATGAACGAAGTGGCGAATTACTTGGTCAAATTTCAAGTATTTTCTTTAATTTAAATAGTGCAAGTACTAGTGATGAAATGCAAGTTTTAGCGCAGGAACTATCTGGGTTACTCACTAATTATTCAAACGAGATACAGTTAGATTCAATTCTTTTTTCTAGAATTGATGAAGCATATAAAAATACGCCTGCAAATACACTTGATGATGAAAGCAGCTATTTAATGGAAAAAATTTACAAAAGTTTTATCCGAAATGGTGCCAATTTGGACAAAGCAGACAAAGAAACTTTAAAAACGTTAAACACAAAACTTTCTCAACTGAGCTTAAAATTTAGTGAAAACCTATTGAAAGACAGTAATGCATTTGAATTGTGGATTTCTGAAGAAAAAGATTTAGCTGGCTTACCGCAAAGTGCTAAAGATGCTGCACGATTAATGGCAAAAGCAAAAGGTAAAACGGATCAGTGGCTGATTAATCTTGATTATCCTTCATACCTCCCTTTTATGAAATATGCTGAAAATAGGGAGTTACGTAAAAAACTTTTTATGGCTTTTGGAAAAAGAGGAGGAAATGATAATGAATATAACAATGAATCCATCTTAAAAGAGATTGCTGCATTACGACATAAAAAAGCAAACTTACTTGGCTACCGTTCTCATGCTGCTTTTATTTTAGAAGAACGGATGGCTAAATCTCCTGAAAATGTTGTAAAACTTTGGAATGCACTTTTGGATGCTGCATTTCCTTTAGCAAAAGAAGAAATTAAAGAGGTCCAAGAAATGGCGAATTTACTTGATGGACCAACACCTATTGAACGGTGGGATTTTAGTTATTATTCTGAAAAATTAAAGAATAAAAAATTTGAATTGAATGATGAATTGTTAAAACCATACTTCAAGCTAGAAAATGCTATTTCTGGTGCATTTCAAACAGCTGAGAAATTATTCCAAATTCGTTTTAAAGAGCGTACCGATATTCAAAAATATCATGAAGATGTAAAGATATATGAAGTAATAGATGCTAATGAAAAACACATTGCTGTTCTTTATGCTGATTTTTTTCCAAGAGAAAGTAAACGAAATGGTGCATGGATGACTTCTTATCGCGGTCAAAATAATTATGATCAGAAGAATCAACGTCCGATTATATCCGTTGTTTGCAATTTCACAAAGCCAACGGAATCAACACCTTCTCTTTTAACTTTTGGGGAAGTAACTACATTGTTTCATGAATTTGGGCATGCCTTACATGGAATGCTTGCAAATGGGCATTACGAAAGTTTAAGCGGTACTTCTGTTTTTTGGGATTTTGTTGAGCTGCCTTCTCAATTAATGGAGAATTGGTGTTATGAACCTGAATGTCTTGAATTATTTGCAAAACATTATGAAACAGGAGAAACAATTCCTCACGAATTAATTCAAAAAATAAAGGATAGCATGAATTTCTTAAGTGCTTATCAAACAGTAAGACAAGTTTCATTAGGTCAACTGGACATGGCTTGGCATAATTTAAATGAGATTCCTTCTGAATCTGTTTATGATTTTGAAATTAATGCAGGAAAGGAAATCGCGCTATTTCCGCCGTTAGAAGGAATTACAACATCATGTGCTTTTTCACATATTTTTAGCGGAGGATATTCAGCAGGATATTACAGTTACAAATGGGCTGAAGTTTTAGAAGCTGATGCTTTTGAATTGTTTAAGGAAACAGGAATTTTTAATGCTGAAACTGCAAAAAGGTTACAAGACAATATTCTTTCAAAAGGTGGATCTTCAGACCCTATGGAACTATACAAAGCATTTAGAGGTGCTGAACCTTCTACAAATGCCTTACTCCGAAAAAGTGGTTTATTAAACTAATTAACATGAAGTTTGGAATTTTAATCAATAACGAAAAACCAGTTTTAGTTGATTTCTTTGCAACATGGTGCGGCCCTTGTAAAATGATGCCTCCTATTTTACAAACTGTAAAAAAAGAACTTGGTGACAAAGTGAAAATTGTAAAAATTGACGTTGATAAGAACCAAACTATAGCAAATAAATTTAACGTAAGAGGTGTCCCTACCTTAATGATTTTTAAAAATAAAGAAGTTCTTTGGCGGCAATCTGGCGTTATACAAGCAACTGAGTTAATACGTCTTTTGGATTCTTTTAAATAAAAATCGCTCTTTTATGCTATTTTAATCTTCATTAATCCGTTGTAAATTTGCAACAGATTAAATTTGTGACTTTTGGATTTGCTTATAGAATTATTAAACGGATTAATTGAAGGAATTAAAACTCCTTTTTATTATTTCTTTGATCCGTCAAAACGAATTCATTTTGTCTATTTAATTTCTTCTGTCTTATTGGCCTATTATGTTTTTCACAAAATGAAGGTCAATTATTCGTTTATCAAGTACCTTTTTAATAAAAAAGTATGGTTCAGTAAGTCTGCTTTTATTGACTATAAATTTATTTTTTTTAATGGTATTATAAAAGTGATATTGATTTTACCAATTGTTCGATCCTGGCGGTATTTGGGTATTAATATTAATGATCATTTGGAAGAGAGTTTTGGAATTGCAAGTTTTTCTTTGACACAGAATCAAACATTTATTGGGTATGCCTTATTTATTGTAATTGCTTATGATTTTGTATTTTATTTGATTCATTTGGCAATGCATAAAGTCTCTTTTTTGTGGGAATTTCATAAAATACATCATTCTGCTAAAACATTAAATCCAATTACTCAATACCGTTTACACCCTGTTGAATTGATCATAAACAACCTGAGTTATGCTATTGTTTCTGGAATTGCTTTGGGAATTTTTGATTATTTATCAAAAGAACAATTAAGCCTATCTTTTTACTTTAATGCTAATATCTTTTCTGCATTATTTTTGTTTTGGGGTGCGAATTTACGCCACTCACACGTTAAGTTAGGCTATTTTAATTTTCTAGAAAAATTCCTTTTAAGCCCGAGGCAACATCAAATTCATCATAGCAATAATCCCATTCATTTCAATAGAAATTTGGGAGCAAAACTTGCCATATGGGATTGGACGTTTGGAACATTAATTTGTTCTAAAAATCAAAATCAGCTTCGCTTTGGATTAAATGAAAAGGAAATGAAAGATTATGATTCTTTTTTAAAGACACTTTATATTCCTTTTCTAAACTTTATCAAGCTATTGAAAAAATAAACCTCATTCCTTCTAGAATGAGGTTTATATCGCTACTTGTATTGAACTATAGAGCATTTATCAAGTGACCAAATTACCACGAAAAACTCTACTCTCTAAATCCAACGATAGGATTTGCTCTACAATTCAATTTCTTAGTACTACTCAAAAGAGGAGTATATTACTGAATTTTGGGGTTAATTAAAGATCAAGGCAAATCTAAAGAATGGATTTAAAGAAAAAAAGCGTAGAAATACGCAATTTTTATAAAAAACGAAATCCATTTTGAACGTTTTCAAAATGGATTCCGACTGCTACTTACTCTAAGCAATATTTTAATACACCATATTCAAATTACCATGAAAAAACCCTACTCTTAATAATTTTTATGTTGCGCATTAATTTATTTACCTAGATTTTAAATAAAAAAATTCAACTTTTTTATGTACTAACAAATATAATGCGCGAAATCGGCTTCAAAAAGAGATTAAACACCTATTAATTAAGGTAATTCTAGGTATTTATACCGAGTATAATTTCGCATAACAACAAAAAAGCATGGCTTAAAAACCATGCTTTTCAATCTTATTTTTGTCTAATCTATTATAAATGAATAACTTCATCATATGCAGCTGCAGCAGCTTCCATTACAGCTTCACTTAATGTTGGGTGTGGATGAACTGTTTTAATTATTTCATGCCCTGTTGTTTCTAATTTTCGAATAGCAACAATTTCAGCAATCATCTCTGTTACATTCATTCCAATCATATGTCCACCAAGTAGTTCGCCATATTTTGCGTCAAAAATTAATTTAACAAAACCATCATTTGCTCCAGAAGCGCTCGCTTTTCCAGAAGCGGAAAAAGGAAATTTACCTACCTTAACATCATAACCTGCATCTTTTGCCGTCTGTTCTGTCATTCCTACAGAAGCAACTTCAGGAGAACAATATGTACATCCTGGGATATTTCCGTAATCTAGAGATTCAATATTCATCCCAGAAATTTTCTCAACGCAAATAATTCCTTCTGCCGAAGCAACGTGTGCTAAAGCTGGGCCAGATACAATATCTCCAATTGCATAATAACCTGGGATATTTGTTTGGTAAAATTCATTAACCAATACTTTTCCTTTATCAGTAGCTATTCCTACATCTTCTAAACCAATTCCAGATAAGTTTGTTTCTATTCCTACCGCCGATAAAACAATATCACATTCTATTACTTCGTCGCCCTTTTTTGTTTTCACGTTTACTTTACAACCTTTTCCGCTTGTATCTACTGATTCAACAGAAGAGTTTGTCATGATTTTCATTCCTTGCTTTTTGAATGAACGCTCTAATTGCTTAGAAACCTCAGTGTCTTCTACAGGAACGATTGTTGGCATATACTCAACAACAGTTACATCAACTCCCATTGTATTATAGAAATATGCAAATTCAACTCCAATTGCTCCTGAACCTACTACAACCATCTTTTTTGGCAATTTAGGTAGTACCATTGCTTCTCTATAACCAATTATTTTTTTACCATCTTGTGGTAAGTTTGGTAATTGTCTTGATCTAGCTCCTGTTGCTAAAACGACACCTTTGTTTGCTGCATATTCAGTTGCTGTTCCTTTTTCATTAGTGACAACCACTTTTTTTCCAGCGGCAACCTTTCCAGTCCCAACAAGTACATCAATTTTATTTTTTTTCATTAAAAATTTGATGCCACCACTCATTTTTTCAGCTACTCCTCTACTCCTTTTAACAATATTTGCAAAATCAGGTGTTGCATCTTTGACTGAAATACCATAATCATTTGCATGCGAAATGTATTCAAAAACATTTGCACTCTTTAGTAATGCCTTTGTAGGAATACATCCCCAATTCAAACAAATTCCGCCAAGTTCTGCTTTTTCAACAATTGCAGTTTTCAATCCCAATTGAGATGCTCTAATTGCGGCAACATACCCTCCAGGTCCGCTCCCTATAACAATGATATCGTAAGTCATATTTAATGTTTTTATCTTTGCGAATTTAAGGATTTATGCCATAATATTTGATAGCCGATTAGAATATTTTATTTTTGACTTTTCAAATTGAAAATCTTAAATCAGTCTAGCGTATTTATAAATGAACAATTCATTTGGATTTCAAGTTTTTAAAAGGAACAATAATACCGCACTTAACTCAGTTAAGAATCTATTTCTGCTGCTTTTGTTTTTTCTATTTGCAGGCTGTGCCGTTCTAAGAAAAAAAGAAATCGTAGAAATTAAATTTGCATATCCCGCGGAGTTAAATGTTAATTATGGTTGTGGAATTCCAATTAAGACATACGCTGTATATTCTGATGGGACAATGAAAGGCATCACAAAAAATGATGGACTTACCATAAGTGCATTAGGAGGTGTTTACGAAAATGGTTTTCTACGGATTGAAGCTTACCCAGAGAAATCATACTCCGATCAAATTAAAGTATCCGCCAATTTTACTTCAAAAAAGGCAGTTTTCAAGCAAAGTGAATCTATTTCTTTCAATTATAAGGGGGATCTGAGTATAAACTTTACAGGAAAAAATGGAGCAAAACCTACAATTGTTGAAGAAAATGAAGGTTTGAGGGTAGTTGTATTTCAAGAAGGAAAAGACCGACTTTCTGGAAATGATGGAGAAAATAGAAACGACGGGCCTAATATCAGTATTTTCTTATCAAAATCTAAAGATAACTTCTATTTACTAAAGGTAGTAGAAGCACCTTCAAATAATACATACTATTATAATTATAAAGATTTAGGTCATAATATTAAAATCAATGTTTCTGGAGGTAACGGAGGTGCTGGTGGAAACGGTGGAATTGGCGAAGATGGTGAAGATGGACGAGAAAAAGACAATGGAAAACTAAAACGAGCTGGAAATGGAGGGAATGGTGGTAATGCAGGAAATGGAGGGTATAGCGGTGATGGAGGATTAATTCAGCTTATTATCCATCCAAATGCGGCGCATTTAAAACCCAGAATTGAATTGTACAATTTAGGAGGATTAGGTGGTGAATCTGGCGCTCCAGGAAATGGTGGAAGGACTGGTAAAAATTTAGAAAATCAATCGTCAGGAGACAATGGTCTAAATGATTTACATGGAAATAAAGGACTTGACGGCCGAACTGGAGCTTCTAGTGAAATTATAATACAAGAATTCCCTTTAGAAAACTAAATCAACTTATTTTAAACTGAAATGAATTACAAAATTGCATACGATAACCCCACGAGTCAATACATTCCGATTGAAGCTAATTTTGAAACCAATGGAAAAAAAGTAATTGAATTACAATTTCCGGTTTGGCGGCCAGGAAGATATGAATTAGGGAACTTTGCAAAAAATATTAAAAATTTCAACGTCACGGATGGAAACAATAATCCATTGAATACTAAAAAAACAGGAAATAATAATTGGTCTGTAGTGTGCGAAGGTGCTGATATTATTAAAGTTAGGTACTACTACTATGCGAATGAATTAAATGCAGGTTCGAGTTTTATTGATGATACTCAATTGTATGTAAACCCTGTCAATTGTTTGGTTTATATTAAAGACAAGCAAAATGCACCTTGCACATTGGAATTAGAAATTCCTTCAAACTTTGAAATAGCTTGTGGGGCTAAAGTTGAAAACAATATTCTTTATTGTACTGATTTTCATGAATTAGTAGATAGTCCTTTCATTGCTAGCGATTCACTTGTTCATCATACCTATTCTATACTTGGCAGAGAATTTCATCTTTGGTTTCAAGGGCATGTCGATCTGGATTGGCCTCGCATTAAATCTGATTTTGAAAAATTTACACTAACCCAAATTGAAAAGTTTAGCGACCGAAAGGAAAAAATAGTCGGTTTTCCTGTGTCTTCATACCATTTTATATTTCAAATTCTTCCCATAAAAGCCTATCATGGAGTTGAACATCAAACAGGAACTGTAATTGCTCTTGGACCAACAGGAGAATTGATGAACCGTTTGTATGATGATTTTTTAGGTGTCAGTTCACATGAATTATATCATACTTGGAATATTAAGGCTATTCGGCCAAAAGAAATGTACCCTTACGACTATTCAAAAGAAAATCATTCTTATTTAGGTTATGTTGCTGAAGGTGTTACAACGTACTTGGGTGATTTATTTCTTGCTGAATCCAATGTAAAACCATTTACGTGGTATAAGATGGAATTTGAGAAGTTACTTCAAAAACACTTTGATAATTTTGGCCGTTTCAACTATTCTGTTGCTGAATCAAGTTGGGATACCTGGTTGGATGGTTACGTGAGAGGAGCTCCGGACAGAAAAGTTTCGATCTATAATGAAGGAGCATTGCTAGCATTTATAATGGATATGAAAATTAGGAGTGCGAGCAATAATAAGTTTTCTATTCACAATGTAATGAATGAATTATACACAACCTTTGCGTTAAATAAAAAAGGATACACTGAAGCAGACTACAAGGCTACTTGCGAAAAATATTACAATGATAATCTAGATGATTTTTTCCAGCGCTTTGTGCATGGAACGGACCCCTATGAATCTATTTTAGTGGAAGCTTTAGAAAATATTGGGTTTACATTAGAAATGAAAAAGAACCCACAATATTCTGCTCAAATTTTAGGAATAAAAACATCAATAAATAAAGGGAACACTATTATTCAGCAAATTTACCCTGGAAGTAGTGCAGCTATTGGAGGATTAATGTTAGGTGACGAAATACTTTCTGTTAATAACATCCGAATAAACAAAGATTTAGATCAGGCTATTGAACTTTTTAAAGACAATCCTTTGGAGGTTAAAATTAGCAGAATGGGACGAATTTTGACTTTAATTTGTCCAAATACAAATCGAGCCGTTTTTTCACATTATTACATTAAAAAAGTGAAGGTTCCTTCTAACTTAAATAAACGAATTTTCAAAAATTGGATCGGTTATGATTGGGATGAAGTATAAAAGAGTTTAAATTTGATCCAATAAACTTCAATTAACGTGAAATGGTACTTGAAAAATTAAAATCAAAGACATTTGGTCAACGTTTTAAAACGCTCGTTTTAGGGACAGAAAAGCCAATTTTTTTAACAAGAGTTTCCGTAATTTCTGGATTTATTGTTTGGCTTTATTTGTTTTCTTGGCAATTACTAACATTCGCCTCTATCCTACTCTTAGAAAATTTAGATAATTCTCCCAGAATTAGAGCATCTTATAACAGTGTTGGTTTTGAGCACTACCATTATCTTGATACAATTAATCGTTTGTTTATTCATTCGGCAATACAAATTGCATTATTCTTTGTTATCCTTTTTAGCTTTATTTTAATTTGGCGAAAAAAGAAGTTGGGACTTATTCTACACCTTATCGGTTACGGAGCAGTACTTGTATTTACTTTTTTGATTATGGGAACACATTTTTTAGCCAATGAAATCCCAATCATTGATTTTATATTGATTTTTGCATCAATGCTTTACTTTGGTTTAGGTCTGTTTCTTTTTTATCGAAAAAACGAAACTGAATTAGCTTGAAGCAATCATAGATATTTCAACATTTACATCTTTTGGTAAGCGAGCAACTTGAACTGTTTCTCTTGCAGGGTAATTTCCTTCAAAAAATGAAGCATAAATAGCGTTAATCGCATTAAAGTCATCCATATTTTTGACAAAAATGGATGACTTTAGAACATTTGAAAATCCCATTCCAGCAGCCTTTAGCACCTCTGCCAAATTATTCATTACTTGAATAGTTTCAGCTTCTATATTCTCGTCTATAAGCTCGCCTGTCTCTGGATTAATTGGAATTTGTCCACTGGTAAAAAGTAAATTACCTAATTTGATTGCTTGACTATATGGACCAATTGCAGCTGGCGCATTTTTTGTTTCGATTATTTCTTTCATCATTTTTCCTTTGTTTCCAAAGATAAAATTTATTTTAGTGAGCAACATGTAATTTTATGTTGCTTTCGTATTTTTACATTTCATTATAAAATTTGATTTGTTTGAAAGTTTTACTCTTAGATAATTATGATTCCTTCACCTATAATTTAGTGCATTATATGGAAGGTATGGATGTTGAAGTAACTGTAAAATTTAATGATGAAATTGACTTGGATAGTGTAGTTAATTATGATAAAATTGTCTTATCTCCCGGACCTGGATTGCCTGAAGATTCAGGTTTGTTAATGGAAGTAATTAATCGGTATTATTTAGAAAAACCAATTTTAGGTGTTTGCCTGGGGTTTCAAGCACTTTTAATTCATTTTGGAGGGGAATTGTTTAACCAAAAAGAGGTAAAACACGGTTTAGCTGAAACTGCTTTTTTTAATCAAAATTCGCGTTTATTTTCAGGTACGGAAAGTCAATTTAAAATAGGGTTGTATCATTCTTGGGCTGCGTCAAAAAAAAAATTCCCACCAAGTTTGCAAATTACTGGAACGAGTGAAAATGATGTAATCATGGCGTTTGAACATGAAAAACTTCCCATTGCTGGCGTTCAATTCCATCCTGAATCAATTTTATCCGAACACGGACATCAAATAATTGAAAATTTTCTGTTTAGTTTTTAAGATTACCCCTAAATTTGTAGGACAAGCTCTCCACAAAGTGCGCAGTAGCTTTAGTTAGTCTTGTGCTAACGCCCACATGGTATATTTTAGGTTCTTAACGTTTTTTATATTAGTGTAATCTCAACTTTCTTGATGACAGGCCTCAATCAGGTTTTCCTGATCATTTTTAATGTTAACAGTGGATTTCAGACCTAAGTTGGTAGCGCTAACCATGTTTATTTGAAGAATTCCTTCAATGAAGCTATGTGGGTTTTTTGTTTTTATAGTACTTTATGTCATACTCACAAATAGAAGCACATTTATCCAAAATAAGATCATCCAACACAATTAACGCTGCCAGCGCTAATTGAGAATAGTTTTGAGACGCATTTTTGAATCCGCCATATTCTGAATGCCAAATTGTAGTAATCAAATTTTGTCCTCCTGCTTTGGGTTTTACCACATTGGTTAATACACCTTCAACATTACCAGCGCCAGCATGATAACAATGCATTACCAACAAGCGAAACCATAAACTATATTGAACATCTCCTTGCACTTGAATTCCAAATTTTCTTAAAATTCGTTTGGCTTCAGGAATACAAGCAGTTCGAATCAAATGGGCCGAAGCTTTTGCTGATTTATCAAAATCTTTTCGTTCGTCAACAGATTTATCAACACGCAAACCATGGTTTCGAGCGACAGATTTCATCAATTGAAATGGTCCCAGTGCTCCAACGTTGGAATAGGCAATTTTTCCAGGGCTTTCTATCATTAAAATAGATTGTGCATACCAAGGATCAGTATTGTTTGCAACAAACACATCTATTCCTCGTGATATACTTGGAAATACTTTTTCAAATTGAAAAAAATCACTTTTTCCTGTGGTCATGAAAATACGCGTATCGGGCGCCAAACCAAATTCTTTTCTCAATGTGTCTCTGTATTCTTCTTTTTGATCGTCTGAAAACTTGTTCCAATCGTCTAACGCCTTAACTTCGAGAATTTGCCTTGTACTAGCTACATTTAGAATACTTGTTCTGGGGGACATTTTCATTACAAATTTCCAAAAACTAGGTTGGGCTAAAGTATCCCATTTTTCAGCGAATAAATCCGGTGTTTTTACAAAATTCATCTGAAATGTATCTTGTTCTTGAAGTGTAACCTCAATTAAATGTTTTTCAAATGTTTCTTGCGCATTTACTTTTAACACTATCAATAAAACAGCACAAATCCTTACTATATCAATTAATCTAATCATCCTCAATCTCTTCTTTAGATTCAAATTTATGCAAACTAGCACTTTGATTTAAATCCCTTTGATTTTATTTTACACAACCAACGTTTAAAAAGTCGCTTTAATGTCCTTAATTATTACTAAACAAAAATTCAGCCAGAAATTTAGGCCTAATTTTATTTTCTGATGAATTGTGCAATTTTTGAAAGGGGTTTTCGAATAAATGTAAATTTACCTGGACTTAAATCGTTCATTTTCCAGGCCAATCGATCTTCCTTATTGGCTTTCATTCGGTTGGAAAATGAAGCATTGCTCTCTCCCCCTGTCCTCATTTTAACAATTATTTCTTCTAGATAATTTAACTTAATCTGATGTTTATGAATAACGCGAAGCATGAATTCATAATCTGCAGCAGATCGTAATTCCAGTGAGTAGGTTCCGTATTTTTTGTAGATTTTTGCTTTTACAAAAAAGGTGGGGTGCGGTGGCATCCACCCTTTCTTAAATGCACCTTTACTATAATATCCCGAAATCCATTTACGAGTAATTTTCGAAATATTTTTTTGATCAACATAAACCAAATCAGCATAAACAGCATCCGTCTCGGCATCAAAAGATTTTACAACCTTTTTAAGCACTTCCTGATCATTATAAAAATCGTCTGAATTTAAAATTCCTATGACATCTCCAGTTGCCATTGAGATTCCTTTATTCATAGCATCATAAATTCCTTTGTCAGGTTCAGATACAATCTTTGCAATTCCATCTTTATATTCTTCAATCAACGACAAAGTACTATCTGTAGAACCTCCGTCCACAATGATATATTCTACATTCTCATATGTTTGAGATAATACTGATTTAATCGTATCTCGAATTGTAGCCTCTGAATTATAGGCAACTGTTATAATAGAAATTTTCATTACTGAATTCATTCGTCCATTTTTCTATCGCGTAAAAAAATGGCAGGGTTTCCTTTATAAATTTTATATGCATCCAAATCATTACTTGCCACAGAGCCTGCGGTTAAAATGGCATGTGTTTTAACAACAACATTCCCTGTAACAACGGTTTTTGCGCCAATCCAGACTCCATCCTCAATCGTTATTTCTCCTACAATTAAATTGAATGAACTTTTTTTATAATCATGATTTCCGGACAATAACAACGCTCCTTGTGAAAGGCAAACATCATTTCCAATTATTGTTTTCCCTAAATTATCAATCCAAACATTCTCTCCAATCCAACTATTACTTCCAATTTCAAGAAACCAAGGGTATTTGATATTGACACCTGGTTTTATTACTACTCCCTTTCCTATTTTAGCACCAAACATTCGCAATATAAATCGTTTAATTCCAATAAAAGGATTAAAGGAATTGCGTAGGAAAAAAGCATTAAAAAAAAACCAAATTGCTCTTTTCAAGGGGTTTCCTGGATTGTACTCTGGGTTCGAAAAAGAAGCTAGTTTAACAGGCATTGTGAAATAATTTTCGATTAGCTTCAATGATTTCTTTATCCAACAATTTATTTTTGAAATAATTATAGGATGCTTTGACCATTTCTAAGTAAATATCTAATTCCATATCAATTCCTTCTTGAATGGCATTAACAAGGTTTTCTTTATTTACAATGTCAATATCCCATCCTAAATTTTGTTCTCTGAGTTCTCTCCAAGGTGTATTTTGACTAATAATAACAGGACAGCCACATGCCCAAGCCTCTACGATTGCATGACCATAATTTTCATGTTTTGTAGGCAGGAGTAAAAAGTCTGCATACAAAAATGTTGTAGGGATTAAAGCTGGATCAAGTATCCCTCGATATTCAATGGAAATGTTTCCATAAGCCTTAATTTGCTCTTTAAATTTATTAAAGTAGTCTTGATCTTCAATATTACCATAAATATGGAATTCAACACGCTGTCCTGTTTTTACTTTCTTCAAAGCGTCAATTGCAAGGTGCAAATTTTTCTTTATGGTTATTCGACTAATAAAAACGAAGCGGACCAGCCCAGTCGCTCTTTTTTCAATAATATCATCCAACTCTAATTGCTGTGAGGTTGGAATATTTTGCGCAACTACGATATCTGTATTACTACCAAAAGCAGCTTGAATTTCTTTCTTTTCTTCTTCTGTTGAAGCATGCCAGGTAACGCGTTTATAAAAACGTAATAATTTTGTCAACCAGAGGAAAGTATTTTTTTTGAATTTTTTAATTTCTAAAGCTCCTCCTCCAAGCATTCCCCTTGGGGCTATTATTATTGGAATTTTACGTACCAATGTCATTGGAACAAGTGTATACAACTTTGAAAATAAGCTATTGAGATAAAGTAAATCAGGATTGATTTCTAAAATATTCCCCTTTATAGCAGAGGATTTCATATTCCCTTTACTCATATATTTTATAATAACGCCATCTCGATCAAACCATTGATCAGTTTCGATATCCGGATAAGGTTGTGTTTCTCCCAAGTCAAAAGCACTTGTTAAAATGTAAATTTCAAACTCATTCTTTAAGGAATCAACAATATTAGAAACAGACCGAATCGGACCTCCTGCTTTAAAGCCTGGTTTGTACCAATCCATACAAATCAGTATCCGTTTCATTTTTTCATTTCTATCCGACAATTTTATTCTCTTTAATCCAGTCTCCAAGGGCAACTAATGGCCATATTCTCGACCATGTCACGCGCTTGTTTCCTGCTAAAAATTTAGTCCAATATTGGTCAATTCCATTTTTCCTAAAGTAGGGAATCTTTTTCAATTCATTTATTCTGGATTCACAAAAAGATTTTAGCTCAGTCTTCATCCACTTCTCATAAGGCAATACAAAGCCCATTTTCTTTCGATTGTAAATCTCAGAAGGAATCAAATCTGAAAACGAATCGACCAGCAATTTTTTTGGTGTGATTGGTTTCTTTATTTCGTCCCTTACTCCTAAAACATATGAAACTAAGTCATGGTCTAAAAAAGGAACACGCAATTCAAGTCCATTTGCCATACTCATCTGATCAGCATCTCTCAACAAGACATTTTGCATGTAGGTACTCATTTCAGCTACAGATATTCTACTCAAAGGTTGCAATTCCCACCCTTCTTTTTTAAACCCTATAAGTTCATGAGTACTTCTTAAAACGCTACTTTCCGGAAGGTTTTTTCTATCCAATAATGTTTCAATTTGATCATCCATTGAAACCTGTCTATAAAACTGATAGATATATTCGAGATCAAATGTGGGAAGCTTTAAAATTTCTCTAATTTTCGCGCTTTCAATTGTTCCTTTAGACCAATGATTTAAAATTCCAATTTGTTTTCTTAAATATGACGGAAAACTATACAGCCATTTTTTTGATTGGAGAGCTGGAACTTGATTAAATATACTATAACCTCCAAAGAGTTCGTCTCCTCCTAATCCAGAAAGTGCCATCTTAATATTACTTTCTCTGGTTTTTTTAGAAACAACAAATGTATTTAAGCCATCTCCAGAGGGATGATCCATAGTTGAAAAAGCTTCTGGAATTAAAGCTTTAAATTCATCCGATTTTAATTCAATTTCGTGATGATTTGTTTGATATTGGTCTGCGATTTGTTTTGCAAATTTTCTTTCCGAAAACTCTTCCTCATCAAATACAACCGAAAAAGTATCTATTTTCTTAGCGCTTTCTTGACTCATTAATGCTACAATGATAGAGCTGTCGGTTCCTCCTGAAAGGAAAGCTCCAAATGGCACATCTGAGACAAGTCTTTTTTTAACACTCTCAGTTAATTTATCTCGAACATTCTTTTGAACATCTTTTATTGAATTACTTGCTGGGTAGAAATCTCTTGTTGGTGACCAATAAGTTTTAAAGATAGGTGCTACATCTGAGCTTACCTTTAAATATTGACCTGGCATCAACGAAAAAACACCTTCTATAATTGTATAAGGTGCATGAACTGTTTGGTACCTTAAATAATCAACCAATCCTTCAAAAGCTATTTTTCTTTCAATAAGATCTGTATTTAAAATCGCTTTAATGGAAGACGAAAAAATGATTTCATCATCATTTAAAAAATAATACAGTGGTTTTATTCCAAGTCGATCCCTTGCAATAAAAAGTTGTTTATCAATGTTGTCCCATAGTGCAAATGCGAACATCCCATTAAACAAACGCAAACAATTTTCACCGTATTTAATATATGCTGCTAAAACAACTTCTGTATCACCTTCCGTTTCAAAACTATACTCGGTAAGGTTTGCTTTAATGGATTCATAATTATAAATTTCTCCATTGAAAACCATGACATATCTTCCATCTTTTGACTTAAAAGGTTGATTCGATTTTTCTTCTGGATCTATTATCGCCAGACGTTTGTGTCCTAAAGCAACAAAATCATCCCTATAAATACCTTCTGCATCCGGACCTCTTTGCTTTAAGCTTTCATTCATTTGAGCCATTAGTTTTTCTGAATAACCATCCCCAGAAAACTTATACGCTCCATTTATTCCACACATGAATCGATTTTTTTTTAGCACAAAACTTATTGTGCTTATTTAGTTATAGACACTTCAAATTAATCAATACTCAGTTATTACTTGCGAAAAAGCATCTATTTTTGATAAAATTACACAGTTTTATTCAAACCTCAGATAACTAAAGATCAAAATTATTTATTACTTTTGGCTACATCTATTAAATCGTTTTAAAATAAGTGGCAGAAAAAACACAATCGAGAGTTGGAGCGTTTATTATCATTACGATTCTATTCTTTTTATGGGGTGCCATCACTTCAATCAATGATGTGTTGATTGGCATTTATAAAGAGCAACACGATCTATCAGAAGTAAAATCATTATTAATTTTATTGGCCTTCTTTGGAGCATATGGAATTGGATCTTTGATTTACTACCTATATTCACAAGCTAATGGGGACCCTATTAACCGTTTAGGTTATAAACGTGGTATGCTCATGGGTTTAATTATTACTGCTTTTGGTTGTATTTCATTATACCCTTTTACTGCTTTAAACAGCTATTATGCATGCCTTATCTCATTCTTTATTATTGGTCTAGGATTAACACTGTTGCAAATTTCTTGTAATCCTTATATTGCTATTTTAGGGCCAGACGATTCAGCTAGTTCTCGTTTAAATTTATCTCAAGGTTTCAATTCACTCGGCACAACAATTGGCCCTTTGATTGCAGGCTTTTTAATTCTTAATTACTTTTCAAAGGAAACGGCAATTCAAAATTTATACCTTGGATGTGGTGTTTTATTCAGCATTTTTGCGCTTATACTTTATCGGACTCGATTACCAGAATACAAATCAGAAGAGACTGTTAAACTAGAAGGTAGTGCACTTCAATTTTCTCACCTTAAAATGGGAATGCTGGCCATCTTTTTCTATGTCGGAGCCGAAGTTATGATTGGAGGAAAGCTTATGCCCTTTGTTCAACTTCCTGAAATAGGGAACTTATCTGAAAATGATGCTGCTTCTTACCTTGGAATTTACTGGGGAGGAGCAATGATTGGTCGATTAGGAATTTCAGTTATCTCAAGTAAAAAATTTGATCTAGTTAAAAAAATAATTTTCGGATTCATTACAATTCTAATCACATATTTATTTATTGTATTGTTTATAGCGTTAAAAGCAAAAATATTGGATAATTCACTTCCCTTTACGTGGGAAAACATTACCCATGCCTATTCATTAACATTTGTAGAAATTTTACCCATTACGTGGTTTATTGGATTACAGTTTATCTTAATGATAGTATTTAGAAATTCAGGAAGAGGTTTATTGAGTATTTTCTCTATTCTTATAATCGTTGCATTACTTGTAGCCTATTTCATTGAAGGTCAAGTTGCTCTGTGGTCAATTTTATCTATTGGTTTATTTAATTCCATCATGTGGTCAAATATTTTTACATTATCCATTGCTAATCTAAAAGAATATACAAGTCAAGGATCATCATTATTAATCATCATGATAATAGGAGGAGCAATTCTTCCGTTAGGAATGGGTTGGCTCACAGATCAGACAGGGAGTCTTAAAATTGGATATCTTTTTCCAATTATTTCTTATCTTTACATTTTATATTTTGGCCTGATTGGCAGTAAAACAAAGTGACATTTTATGAGTAACTATTTGGGTATTGACGTTGGAGGAACGAATATTTCGTATGGAATTGTAAATTCAGATGGCGAGTTTTTATATGAAAACTCAATTAAAACTGAAACAGTCAATTCTGCTGAGGAACTTGCTGAATTACTTTATAATGATGTCAAGAAAAAAGCTGACTTTGTTGGAATTGGAATTGGCGCACCCAGTGTAAATGATACAACACAAAGTATTGAGTTCGCTCCTAATCTTAATTGGGGAGACATAGTTCCATTAAAAGATATTTTTAAAGCTCGTTTTAATGTAGAAGTTTTTGCCATTAATGATGCCAATGCTTCGGCAATTGGAGAAAAAAGTTTTGGTGAAGCCCAAGACATGGAAAACTTCGGTGTTATTACACTTGGAACTGGAATTGGCTTGGGAATCTACATTGATGGAAAAATTGTCTTAGGAGCAAATGGATTGGCTGGTGAAATTGGACATTCTATTATTCGATTGGATGGAAGAGAGTGTAATTGTGGTAATTTTGGTTGTCTAGAAACTTATATTGCAAAAGACGGAATGGTTAGAACAGCTAAAGAAAAATTGGAATTTAGCAGTGGAGGATCATTATTAAATAATATTTCTCCAAGTGACCTATCTCCCGCCGAAATTTTTAAGGCGGCGAGAAAAGAAGATCCCGTTTCGTTAGAAGTTGTTGATGCTGTTACAAAGGATTTGGCTTTTGCTATTTCTAACCTAATCAATATTCTTGACTTAGAATGCGTCTTCTTAACTGGAGGAATTGCTAAAAACGGAAACCTTTTGAGACGAAAAACTGAAAAGCACTTGAAAGGATTGATCCTGCCTAATTTACGAGACAAATCATTTTTAAAAATATCTGCTTTGAATGAAAAAAACAGTGGTATTTTAGGAGCTGTAGCTTCTATTCATTCAAAAATGGAGGTTAGCGTTATTTAATCTATCATAAAACACTTTTATGAACAAAATATTGAGCACCTTAATGGGACTAGCTTTTGCTACGGCATTTGCACAAAAATCAAATTTACATACACTTGTTAATCCTTTTATAGGGACAGGGGGACATGGTCACACTTATCCTGGTGTTTCCGCTCCTTTCGGAATGATACAATTATCTCCAGATTCACGATTAGATGGATGGGATGGTTGTGGTGGATATCATTACTCTGATTCTATTATTTATGGTTTTAGTCACACGCACTTAAGTGGAACAGGAGTTTCAGATTATGGTGATCTTCTGATTATGCCTTTTACTGGTGAAAACCAATGGGAAAGCGGTTACTATAGTGGCGAAGAAGGTTATGGATCTGGTTTTAATCATGCCAATGAAAAAGCAAGCGCAGGAAGTTATAGCGTTTTTCTTAACAAGAACCAAATCGGAGTAGAATTAGCTGCGACAGAACGTTGTGGGATCCACAAGTATACATATCCCAAATGGGAAAAGAAAAAGGTTATCATTGACCTTGAACACCGTGATAAATTGATCGATTCTGATTTAATTTTACTTAATGACTCAACACTTATAGGAAAACGTTTATCAAATGCTTGGGCAACCGAACAACATTTCTTTTTTACTGTTCGATTTTCTGAAAAGGCTCTAAAAACTGAATTTAGAAAAAATAAAGACGGAAAACCTTCTAAGTTAATTCTAGAATTTGGGCATCTCAAAGAAGAACTATTAGTTAAAGTTGGAATTTCTTCTGTTGATATTGATGGCGCTAAGAAAAATTTAAATGCTGAAATGCCTTTATGGAATTTTAACGATTATCTTAAAGAAACACAAAGTAAATGGGATAACGAACTAGGTAAAGTTAAAATTTCAACCAAAAATAAAGAGCAAGAAATTATTTTTTATTCTGCGCTATATCATGCTTTTTTAAACCCTAATTTATTTTCTGATATAGACGGTAGATACAGGGGAACAGATATGGAAATTCACCAAAACAAATCTCGAAATCAATATACTGTATTTTCTCTTTGGGATACATTTAGAGCTACCCACCCCCTATTTACGATCACTCAACAGGAGCGTTCTGCTGAATTCGTTCAAACTTTTCTTGCACAGTATCAGCAAGGGGAAATTTTACCTATATGGGAATTATCAGGGAATTATACAGGCTGTATGATCGGTTATCATTCTATTCCTGTGATTACAGATGCATATGTTAAAGGAATTCGTGACTTTGATGCTGAATTAGCGCTTCAAGCTATGTGCAACAGTGCCGATCAAAACCATTTAGGGCTTGATGCTTATAAAAGTAAGGGATACATTTCTTCTGAAGATGAATCCGAATCCGTTTCAAGAACACTTGAATATGCATATGATGATTGGTGTATTGCTGTTTTAGCAGATTCTCTTGGAAAAGATTCTATTGCTGATGTTTATTACAAACGGGGGCAGTATTATAAGAACGTTCTGAACAAATCTTCTCGATTTATGCAACCACGTTTTAACGGAGGATGGAAAACAAGTTTTAGACCAGACGAAGTAACTTTTGATTATACTGAAGCAAATTCATGGCAATATTCTTTATTTGTTCCTCAAGATATTGAAGGTCTTACTAATATTTTGGGAGGAAAAGACAGTTTAGAAGCTTGGTTGGATAATCTATTTTCGGCTTCAAGTGAAACAAGTGGTCGAAAGCAAGCCGATATTACAGGTTTAATTGGTCAGTATGCACATGGAAATGAACCTAGTCACCATATGGCTTATTTGTACAACTACACTAATTCTCCATGGAAAACGCAGCAATACGTGTCTCAGATAATAAACACACTTTACAGTAATAGCCCTGATGGTCTTAGCGGTAATGAGGACTGTGGGCAAATGTCTTCTTGGTTTGTCTTAAGTTCACTTGGTCTGTATTCAGTATCACCAGGTTCAAATACGTATAGTTTAGGCACACCTTTATTTGAATCTGCAAGGATAGATTTAGAAAATGGAAAACAGTTCAAAGTTTTAACTAAAAATTATTCAAAAGAAAATATCTATGTTCAATCTATTGAATTAAAGGGTAAAGAATTGAATCGAAATTTCATTTATCATGAAGAAATCATGGCCGGCGGAATACTTGTGTTTACTATGGGAAATAAGCCTTCAAACCTTCAGATGAAGTCTCCAGCAACTCACATTACGAAAAGCAAGATATTACCCGCTCCTGTTTTTGAAGACCCTTCTCCTTCTTTTACGAAAAAACGTTTAATTACAATTAACTCAAATGGAACTGAAAATAGCGCACTTCGTTATACAAAGGATGGAACAGAACCTACAGAGAAATCAATGCTTTATGAGAAACCTATTAAATTAAAAGAATCTGCAACGATAACTGTTAAAGCATTTGAAGATGGAATTAGTAGCTTTCCTGTTCAAGCGCGCTTTTACGAAACAAATACAAATTGGGAATTAAAACTAAACTCATCATATGCAAATCAATATTCAGCTGGAGGTGATAAAACGTTAATTGATCAAATAAGAGGAAGTGATGATTTTAGAACCGGCGCTTGGCAAGGGTACGAAAATCAGGATATTGAGGTAGAAATAGATTTAAAAAAGAAGCGAAAACTAAATGAAGTAACCATGGGCTTCATTCAAGATTCTCGTTCATGGATTTGGATTCCTTCTGAAGTTAGCTTTATGGTTTCTAAAAATGGAAAAGATTGGTATACAATAGAAACTATTAAAAGCACTACCCCTCTGGAAAGGGGTGAAGTGACAATTGAAGACATTGGCTTCAAAAAAGAAATTAAAACACGTTATTTAAAAATAATCGCAAAAAACATGGGACCATGTCCTGAATGGCACTTAGGTGCAGGAAATCCAACATGGCTTTTTGCAGATGAAATTTCAATAAAATAATTTTTTCTTAAACAGCTCATTACCAGATACATACAATTTAAAACTCAATAATACCTTAAAAGAGGTATTGCCACTACAATTCCTTGACATTACCTTTGTTCAAAATTGTTATTTAAAATCAATCTAAATAAAGAGGTAATGAAAAAAGTTGGATTAATTGTACTAGCGTTGGCTACATTAACTTTATCATGTAAAAAAGAGGGTTGTACGGATGAAACTGCCTCAAATTATAATGAAAAAGCAAAGAAAGATGACGGCTCTTGTGTTTTTGATGAGTCAGAATTGATGATCCCTACAACATATGTATTTACAGATGCAAATGGTAATAATACTGTTTCATTTGGAGGACAAACTGATCGCCTCAATCAATTGGAGGAAATGACAACTTATATGAAGTCTGGGATAGTAAATGTATTATCTTCTACAGTATTAAATGACATGTTTGCAAATACAGATGAAAACGGTGGTGGTAATTTCAGTTTTTCATCTTCTAAACAATTAAAGAACAAAAGTTTTCCTACAGACGTTCCACTTTTTGAAGGGTATCTTGACTCGTTAGCTGATGCTTCTGTTGACTTTGCAATTGCTGCTACAGATGGTCAGGCAGGTACAGTAACTAATGGAGCAAAAACGTATTTAGTTTCTGCAAATGGAATTGAATATACCCAGTTAATTGAAAAGGGGTTAATGGGAGCAACATTTTTATATCAAGCAAATCAAGTTTATTTTGGTGAAGAGCGAATGAGTGCACAAAATGAAACTGCGTCAGATCCAAATGCTGGTAAATTTTATACAGATTTAGAGCACCATTGGGATGAAGCATTCGGTTATTTCGGAGCACCTATTGATTATTTAACAAGCACAGAAGATTTTAGATTTTGGGCAAGATATACGGATTTAAGAGATGCTCAATTAGGCTCTAAAGCTATTATAATGAATGCCTTATTAAAAGGCAGAGCCGCTATCCAACAAAAAGCAGCTATTTCTGTAAGAAATGAGCAAATTGAAATTGCTCGTAAAGAATGGGAACGTGTTTCTGCTGCTCAAGCCGTATTTTATCTTGAAGAAGCAAGAGATAATTTTGGAACAGACAATGCTGTTTACCTTCACGTATTATCAGAAGCTTATGCATTTATTTTATCATTAAAATATGTTCCTTTAGAAACACGTGTAATTAATTTCGGTGAAATTGATATGTTATTAACTGATATGATTGGAGATAATTTTTGGCAAGTAACTACTGTTGATTTAACCAATGCAATCAATACAATAAACGGGATTTACAACTTCTAGACTTTGACAGATGAAAGAATTTTCTATCATTATTATTGCCTTATTCACACTGCATTCTTGTAAAGGAGATGTTGAACCAGAATTTGATCGTGAAGCTATGCTAACCAGCATGGCTTCTGGTCTAATTTTGCCAGATTATGCGCAAATGGAAAGTGAATTAGGTACATTGGAGACAAGTGCTTCTAATTTCACAACCTCACCAGATGCTTCTAATTTGGCAATTCTCAGAACAAGTTTTCTTGATGCTTATAAGACATTTCAACATATAAAGTTATACGATTTTGGGCCAGCCTCAGATTTTGGAATTAAAGCTGCAATGAATACTTACCCGACTGACACAACTAAAATTAACATGAATATTAGCAGTGGTACATATACACTTGGAGCTGCCGCTAATATAGATGCTATCGGTTTTCCTGCAGTTGATTATTTACTATTTTTTGGGGATGATACACAGGTAATTGATCGTTTTACAAGTGCTCCGGATGCTGCATCTGCAAAAATTTACTTAAACGCATTAATTCAAAAAATGAAAGATGAGTTTAAACCTGTAAATGATCAATGGAAAGCTTCTTATCAAACTACTTTTATTGCAGCAAATGGTACAGATGTTGGCTCTTCGTTAAGCCTTATGTTTAATGAATTTGTAAAAGATTTAGAGTTATTAAAAAATGCAAAAATAGGAATCCCATCTGGTCAATTTAGTGGAGGAATGCCACTCCCAGAATTTGTTGAAGCAATTTATTCAGGTCATTCAAAAGTTTTGGCTTTAGAAAGTATTAGCGCGTTAAAAACTTTTTTTAATGGGGGAACTGAAATTGGATTGGATGATTATATGGACTTTATTGAAGAATCCCAGGATTTAGCTGTAAATGCTGCCGCAATTAACACACAATTTGATGTCTCTATTTCGAAAATGAGTGCATTAGGTGACTCTTTTAGTTCTGATATTCCAACTAATTTTACTGGGTTTACAGAAGCTTTTCAAGAAATTAAAAAATTAGTTGCACAAACAAAAACTGATATTCCAGCTGCATTGGGTGTTTTAATTACATTTTCTGATACAGACGGAGATTAAAAATCTATCTTTGCGCTCGATTCAATGAAACGAATATTATTTACATATTTCCTTTTTAGTTTTGCTTTTGCACAAGCACAAGGTGATCTATTCGGACTCGTTAAAAACGATTCAGATGCTCCCCTGCCCTTTGTAAAAGTTTACATAATGGCAGAAGGATCAAATGAAGTGTTAAATATTTTGACAGATGAGTTTGGTCGTTTTACAACTCAACTAATTCCTGGGAAATATGATATTAAGGCAACATGTCTTTTTCATGAAACGGCTCAAGTTTCAAAATCCATTATTGATGGTGACAATAAAGTTGAATTATATTTAAAAGATACCGCTACATTAAAAACCATTAATGTTTATGCCAATAATGGCTATGATCGACAACATCTTGGGACTGTTGTAAACGGTGTTACGACAACAACTGGAAAAAAAACACAATTAATTGATGTCAAAAAAATAGATGCTAATACTGCGGTTGATAATCCAAGAGAGCTTTATGCAAAAGTACCAGGATTAAATATTTGGGAGTCTGATGGTGGTGGGTTACAATTAGGTATTGGTGCTAGAGGTTTAAGCCCAAGTCGTACAGAGCATTTCAATACAAGGCAAAATGGTTATGACATTAGTGCTGATGCCTTAGGTTACCCCGAAACATATTATACTCCTCCTTCTGAAGCATTAGAGTCGATTCAATTGATTCGAGGCGCGGCATCCTTACAGTTTGGACCTCAATTTGGGGGGATCATTAACTTTAAAATTAAGAACCCTTCTAAAAAAGCATTCGAGTACCAAGGGGCGCAAACTTATGGCGCTTATAACCTTATTAATACGTTTAATTTGGTTTCAGGGACGATCAAAAAACGGTTTACTTATTTAGCTTATGCGCAACATAAGCAAGGGAACGGTTGGAGAGATAATTCTGGTTTTAGTCAGCAGCATGCTTTTGTACAATTGGGATATCATCTTAGCGATAATGCTTATATCAGTTTGGAACAAACATATATGACTTATCTTGCGCAGCAAGCAGGAGGACTAACAGATGCTTTGTTTGCTCAAAATCCACGTCAATCAATTCGGGATAGAAATTGGTTTAAGGTAAATTGGCGTATTACTGCCCTTAATTTCAATTGGGATCTAAATCGAACAACAACATTAAATATTAAAAGTTTTAAGGTTAAAGCAGATCGACTAGCTTTGGGCAACCTAGAGAAAATAAGTCGATTAGATGATGGAAAAGAAAGGCAATTGATCGTTGGTAACTTTGACAATTTTGGTGCTGAGTTGCGTTTATTAAAACGTTATCCAATTGGAAAAAAGATGCTGGGAATAACAGCCGCTGGAGCTCGTTACTATCAAGGAACTTCTTTGAGTCGTCAAGGCTTAGGAACGAACCAGTCTGATGCTAATTTTTCATTTTTAAATCCGGACAATTTAGAAGGTTCTGATTTTGAATTTCCTTCACAGAATATTGCAGCATTTGTTGAAAACACATTACGTATCAACGAAAAATTAGCTTTATCTGCAGGATTAAGATACGAATTTATCAATACCTCAGCTGTTGGTTCTTTTAGAGAACAAGTTTTTCACCCTTTAACAAATGCATTGATTTTTGACACTACTTTTTTTGAAGATAAAGGGAGTCAACGTAATATCTTTTTGGCTGGTGTTGGATTCTCTTACAAAAAAGAAAAAAATACTGAAGTTTATGGAAACATTGCCCAAAACTATCGGGGAATTAATTTTTCAGATATACGAATCGTAAATCCTAACCAAGCGGTTGATCCAGAAATACAAGACGAAAAAGGATTTAATGCGGATTTAGGAATTAGAGGGCAACGAAAAAATAGTGTTTTTGACTTTAGTGGTTTCTTTTTGTATTACGACAATCGAATTGGTGTCATTAATGAAAAGATAAATGAATTTGAATTTGTTCGTTTAAGAACAAATATTGGAAGAGCATATAGTACAGGAATTGAACTATTCGCTGAGCAAAAATTCGCAAAGTCAGATTCGAGTAAACATTTTTTTACTGCTTTTGCTAACTTTTCTGCTGTTTATTCTAAATATGGTAACCAAGGAGAATCTGCTATTAGTGGGAATTGGGTTGAATTGGTTCCGCCAATCTCTTCAAAGGTTGGTATTAAGTTTACACATGGAAAATGGACAGAAGGAATATTAACAACGTATGTGCACCGTCATTTTTCTGATGCAACAAATGCAATTTCTGACCCAAATGCAATTGCTGGTGTCATTCCTTCGTATTATGTTATTGATTTCAACACTACATTTCAACTCAATAAAAATGTTTCTTTTAAGGGAGGAGTGAATAACCTCACAAACAATTCTTATTTTACTCGAAGAGCTACTGCTTATCCAGGACCAGGTATCATTCCTTCTGATGGAATTGGATTTTATTTAACGCTTGGAATCAAATTATAGATTACCGTGATTTTTAGTTTCAATTGAATCAATTAATTGATTGATATAAGGCCGATTATTTATTGTTTTGATTTCTATTAAAACCAGCTTTAAACGACGATTAATTTCTTCTTCACTCAATTCTTGCGTCAATAAATTTATTACTTTCCATTCATTAGATCCTGGCAAAATATTTTTTTTGACCAATCGATCAGAACTTCTCATCAATCGCTTTAATTGATTTATTTGTCCCTTTTTATATAGTTTAAGGTAATAAATGATTCTTATTTCAGACCAAGAATTTTTTTGATGAGCTTTAACATTATAGTAGGAAAAACTCACCAATTCTTTTATTTCTTTATCAAAATCAAGAAAGTAATAAGCTACGGTTAGACGTAGATAAACTTGTGATTTTTTTACTAATTCAAACTCGTTAAAATAAGCGTTTACTTTTTCTTTTTTAAAAGATTGAACAATTAAATCATATGCTTCCTCTTTAAGTAAAACGGTTAAATAATTTACATAATAAAAAGAATATACTTTAACCTTATTGGCAAAACTAATTTCGTTTTCCTTAGAATTCACAAAATGAAAAAGGGCTTTCAAATGAACTTTTGCTTCAATAAGTTCATTTGAATTTATATGCGAAATAAGGCGTAAATTCAAAGAAACTATATAGTTTCTGAAATATGTTTTTTTCATGTGGGGCCTTTCATCCCAACGATTGAAACAAGCTTTAATAAAAGGGGGGGATTTTGATGATTGATCTAAAAGGTAATCAATCATGATAATTGAATGATAATAGCGAATTTCAGAAATAAAAGAGAGCGCACTGTCTTTTAAGTTGTCTACTATTTTTTCCCTAACACCTATCCATTTTTCCCCATTTTTATTTTCAAGTCGAACGGCATTAGCAATTTCTATAACCGATACCCAAACAGAGGAATCTAAGGAAAGTTGCTCAAAAACTTCTGATTCTCGTTGAATTAAATGTTGAATTTCATTGTTTTCTAATTCTAAGCTGAGCATTTCTGAAACTCCCGAATTTTCCATGTGAAGCATCATTATTTTCCGCCATTTCATCAATAAAATTTGATATTCGATTAAATCATATTTTTCACAAATTTTATCTGCCTTTCGAATTAATTTTTCTGCTTGAGAGAAAAGTCTTTTATCTAATAAAATTTTTGTTTGTTGAATTAAAGTTACAACTTCTTCTTCTGAACCGGAATTACGATATAATTTGCTCAAACTTTCCAGTAATAATTTGTACAAATGATTTTTTCTAAATCCTAGATTTTTTGTTTCTTTCTTTTCTTTTTCAAGTTGTTTTTTCAGCTTGTCCTCATCATATATTTTCATTTTCTCAATTAATGAAAATAAAAAAACATAACCATAAACTTTGTCCGTATTGGTTGCATGATTTAAATTAAAATAACGCTTTTCAGTAGGCGTCATGGATTTTATCAAATCAAACAGTGCAGAATTAGATTTTTTTGGCATAGTGCAATTAAAAAATAAAATACATTGAAAGCAACTATTTTAACACTGTAATATGCCCCGATTCTTTAAATATTTTATCTGAGTTAATATCACCAAATTCAATTGCCCAAATATAGACACCATCTACAACAATAGAACTATTACCATAAGTTCCATCCCAACCTTTACTTGCGTCAAAAGATTCAAATACTATTTCTCCGTATCGATTGAAGACGGTAAGGTGATAATTAAATACGTCAAACCCAGAAGTAAACACCGGCAAAAAGGTTTCATTAAACGAATCTCCATCTGGTGTAAATGTATTTGGAACATAAAACACAAGTTCTTCCTTTATAGTAACAATTTGTGTCGCAATATCCCTACAATCTCCTTCTCCAATTACTTCTAGTGTTACTTCATAGTTTCCTGCACTAGGAAAAGTGAACGTTGGATTTTGTGCGGAAGAATTGCCAATATTCCCAAAGTTCCATTCCCATTCAATTGCATTAACAGATAAATCTGTAAAAGATACTTCAGCATCTAATGTTGTCAGTACGGACGGTGAAAATTGAAATGCTGCATTTGGAATATCAAACACATTAATGTAATCTTCAAACTCAACGGAATTACGACAACCATTAAAATCTGTTACTGTTAAGCTGACATCAAACGAACCATCATTTAAATAAGTATGTGAAATTAGCCCACATGTTTCGGCAGAAGTTCCATCTCCAAAACTCCATAAGCAGGTACTTCCAAGTGGTACGGAGCTAGAAAAATTAACATTGTGTGGTTCGCAGCCCTCCAAAACATCTCCTGTATAAGATATTGTTGGCAGTCCATTCACAATTACTGAAATAGTCGCTGTTTCATCTCCACATACTGTTGTCGTAGTATATGTAATATTATGTGTTCCAACTCCAGCATCTGCAGGATTAAACATTCCTCCAATTGTCTCTCCACTAAAAACACCTCCTGGAGAGACAGTCAAAACTGGAACAGCAGGGTCGTTAATACAGAAAGGGCCTAAGGCCAAAATTGTTGGATCAATTGAGGCGACAATATTATTAACTGTAGCATCAATACTGGCCATGCAATTATTTTCATCCCTAACAACAATTGTATTTACACCTCCACTCAATCCATCAAAAACAGGCATATCTTGCCAAGTGGTTCCTCCGTCTATTGAATACTCAAGACTTCCTGTGCCTCCCGTCCCAATTACTGAAATACTGCCATCATCTAAATCGCAATTCTCATCAATTATATCATCTATAGTAATCATCAATAAAACAGGATCAACAATTGTTAGAACACTTGTATCTTCGCATTCTCCAGCATCTTTAACAACAACAGTATAATCACCAGCAATCAACCCAGTTTCTGTTGCACCTGTTCCTCCAGTAGGCATCCATTCATAGGTATAAGGTGCTTCTCCTCCAACAACAGAAACCACGGTTCCTTCGCCAGTTTCTCCATTACAAATTGGGTTTATAGCATCAATTCCTAATTCTAAAGAATCTACGTCGATAACAACAATTAGTGTATCATAATTGGTTTCGTCGTAATGACATGTTTCACAAGTGTATCTCGAACCAAGGTAGGTCACTTCATAAACTCCATTTGTTTCAAAAGTATGCACTGGTTCTAACAGATTAGATATAGGAGTACCATCTCCAAAATTCCATTCGGATAAATTTAATATTCCAGCGCTATAATTCGTAAAATTAACAGTTACACTATCAGCACAAGATCTAAAAAATAATGTGTCAACTCCATCAGAAATATCTGCTACTACATTATCGCATTGAAAAGCTGCCATATCTGCGGTTGGAGGACCTGAATCTGCAAATGGTAATGTTGCAGATTCTACCATCAAATCTGTATCGATATTTACCGCACGATATTGGAAACCTCTAACAAACATAATATTATCACCTTCTGGACTGATAGCAATTCCACCTACACCTGATAAGGCTACATCAGGTGTGAAAAGTGTAGTTACAATAGCCCCTAATGTATCAACAACAATAACGTTACTAGCTCCAAATGTTTGGAGATAATAGTTACAATCAAAAGGATTATAGTCAAGGTCAGTTATAAATCCACTCACACTTGTAAAAATCGTATCTACGCTACCCGTTGAAATGTTTGTTTTAATGATGTTCTTGTTTTTATATTGAATATAATTACCACAAGCATCAACACTTCCATTGAAACTATAACTCATGTTACTATTAACGGTCATTGTATCTCCAAACGCATTCATTCTTATTAAATGCGTTGTTGCCCCAACTCTATTCAAATAATACAAACAACTATCTAAGGCATTACAACCAAGTCCATTAACAGGACCTTCTCCTACCTTTAACACTGGAAATTCAGCCACAAAGGTCATCACTCCTCCAATTAGTTTAGATTGAATAATCCTTCTATCTGATGCTGGTGGTAATGGTGTTCGAGCAATATAGTATATAGATGAATCGCACGGGTCAAAAGTTTGACTAAATACGCTTTGATTAAGCAGGTTTAACAATAGAATAAGAAATATAGTTTTTTTCATAGAATTACGCTTAACAATTCTAAATTTATGGATGATTTACAAATAATAATAAAAAAATCACTAAAAATACTCTCAGTTATTATACCTAAAAAAAGGAATAAAATCATTAATAAATTAAAAATCAAAAATTTAAATTCTATAATTTTATACCTATTATCAAATTTATATTTTAACATTGTTTAAATTTACTCAGCATAAGAAGCCTTAAATTTGCTTTCTGAACAAGTATTTTTTTTATGCCTAAATTATTTTTATCATTTCTTTGCATTTCCATGCTTTCATGTGGACTTAACAAAATTTTTCACAAGCTGTTGAAAGAAAATGTTAAAACTTCTCCTGATACTGAAATTTACAAATAATAAAAAAAAATCACTAAAAACATTATCAGTTATTATACCTAAAAAAAGGGTTAAAATCATTAATAAATTAAAAATCAAAAATTTAAATTCTATAATTTTATACCTATTATCAAATTTATGTTTTAACATTGTTTAAGTTTATTCAGCATAAGAAGCCTTAAATTTGCTTTCTGAACAAGTTATTTTTTTAATGCCTAAATTATTTTTATCATTTCTTTGCCTTTCCATGCTTTCATGTGGGTTTAACAAAACTTTTTACAAGCCGTTGAAAGAAAATGTTAAAACTCCTCCTGACGCTGAAAGCATCTATTTAAATTACAATGAATCTGATTCGATTCATGGCTTATTATACGCCAGAGAAAATCCTATTGCTTCGATTTTTTTATTGCATAGCAATTCTGGAAGTTTAACCGGTTGGGGAGAAATAGCTGATCTTTTTTACCAAGCAGGTTATCAAGTTTTTGCAATTGACTATCCTGGTTTTGGCAATTCTACAGGGAAAACAAATCATGAAAATGTTTTTGCTTCAACAGCAGTGGCAACGGCTTATTTTGATGAAATCACACAAGAAAGTAATACTAAAAAGTTGTTAATGGGGTTTTCGTTGGGGGGAAATTTGGCCTTAAAAGTAGGTGCCGAAAACTCTGAACTTTTTGACGCTTTAGTTATTGAAGGAGCGTTTGAAAGTCACCGCTCAATTGCAATGGATCAAGTTCCAAAATTTTTAAGATTTTTACCGTATCTTTTTGTGAAAAACCACATTGATGGTAGTTTGCTTGTTTCGAATTGGAAAAAACCTTTACTCGTTATCCACAGCAAAGATGATAAGGCTGTTTCCTTTGAAATGGCCAAGACTATCTACGAAAGTGCCACTGCAACTGAAAATAAGGAACTCTGGGCAATTTCAGGCAGGCATTTAGCAGGAATTAGTTTAAATTTCGAACGTTATTTATTCAAAATAAAGACATTGATCGAAACAACTGAATAATTCAAATTATTTTACAAATTTCAGACTAAAATTTGTTGTTGCCAATTGTGCGATATAAATACCTTTTTTTAGTGTTTTTGTTGAGATGCAATTGGCGGTTCCATTATCATAATAAGTAGTAATCAATTGTCCTTGTAAATTATATATCAAGAGTGTTTTTTCTTGAATAATTCCATTTTCTTTAAAAGTAATACAATCTGAGCTTTTGTTGTAATAAGCTTGGAAAATTGTTTCTTTTTCTTCTTCAATTGAAACGCCTTCTTGTAATACTTCTAATTCTAAATAAATCGGCAGATGATCAGACATTTCATAAAGACTATTAATAATATCTGAAGGTTCGCTAAGGTTAGTTGGCGAATCAATTAGGGAATTATTGTACCGTAAACCATCTTGCCCGACTGCTCGGTAAGAATTTGAAATATAATCAGCTCCATTTTCAAATGTTCTTAAATCTTCACTAATAAAAATAAAATCAAATCGATCATCCATTCCTCCTGTTGCTCCTCCATCAAATGATTCTGTTCTTGTACTCTGCGTATGAAGCCAAGCAAAATCGGAATTTGTATGCCATTCTCCGGCTGCAACCAATGGGTCTTTTATTGATACTTCTCCTGTTCCAAGTAATGTGTTCCACCCTGATTCAAAAACGCTTCCATAAAAATTAAAATCTCCACCAATGATGACATTTTCAATGTTCTCTCTTTCATCAATGTAATTGCGTAATTCTTCCACTTGTCCATTACGTTGTTCTTGAAAATCTATTCCTGCTTTTAGGTGGCAAACATACACGTAAAAAAACGTTGTATCAATTGCATCTTCAATACCAATACTTTTGTAATAAAGAACGTATTCATTGATATCTCTTAAACTTGTTTCAATTACATTTTGCTCTGACAATGCTAATTTATCAGTATTAAAATACAATTGATTTTCGGTGTCAGGCCCCGAAATATAATCGGCCATATCATACGAGCTTATGCCATCTTCATTGAGTACATCAAATAAAATACTATTTGCCCCAGCCCCGCTAGTTAATTCACAAACCATTAAAATATCTGGTTGCAAATACGCCATTATATTTTTTAGCTCACTTATTCTTTCTGGAGAGCTGGAAGGATATTTTAAAAGGTTATAAGCTACTACATTTAATGTATCTCTATCTTGTCCAAAAGACGCGATACTCATTAAAAAAGAAAATAATATCAATATGTGTTTCATCAAATTAAATTTACACTTTAATTTTCGTTAATTCACAAAGAAACACTATTCCAGTTTTATTTTGAATTGTATTACTTTGATAAAACAATAGAAAACGACTATCAAATTCTAAATGTTGATAAGATAGTTATTCCAAAAAGCGTTTAATCCAAAATCTCAATATCTTTACTCAAAATGAAAAGAATGCTTAAAGTTGGTTTATTTGGCTTAGGCCATTTGGGAAAAATCCATGCTAAGCTAATTTTAGAACTCAATAATATTTATAATTTCGTAGGTTTTTACGATCCTGATGATTCTAATGCTAGCTTTGGTATTTCTGAACTTGGTTTAAAACGGTACGATTCAATTAATGACCTGATTGATGCTGTTGATGTTATTGACATTGTCACTCCTACACTCTCTCATTTTGAGATTGCATCTCTTGCGATTCGAAAATCGAAACATGTATTTATAGAAAAGCCAGTTGCGCAAACAAATGAAGAAGCAAAAAAAATTCGCCTATTAGCGAATGAAGCCGAAACTAAGGTTCAAGTGGGACATGTTGAACGTTTTAATCCAGCGTTTAAAAATGCGCTTCCGTATATCAATAACCCTATGTTTATTGAAACACACCGATTGGCACAATACAACCCGAGAGGTACTGATGTTCCAGTTGTATTAGACCTTATGATTCATGATTTAGACATTATTTTGAGTACGGTAAAATCTACCGTAAAACGAATAAGTGCTTCTGGAGTTGCAGTCGTTAGTGAAACGCCAGATATTACAAACGCTAGAATTGAATTTGACAATGGTTGTGTTGCAAACTTAACTGCTTCTCGAATTTCATTAAAAAATATGCGTAAGTCACGCTTTTTTCAAAAAGACGCCTATATCTCTATTGATTTTCTTTCGAAAGAAACAGAAATTGTCAAGATGACAACGCTAGAAAATGAACCTGATCCTTTTGATATTGTATTTGACTTGGGGGAAGGAAAAGCGAAGAAAAAAATTGAAATTTTCAAACCTGATGTTACAACGTCAAATGCGATAAAAGAAGAGCTTGAAACGTTCTCTGAATCAATCATTAATGACACTACTCCAATTGTATCGATAGAAGATGGAGAGTATGCGCTTAACATAGCACTTCAGATTATGGATAAATTAAAATTGACGGGAAACTTGATAAAAGAAAATATTTAACCTTTTTTTGCGTTGTTTTTCAAACGCTTCTTTAAAATGATCAAAAGACTAATTTATTTCACTTTCCTTGTTACCCTAATGTTTGGGTGTAAGCAAGAAGATATTACGCCTTCTTGGTTGAAGATTAATGAGTTTGAATTAATAACAAACGAAACTTCTCAAGGACCCAATTCTCATGCTATAACAGATGTATGGGTTTTTATTGATGGACAAGCATTGGGTGTTTTTGAATTACCTGCTAAACTTCCCGTATTAGATGAAGGTGAGCATGACTTCGTAATTTTTCCAGGAATAAAAAACAATGGAATTTCAGCAACTAAAATTCGGTATCCTTTTTATAAAACATTTGATATCACTGAAACCTTAGTTAAAAATGATACACTTGAATTATTTCCTGTAACTTCTTATAAAGAAAACGTAGAAGTTGCATACTTAGAGGATTTCGAAGATGCTGGTATTAGTCTTTTAAAAGGCCCTTCTTCGGATACAGATATTGTGTTCGTTAATAAGGACGATTTTCCTGAATTAGTAGTGTACGGTGATAAATGCGGAAGAATTCAGTTGGGAAATATGGATTCACTTTATACTGGGATCACTAATGACATGATGAATTTACCAAAAGCACAAGACGTTGCTTTGGAAATTGATTATAGAAACAACAATTCTCTCGCAATGGGCGTACTTGCCCGTTTTCCTGATGGCTCTACAAATCAGCATAACCCGCTTGTCATTATGAATCCGCAAGAACGAGGAAAAGAGGTATGGAAAAAAATATATATTGATTTAAAAGAGGACATTAGTTTTGAAATAACTGCAACTGATTTTGAAATTTATTTTCTAGGTGTTCTTGATGAAGGTAATCCAGACGCTGACATTTATATTGATAATATAAAGGTGGTTCACTTTTAATGACCAAAAAACAGCGTACCATACTATTCGTTCTTTTTGATTTTCTTACTGCGATTGCTGTTTGGTTTATCTTTTATATCTACCGAATTACAACGATAGAAAAAGCAGAACTTATTTTTAAGGAAGGTTTATTCATTGGATTGGCCATTGTGCCTCTTTTTTGGCTCTTTATTTACACGCTCCAAGGAACTTACCATAATCCAATTCGAAATTACCGTTTAAAGACAATTAAACAAACCTTATTCAGCACAGTAATTGGAGTTGTTATCGTTTTTTTTACTGTTTTATTGAATGACTTTGATCACCTTCTCTTATATCAACAATACTATAATTTGTTTTTAGTGCTTTTAGGGCTACATTTTTTCATTACATTGATTCCACGTTTGATTTTTACGACAATACATGTAAAACGAATTCACAAACGAAAATTTGGATTTAAAACACTTGTTATTGGTGGAAGTGGAAAAGCAATAGAAATTGTAAACGAGATTAATAACTTGATCCCATCTTCGGGGCATAACTTTATAGGTTTTGTACAAATTAATGGTGAGGATGATGCTTTAAAAGATCAGCTTCCATTATTGGGTCATTTTGATGATATTGCTGAAATTTTAGATCAGTGCACTATTGATGAAGTGATTATAGCCATTGAAAGCTCCGATCATAAACGGTTAAAGAGTATCATTACAAATTTATCCATGTATAATATCCGGATTAATATTATTCCTGATGCTTACGACATCCTTTCGGGGCAAGTTCAAATGTCAAGTATTTTTGGTGCATTGCTACTTACAAAAGATGCTACCAATATGCCCGATTGGCAAGTTTCTACAAAACGTACAATTGATTTAATCGCTTCTGGAATAGCATTAATTATTTTGCTACCTGTTTATATTATCTTGGCAATTTTGGTTCGTTTTTCATCTAAAGGACCTATTTTTTTCACACAAGAACGGATTGGTTTAAATAGACAGCCATTCAGAATAATTAAATTCAGAACTATGTATGTTGATGCAGAAAAGAAAGGTCCTCAACTTTCTAGTTCAAATGACAACCGAATTACGAAAATTGGCAAATTTTTAAGAAAAACACGTCTGGATGAATTTCCTCAATTTTGGAATGTTGTTAAAGGAGATATGTCATTGGTTGGTCCAAGACCGGAACGTCAATTTTTCATTGATCAAATCGCAGAAAAAGATCCTGAATATCTTTATTTACATAAAGTAAGGCCTGGAATTACCTCTTGGGGGCAAGTGAAATTTGGTTATGCAGAAAATGTAAGCCAAATGGTTCAACGTATGAAATATGATTTACTTTACATAAGAAACATGTCTCTTGCGCTTGACATCAAAATAATGTTCTATACAATAGCCATTATTTTTAAAGGAAAAGGAAAGTAAGTTTCTAAAAAGATTAATTCAATTGATGACGATCCCAGGCATTTATTAAACGATCACTTTCTTTTAAAAACTCGTCGTAGATATAAAATGTCTTTGGTGATTGCCCGCTATTTTTTGCAGTTGTATCATACACTTCCATGATCAATTGAAATATATTTGAATTGATTAAACGAACCGAAAGTTCTGGATTAACTTGAAATGATTCATAGACAGCTTGAATTCGTTCAACTTTTTGCTCTTCTACTGTAGTTAAGCCTTCTTTAGACATTAATTCCGAAAAATTGGGCAATAACATCCTAGACATTCGAACGAAACGCTGCATTACGTATACTGCTTTTATTCTTTCTGTAATATTCATAATCGCCTTTATTAAATAAACGTATTATTAGATGTTAACGTTGGGTAAAATGTAACCCCAATTGATTTTGATGTTGTTTTATTGGAGTAAAATAACTCGATTTTAACTTAAAATGTATTTCTATTGATTTTGATTTAATCAACAGAAGCGATAATAACTTAACGCATTAATATTCATGAAGTAACAAAAAAAGAAGAACCCATTAAAATGAGTTCTTCTTGAGCATTTAGATAATAAACGTGGCCTTTATAGTGAAGACCTCACTTTAGATCCTGATATTTTATACAACCACAGTTTAAAACGGTAAAGTAATAAGTACATGATTGGTATAATTATTAATGTTAAGAATGTGGCAAACGATAATCCAAAAATAATTGTCCATGACATTGGCCCAAAAAAGATAGTATTATCTCCACCTAAATAAAAGTTTGCGTTATACTCGGTTAACAAGCTTGTAAAATCAATATTAATTCCTACAGCTAGTGGAATTAATCCAAGTACAGTTGTAATTGCCGTCAATAAAACAGGACGTAAACGCGTTTTTCCTGCGACAACAATTGCTTTTTTAATTTCTTCAAGTGGTAATAAGTCATATTCTCCTAAACGTAATTCTTCTCGTCTTCTCTTACGCAACAAATTGGTATAATCAATCAATACAATTGCATTATTTACCACAACACCGGCAAGCGAAATGATTCCGATCATTGTCATCATGATTACGAAATCCATTTGGAAGATAACCTCTCCCATTAACACACCGATCAAACTGAAGATTACCGCAAACATAATTATAACGGGAGTTGTAAATGCGTTAAACTGCGCAACAATTACCAAGAGAATTATAAACACAGCAATAACCAATGCTTTTGATAGGAAAGCCATTTGCTTTGCTTGTTCTTCTTGCTCTCCTGTAAAATTGAATTCTACACCTGCTGTTATTTCTTCACTTGCTTGATATTCGTCAGCAAGTGCCTGCAATTCTGCTACCACTTCATTTGGATTATACCCTTCAGACACATTTGAAAAGATAGTTACAATAGGCACTAAATCCTTATGTTTAACTGCACTATACGTATTTGTTGGAACTGGTTCTTTAACTAAAGAACGAATTGGAATGCGCAATAATTGTCCTTTATTGTTTCTAAAAATCAACTTTTGATTCATTAAGGCATCTAAATCATTTCTTGCTTCTTCGTCAAATCGAACAACAATGTCGTATGTTTCGTCTCCTTCTTTAAACGTTGAAATATCAGACCCAAACAATGCTGTTCTTATTGCTGTACCTATTTGCCCAGTAGAAGTATTAAATAAACGTGCTTTATCTCGGTCTACCTCAATATTTAATTCAGGTTTTCCTGTTTCTACGTCTAGTTTCAACTGCTCTACCCCACCAACATTTTTTCGATCAAGGAAAATTCTCATTTTTTCCGCTTCTTCTATTACAACATTATAATCTACCTCTCCTCCTATTTCAATATTAACTGGTGGTGCTGTTGGCGGTCCATCTTGATTTTTATCTACGGTAATTTGAACATCTGCTGGAAACTTATTTTTAAGTCCTCTTGAAATTCGATCCATAATATCTCCAGTAACATATTTCCCTCTGTCCTTAAATTCGGCAAAGTTAATTGTGATTCGCGCTTTATGAGGTGTATTTCCTTGTGAGACACCTTGAGAAGGATCTGATGTCCCCTCGCCTACCTGTGCAATAATTGACTGTATAATCCAAGCTTCAAATGGTTTTCCTATAGTATCTGCAATTTCTTCGGGTAAAATATCTTCAAACAATAAACGCTCTACCTCTTCTGTCGTTTCATTTGTTACGCTAATATCTGTTCCAATTGGATGTTGGATAAATACATTAACATAATTGGGTTGATTTTCTGGGAAGAAAAGAACCTTTGGAGCAAAAACACCAACGAAAATAAAAGAGAGAATTAATAATCCAAACATTCCAATGAAAAATCCAACAGGACGTTTTTTAACCAAAGAAAATGATAAAATGTTTTGATATTTATTTTCTAACCACGGTAAAAGTTTGTTTTGAAACCCGTCAATCACAGGAAGTATTAACTTATTAGAAAAGATTCCAATTGCTCCTAGAAACAAGAAATTAGCGTTTAAAATTTGTCCTGAGATTAAAAACAGTATCCCTAACGCTGCCAATGCTACTATCGGTGGAACTAAAACTTTAAAGCTTGTTTCTCTCGAAACAAAAAGGTACTTGAATACTAAACTAGCCAATCCAATTAAGACCAATGGTGTTCCTAAAACAAACCCTAAAAGTATTAAACCTATAGAAATACTAAATCGAGCGACAGCAAATTTAGGTTCTGTTTCTTTTAATTTCATGTAGATTGCAGTTAACACCGGATTGATTATTAAGGCTACAAAAAGAGATGACCCTAGTACAATAATTAGTGTTATTGGAAGGTACTTCATAAATTCTCCCATTAGGCCAGGCCAAAATGCCAACGGAATAAATGCACCTAATGTTGTCGCCGTTGATGCAATGATTGGCCAAGCAATTTCTCCGACACCTTTTTTAACAGCTGTAAAAGGATCTACATCTTCTTCCATTAAACGTTGCACATTTTCAACTACTACAATTCCATTATCTACAAGCATTCCTAGTGCCAATACAAGTGAGAATAATACCATTACATTTAGGGTTACTCCCATTGCCGATAGAATCATGAAGGACATGAACATAGAAAGAGGAATTGCAACTCCAACGAAAAGTGAGTTTCTGAGGCCTAAAAAGAATAATAATACACCAACAACAAGTAAAACTCCGAAAATGATTGAATTTTCCAAGTTTGAAACCATTTCTCTTGTTTTTCCTGATTGATCATTGGTTACTGAAACATTAATTCCATCAGGAATAACTCCATTCGCCTGCGATTTTTCTAAAATCATATTGATCTTATCCGAAGCATCTAAGAGGTTTTGGCCACTTCTTTTCTTAACATCTAGCATTACCACAGTTTCTCCTCTTTCTCTTGCGTAAGAGCTTGTGTCTGCATCTGCAAACTGAATTACTGCAATATCTTTCAAATAAACAGGCTTATAATCCTCTTGGCGAACGATAATTTCTCCTATTTCTTCTGCCGATTTAAATTTTCCATCAATTTGGATTGTTCTCTTGGTAGAACCATCCAAATATTCACCTCCTGATATTGTTAAATTTTCATTGGCTATTGCACCTTGAATATCTCCAAAAGATACATCTACAAATTCTGCCTTTTTAGGATCAATTTTGATCTGCATTTCTTGTTCTTGTGTTCCTCGAATATCAACTTCAGAAATTTCAGTTAAATCTTCAATCATATCTTCCAAGATTTCTGCATATTCATTTAATTGAACAATGGAATAATCTCCTGATAGATTAATATTCATGATCGGAACCTGTGAGATATCCGTTTCAAAAATATTAGGTTCAACCGGTAAATCAGTTGGAAAATCTTTGGTTGCCCTTGCTTTATCAACAGCATCCTTCACATCTTGTAAACCCTGTTTGGGCGTCACTTTAAAATCAAATTTGACTTGTATCGAAGCAAATCCGTCAATAGAGGTTGATTTGATTTCATCAATGTTCTTAATTTTCTTGATTTCTTTCTCTATTGGATCGGTGATCTTATCTGCAATAATTTCAGGAGAGTTTCCTGGATAAGCAACTCCGACATAAATTTCAGGAATCTGAAGTTCTGGGAAATTTTCTTTTGGCATACTTGTATATGCATTCACTCCCATCAATAAAATAATGGCAATGAACAGGTAAACCGTTTTTCGGTTATTAACTGCCCAAGAAGAGATTTTGAATTCTTTTTGGTCTTTAATTGATTGATTACTCATGGCTATTATTGAATTTTAACCTGATCAGATTCTGTTATTCCCCTTGCACCTCTTACAACAACTAAATCATTTTCAGAAAGATTTGCTTCTACACAAGCCATTCCGTCGAATTTTTTAATGATCTTAATAAATACCTTTTCTACGTCATATTTTTCTCCCATTCCAGTTTTTGTAATTCGGTAAACGTAATTATTGTTATCTGTGTCTTGAATGATTGCATCTGTGTGAATTACAGTTGCTCCTTTTCTTGCAAAATCTGTTACTTTAATTTTTGCAAATTGATTGGTTAATAAAACCTTATTATTATTAATGAAAACCTTGATTTTAAATGTTCTATTGGTTGGGTCAATATAATTTCCTTTGTTCGAAACAACGGAGTTAATCAATGTATCATTTAACGAAGGGAACAGCATTTCTACAGGAGTCCCAACGTTAACTTTTCCTAACAATCCCTCTGATAAAGAAGCACTAACAGTAACTTTATCATTGTTAACAATTCTCAATAATGGAAATTGCGGGGTTGCTACCTCTCCTTCAGCAACCATAATATCATCAATAATTCCAGTAAAAGGAGCTCTTACAATTGTTTTTCCTTTTTGAGAACGCATTGTCTTGAGTTTTTTCTCAAGTCCTGTTTTTTGATTTTTAGCTTGTTCGTATTCAATTTCAATTCCCACACCTTGTTCTTGCAATTTTTCTTGTTTTTCAAACATGAAGGCTGCCAATTCCAACGACGTTTCTAATTCGTCAATTGTAGAAGTCAAAATTTCCGAATCTACGGTAATTAATGCCTGGCCTTTAGACACTTTTTGTCCTTCTTTGACATGAATTTGCTTAATTCCTCCGCTTGCCTCAGCAGTTACAATTGCATTTTTATCCGTTTCTACGATTCCTGATACTTCAACTTTATGTACAAAATCTTCTACTCGAACAGAAGATGCTGTTACAATTGGAATGGATTCATCTGCTGTTGTATCCATCATTTGGATTTTCATATCGATTTCAGCAAGCGCCATTTTTAATGAATCTCGTGTAGAAGTAAGCACTTCTAAATCTTTATTCATCATGTCTGTTGGTCCACATGCTACTAAAAAAGCTGCAAATGTGATCGTATAGATTATTTTATTTTTCATTTTGGCATTTATTTTCAACCTGGTTAATTCTCTTTTTTATTATTTACTATAAAGTTTGTCTAGTTGTACTTTTATACTTAGCATTTCCATTATTGCGCGAATGTAATTTCCTTCCGCAGTAAGTAATTGGTTTTGCAATTGTGTTACTTCTAAAGCAGAAATTACTCCGCTTTCACTCTTTTTAATTGCATTGTCATAAACTCGTTTTGCAAGTGCTACACAAGATTTTTCAAGATCTGCCGTTTCAGTAGCTGTTTGAAAAGAAGACTTTAACTGTAATTCCTGAAGTTTAAGGTTCTTTTTCAACCCATCTAAATCATTTTTATCTTGCTCTATCAAAATTTCAGCTTGTTGCACACGAACTATTTTTTGTCCGCTACTTGTAATCGGAACATTTAATGAAACTCCCCAAATTGTTGTTGGAAACCATGGTTCGTTTTGAAAAAAGTTAAACTCATTTCGAAATGCATTTTGAGAGTGAGTGAAAAATGCACCTAAAGAAGGCAAATAAGCTGCCTTTTGATTTTTCAAATTGAATTCATCTAGTTGTCTCTTTTGATCAAGTAAAATATAATTTGAGTTTTGTGTAATACTAGATTCGCTTAATAAAGGACTATTGCTTTTCAATGCTTCTAGCACTTCTTCTAAAGTCTCTTTTAATGCGATTTCTTTATCAAAATCATATCCCATTTGTAATTTCAACAGGTTGGTGGCAACCATTTTTTGACGTTCTGCATTTAAACGAGATCCTTTTACTCTGTTATATGCAATTTCTACTTGATCAGCTTGATCTTTTGGAATAAAACCATTTTCTACAAATACAGCTGTTTTTTCCCACAACTCTTTGGTTGATGTTAAAATGGAATCTAACAAGTTTAAATTTTCTTCAGCTACCAAGACATTATAATATGCTTCCCTCACTAAAGCTTTAATCTCTTTTTTTGTGATATCCGCCGAAGTCGTTGTCATTTTTTGAAAAAACTTCGAAAATTGAAGTCCCACAATATAAGACCCATCAAATAGAAGTTGTGTCGCATTAAAAGTAAGCGAAGAAGTGAATTCCTGACCTGCTCTAAATTCTAGCACATCACCTTCTTCAGCCATTGGATTGAATAATTGAGCATCAACAACCTGCACAGGAATATCCAACAACTGTTGAAATTGGCCTTGAGCACTTACCTGTGGAAGTCCAATTGCTGTTGTTTCCCAAACTTTTTTTCGCGCTATCTCAATTTCTAAAAGTGCGTTTTTTACTTTTACATTATTGTTCACTCCGAAATCTTCTGCTTCATTCAATGAAAAAGCCGTTGATTCTTGTGAAAAGGCTGGTAAAGCGGTAATTAAAGCTACCGCGATTAATAAAAATTGGTTATAAGTTTTCATCTTTTCGTATTAATTCTTTTAAACACTCTAATCCTTTTTTACTTGCTATTCCTCTTATGTGATATCTAAAAAACTCAGAATAAACTTCATCTACTCTATAATCTTTTGACTGAATCATTTCTCCTGACATCACTAAATCTATAATTGCCAAATGTAATCGAGAAATAATCTCGGGAGTCAGGTTATCACGGTAAACTCCTTCTTTTACTCCCATTTTTAAATTTTCCAAAATGCAAGTGTAAATACATTCATCTTTATGCTCTTGGATTAATTTTAATGCATTCGGATGATATTTACTTAAATCAAAAAAAATAGATGGGTGAATTGATCCTAATGATTTAACAACAAAACGACCAACCTCCAACAATTCTTCTATTGCATTTGTATGTCTTTTCATTATTTCATCAATTTGTTTAATATCATGATCATGTGCATGCATTAAACATTCTTCTACCAATTCGTTTTTGTCCTTAACGTGTGTGTATAGTGTCTTTTTGGAAATCCCAAGTTGCCGAGACATTTCGTCCATTGTCATACTCTTGATACCGTATTTCATGTACACCTCAAGAGCCGCAACAATAATTTCCCTTTTCTTCTCTTCCATAGGTGCAAAGTTAATTCTTTTTTTATGTTGGAAACATTTTTTATATTTTTTGTTTCCATTGTTCTGTTCGTTTTCAACAAAAAGAATGTTTTCATCATTCAACAACAATTATTGTCCTACATAATTGAAGATTAATCCTATTTTTGAGCTATGGCCAAGAAAAAAAAATATTACGTCGTCTGGGAAGGGAACACACCAGGTATTTATGATTCTTGGGAACACTGTCAAAGAGAAATAAAAGGATATGCAAATGCCAAATTTCGTTCATTCACGTCGCTAGAAGAGGCTCGAAAAGCATATAAGGATCCAAATTCTGTTAAAACTGTAAAAAAGAAAAAAAGCTATTATTATGTTGTTTGGTATGGGCACCAACCTGGTATTTATACAGAATGGAATGATGTTTTAAAACAAATTTCTGGATTTCCAAAAGCCATTTATAAAACATTTGGGAGCAAAGCGCTAGCTGAAAAAGCATTTAATGAACATCCTGACAAGTATAAAGATGGAGATTATAAAAAGACGAAAGATTTATCGGATGAACAACTTGAGAAAATTGGAAATCCGATTGAATTAAGTTTAGCTGTTGATGCAGCTTGTAATGGAAAAGGAGACTTTGAATATCAAGGTGTTTGGAATTTTAGTCGAGAAACGGTATTCCGTATCGGGCCTTATAAAAAAGGCTCAAATAATATTGGGGAGTTTTTAGCTTTAGTTCATGCATTAGCTTATTTAAATCAACATAAGGATCATAAAATGAAAGTCCTTCCGATCTATTCAGATTCACGAATTGCAATGAAATGGATAACTATTGGCATTTGTCGCACAAATAAAAAAACTACTCCCGAAGTCACTAATCTAATCAAGCGTGCTGAGCAATGGCTTAAGTTAAATTCATTTAAAAATCCCGTTTTGAAATGGGAAACAAAAGTTTGGGGAGAAATTCCAGCAGATTTTGGAAGGAAATAAGTTTAAGTGTTACTTTTTTAAAGTATCGTATTTATTTTAGAAAAGATGAAATTAATGTCTCTCATATTTTGCTTGATTTTTTTAGGTGTGAACTATGCTCAAACAACATTAAAATCAAGTGTAAAACATTTTGAAAAATCAATTAACTCTAGAACTAAGTATCCAGTTGTTTTAAACGAATCTTATAAGGAAGTACTGTTAAGGATTAAAACTGAACGGAGGCAAATGAAAAAACAAAACATTCCGTATGATCCATGTAAAGCTTATTTTCTACAGCAATTTGAATTTTCTATTTTTCCTCATTGGATAGGCACAAAATGGGATTACAATGGGTATACAAACGAACCTGGAGAAGACAAATTAATTGCTTGTGGCTATTTTGTTTCCACCTCTCTAAAACACATGGGATTTAATTGGAATCGATTTGATTTGGCCAAGATGTACTCAAAAAAAAATTGTCGAAAAGACCACTTCTCCTATTAATCATTTTAAAAGTCGGATTAACTTAATCGATACTTTATTAAGCAAAGACGATAACCTATATATAGTAGGATTAGATTCACATGTAGGTTTTATTTTGAGACGTGGACAGTCTGTATACTTTATACACTCTAACTATTATGGATCTGAAGGGCCTGTAAAAGAAATGATCCTTTCAAGTCAAGTTTTCAAAAACAGTGAGTCTTATTACGTAGGAACTTTCTTAACAGATCAAAATTTAAAAAAATGGTTAGATGAATCGTATTATTCCCTAAAATGATTCTTAATCCCACCCTATTTCGCAAGAAATTGGTTTGTGATCTGATTGGTTAAAGTCATGCGTCTCAAATTTTCTACTTTTCAGTGATTCAGAATGAAAAATATAATCGATTCGATTAGAAGGTATTTTTCCGATATACGTTGTTCCGATACCTGAACCTGAATTAACAAAAGCATCAGTCATCAATTGATCGAACTGACGATAAGTATATGATACAGGCGTATCATTTAAATCACCACATAGAATTACTGGATATGGTGATTGTTCAATGGCTTCAGCAACATCTTTGACTTGAGATTCTCTTTTTTCAAATCCAACCTTTAATCGTTGTAAAATTCGTTGCCCAGCTTCATTACTATGATAACGATCGTCGGTTACTGTTTCATCAAAAAACCGATAATCATCATCTTGAAAACGAATAGAACCTACATGTGCATTAAACACTCTCAACGTATCCCATTTTGTAACTACATCTGAATAGATACAAAAATTATTGGGGTCATTTTCAAATGGAATTTCACCTTTATTTATAATGGGGTATTTAGAAAAAGTAGCAACACCAAAATAGCGTTCATTTGACAATTCATGCGTATACCTTTCGTGATAAAAAGGTGTATTTAATAATTTCACCAAAGAATCCTTTGTTACAAAATTTGACTTCTTATTTTGATGATAGAATTCTTGAAAACAATAAACACCCGCATCTTCTTCTTTTAAAAAGGAAAAAATTTGATTCCTCGTTTCAATTCTATTCTCAAGATCGTAAAGGTTAAATATTTTAACATTATAAGACAAAACCTTTACTGTTGTTTTAAGCTGATCATTTAAGACATTGAATGCGTAAAAATGTCTCAAATGATTAAACCCGATCGCAATTGTAATTATCGAAATCCAAATTAATCGTTTCTGGAAAAAGATCCAGAAAATGATAAATAAAATAGCAATACTTAGCCAAATCGGATAAGACAGGCCAAAGAAAGAAAAATAAACAAATTTATTTGGTGAAATATGCGTTGCTAAGTATGCCGCTATTAGCGCAAATGAATTTAAAATATTCGCGAATAAAAGAAGTTTTAAAACAAGACTTAGTTTCTTTCTATTTTCGTTTACTTTCATTAAAGAGAATATCTTTTTCTTCTTTTGTTAAACCTTCGTAGCCTTTTTTTGAAATTTTATCTAAGATGGCATCAATACGATCTTGTCTTACTTTCTTGTTCTCATTGTATTGATCATCCGTCATGTTTTTGACATTATCAGATTGATGAACTTTCATTTTTGGCTTTCGTTTGAAAGATATATTATTCAATTTTAATTTAAAGATAAAACGATCAAATCGATTCATAATATTACTAGGAGAGTGAGCTTTAATAA
>CAYPZN010000023.1:0-48602 GCA_964415335.1 uncultured Crocinitomix sp.
TTTCAGTTTAAATTTAATAGTTTTAAACTGTCTGAAAAATAGGGAAGTTTACCTAATTACGATATAGTTTATAATCTAAGGTAATTATATATCAGTCAAATCAATGGTAATATATATTAATCGTTTCGTTAATTAGAAACACTAGGTAAACTTCCCATTTTTGTTACATTCATTTTTGATTTTCCCAAAATAATTGTCAAGGCCTAGTGAAGAAACTGGGCTACATATAATATTGATCTAAGTTAATTCGATTAAAAAATAAAAGCCATTTTAACAATGTTAAAATGGCTTTCTATATCAATTGTGAAATTTCAAAAAAGTGGGTAAGCTACCTATATCGCACCGCTCAACCATCTACCCTTGCTGCGTTCCCGCCCTGGGGGATTCAATAGGAGCTGGTCGTACAGGACTTACCCACTGCAAAATTAGAAAAAGAATATAAATTGAGCGTTATTCTATTAATTTTTTTTTATCTAATTTTTCAGCCGTAGATTTCGTTCATTTCCAAAATTGCATTTCGAATTTCACTTCGCAATGATTTTGGTTTAAGTATTTCTATTTGTGATCCATACGATAAAAATGTACGTTTTAATTCTTCTGAAACAATCACTTTTAGTTCAAATGTATTTCGACTCGTTCCCTCTTTCACACATTTTTGACTGCCATGTAACGGTTGTGATGTAATATATTTAGACCCTATTTTATCTATTTTAAAAACGATTTTAACAGGATCTTCTTCATTTGCTGTAATTCCAATTGAATTTTTGAAATAATTTTCTGGCTTAAAGTCAACAGGAGCGTAATGAAATTTATCTGTTAATTCAAGTTCATTAACCCTATCTAAACCAAATGTAACAACCTTTTTTTTACTCAATGAATAACAGATTAAGTACCAACGATTACGATATTCTTTAAGCAATAAAGGCAAAACAGTTCTTTTCTTTGTTTTTTCACTACTATAGTTCGTATACAAAAAGTTGACAACTACTTTTTCTTTAATTGCTTTAAGAAAAAGTGGTAACATTTCATTTCCAACTGTTTCTTGGACCATTTCAAATTGCACAAAGTTTTCCACTGACAAATCCATTGGATTATTTGAAATATGTACTCGATCAAAAATTTTATCAATAGCAAATCCAAATTGTTTAAACAATCCTACATCCCTAAATTGCATAAGCGTATTTGACGCAAATTTTATTGCTTCTATATCATCTTCCGATAATGGAATTTTATCAATACTATAATCTTCATCAGAATAGTAATAACCATGATCAATTCGACTATATTTTATAGGCGCATCAAACTCAACTCGCATTGCACGTAAATCCTTTTCTATTGTAGAATCACAAATATCTGACCCAGAATCACTTCCAAATATAGCTTCTTCACAAGCTCGTCTTAAATCTTCTTTACTTGGAAAAGGGTTATATTTATTTCCAATACAACGATCTATAATACGGTATCGGATTTGGGCATTTTTAATTCTTGACATTTGTAACTAATTTCTTTCTATAAAGTTATAAAACATATTAATTTTGCTTGATATGAAAAGCGTATTAATCTTATTTATTTCTGTATTTCCTATATACTCATTTGCCAATACGGATAGTTCGGCGGTAAAAATAAAACGTGATTCAATTATAACTTATGCACAAACTTTTTTAGGAGCACCATATTTATGGGGTGGAACAACTCATAAAGGTTTTGACTGTTCGGGATTTGTTTATCATGTTTTTAGTCATTTTGGCATTCGAGTTTCTCGAACAAGTCGTGGCTTTGGTCAGAAAGGAGATGAAATTGATCTGAGCGAAGCTCAAGCGGGTGATATCATTTTATTTACAGGAACAAATCCTACCATTCGTCAAATTGGGCATGTTGGAATTGTACTCAAGAATTCAGATAGTAATCTTGATTTTATTCATAGCTCTTCTTCTAAAAAGCATTTTGGTGTTACTGTTTCGCGTTTTAATGAGAGTGGCTATGTTAAACGGTTTTTAAAAGTAATTAATATCTTATCATGAGGACTTTCTTTATTGTTATCGTTTGTTTACCCTTTTTAGTAGCTTGTGGCGAAAAAAATAAAGGGGATATTGACTTAATTGAAAAAGGAGTTGTTTTAACCAGTAACGTTGCAGATACTTGTTTTTGCAACGTTTTAGTCACAAATGCTGATGGCGATCTATATCAAGATGATTTATTATTTACTGGTGTTTGTATTCTTAATTATCCAAATTCAGATGAAAAGTATATTGTAAAAAACATTCTCTCTGGAAAATTGCATGGAAGTGTATTGTATTATGACAAAATGGGAAATGTTCTTGTCGAAGAAATTTATCAAGACGGAAATAGGAAAAGGTCTGGGAATTCTGCTCCGCTCAGTTGTGATTGCTCCGAATTAGAGCATAATGATATTCCAGAATCAAATTCTAAACTAGTTTTATTGGATGGGATTCCATATACAGGAAAGTGCTATGAAAAATACCCTAATTCTGATCAAGCTTCTGTAGAAATAGGTTATACGAAAGGTGTTTTAAATGGATTTTCTATTTTCTACGATCGCCAAGGAAATACAATGTATATGGAAAAATATGAAGCAGGAGAGCTAATCAAAGTTATCTACGAAAATTAATTTTTCTCAACTTTCTGGTTGAACTAGACGTGTAAATTTTTCGTCTTGGTACCCAAAAAGGTTGTAAAATTTAATTGCCTTTATCACACTATCAGGTACATCTTCTTCCCAATTTGAAACGCCAGAATGGATTTTTGACAAAACATCATCTGAAAGAATATGAAGTAATTTACGGTTAAATCCTTCTATTTTTGCCAGTTTATTGGTTTTTAGCATATAATCTAATAATCCCCTCAAATGATCTGGTATTTCAAACGTATCCACATCATAAATTTCGCCATCCTCTACATTTAATGCTGGATAAACATACATTTTTATATTATGCCCAAAACCTCTTCCAAATGCTTCTAATAGACCTCCGTTCAAAGTATTGTAATACTTCTCATCAAAAATGGTTTGAAGGTTATAAATCCCAAGTAAAACTCCAATTTTATGTTTTTTGGTAATTGAAGAAAGGTATTCAATCATTTTATAATGCTTCAGGTAATTACTAATCATTACCGTATACCCCATAGAACATAGCAATTCTGCTCTATCAATAAAGTCTTTATCCGATATTTTTCCGTCTGCCGTTAAATCTTTTAATGTAAGCTCTAGCAAAACACATACATTGTCTTCAACAACATCTCCTTCGGCAAGGTATTGTTTAGTCCCTTGCTCAATCATATCTACATGCACATTTGTAATTGGTCTAAAACGACCACGCATTAAAAGAACATTCTTCTTGTAAAGTGCTGTTCTAGGCTGTAAAACTGCTCCACTTTGATCAAACATAGTGGCATCAGTTAATCCCATTTTAACTAATTTCAAGGCTATGATACGATTGTCCAATCGCTTTAAATCAGCTCCAGAAACACGTAGCATATCAATTTCTACCCTTGATCGAGGTAAACGGTATGTCAACGCTTCTAAAAAAACCTCAATACTTGTTTGCTCAAAATAAGCGGCATGAATCAAATTTACACCCAATATACCTAGTGCTTCTTGTTGTCTTTTGTGACTTGTATCATGCATTTTTATATGCATGACAATTTCGTTTGGTTGCTTTCCTACCTCATCTTGAAATTTCAATCCAATCCAGCCTTGTCCTTGATTTGTTTTGTGATAATTTAAAGATTCTACAGTATTAGCAAAAGCAAAAAAGCGCGTGTTTTTTTCTTTTTCGTACAAGGTTGTTTCCAATGTTGCGTATTCCTTTTCTAGCATTTGGAGCAATCGATCTTCACAAACATAGCGTGCACATTTTCCATACAAACTATCGCTTACTTTCATATCATAAGCAGAATGCGTATATGCAATCGTTCCAGAAGAACCGCCAGCTTTAAAGAAATTTGCTGCGACCTCTTGCCCTGCTCCAATTTCTGCAAACGAACCATAAATATCGTGTCGTAAGTTTATTTTTAATGCTTTCTCCTCAGTCGTTAATCTTCGCTCTTCTGACATTTTAATATTTTATCTTTTTGTAATGAATGCGCTAATTTAATAAGTAAATGTACAAAATATTCGATTAAACAACGTGTAATCTTGTTGATTTAACATCCCTTTTTTCCTATTTCTCTTTTAAAGAAAGTCCGATTCGTTTTCGCTCTATATCCAAACTAATCACAGTAGCAAAAACATGATCATGTAGGCTAATAAAATCAGTTGGAACAGCTACGTATTCGTTGGACAATTGCGTTTTGTGAATTAAACCATTTTCTTTAATTCCAATATTAACAAAAGCACCAAAGTCTGTTACATTGGTCACTATACCATTCAATTGCATTCCTATTTTAAGGTCATTTATTGTCTTAATTTCTTCTGAAAACTGCAATATTTTGGCTTTTTTTCTAGGATCAAATCCTGGTTTTTCAAGTTCAGTTAGAATGTCATTAAATGTATACATTCCAACTTCTTCTTTATACTTATTTGCAATACTTTCTTTTAGGAGAATAACTTTATCTTTTACCCCTATTACTTCATCTAATTTCAAGCCTGTTGCTGAAACCTGTTTTTTTACCCATGCATAATGCTCAGGGTGAACAGCACTATTGTCCAATGGATTTTTTCCATCTCGAATTCTAAGAAAACCTGCACATTGCTGGTATGCATTAGCTCCTAATCTTTCTACATTTTTCAATTCTTCTCGCGAATTAAACTTCCCATTTACTCTTCTATAGTTAACAATATTCTCTGCCAATTTAGGGCCTAAACCAGAAACATAAGCCAGCAAATATTGCGAGGCTGTATTTAAATTTACACCTACTTTATTTACTGCACTCAATACAACATGATCTAATTTTTTCTGTAATTTAACTTGGTTAACATCATGCTGATACTGACCTATTCCAAGTGATTTTGGATCGATTTTCACCAACTCTGCTAAAGGGTCCATCAGTCGTCTACCTATCGAAACAGCTCCTCTAACGGTAACGTCATACGAAGGGAATTCTTGCCTAGCTATGTTCGACGCTGAGTAAATCGAAGCACCATCTTCTCGAACAATAAATACAGATAAATCACGATCAAAACGAATTCGTTTAACAAATTCTTCTGTTTCTCTTCCAGCTGTTCCATCTCCGATTGCAATTACTTCAATTTTATACATTTGAACCAATTGGCTGATTTTTGCAGACGCCTTACCTGTGTCTTTTTGTGGCGCATGAGGATATATATTACAATTATGTAACAAGTTTCCTCCCTCATCTAAACAAACAACTTTACAACCAGATTTAAACCCAGGATCAATTGCTAAAATACGCTTCGCTCCTACTGGTGCTGCTAGCAAAAGTTTCTCTAAGTTTTTAGAAAATGTTTGGATGGATTGCTCATCAGCAATCGTTTTATAATGATTTTTTGTTTCTGTTTCTAAAGAAGGTTGCAATAATCTTTTGTACGCATCATGAATTGTTTTTTGGATAATTTCTGAAGCATTATTTGAGTTTTTAACGAAAAAACGGGCTAACCACGAAATGGAAAATTCCTTATTTGGTTCAATTTTAAAACGTAATAAACCTTCTTCAACCCCTCTTAGTATTGCTAATAACCTGTACGAAGGGCAATTTTTTAATCGTTGGTTAAAGTCAAAATAATCTTGGTATTTTGTTGCAAGTTCTTTTTTAGTTTTGACAACCTTAGCAGTAATAACACCATGTTCAATAAAAGAAACTCGTAATTTTTCCCTGACAATAATATTTTCATTCATCCAATCCGCCATAATGAACGAAGCGCCTTCTATCGCCTTTTCTGCATTTGAATAATCCGAAGTAGTGAATCTTTCTGCGTTTTTTAAAGGATCACCATTATCTTGCTTCATGATTATTTTTGCTAGGCCTTCTAACCCAGCTTTTCTTGCAAGTTCTGCTTTTGTTTTCCTTTTTGTTTTGTAGGGTAAATACAGATCTTCTAATTGTAGTAAATCATATGATTCTTTTATTTTTTCCAACAGAGAAGTTGATTTGATCGCTTTTTCATTCAATGTGCTTAAAATAAATTCCTTTCTTTTTAAAATTTCAGCGTATTTCTCTGAGGCTTCTAGTATTTCTTGAATTTGAACTTCGTCTAAGTTTCCAGTTTGCTCTTTTCGATAACGAGCAATAAATGGTATCGTTCCTCCACCTTTCAAAAGATTCAATGTATTTAACACATTTCTTTCTTTCAAATTTGTTTGTTGAATCACATAATTTTCTCTGGTCATTTATCCATTTTTAAGTGTCAAATTTAGGCAATTAAGCTTATTTTCGTTTGAATTTTGAAATATACATGAAATGGTACCAAAAACACATTTTAAACACTTAAAAGTTATTGAAATTGCAAGTGTTTTAGCTGGACCATCTGTTGGCCTTTTTTTTGCAGAGATGGGTGCCGAAGTAATTAAAATCGAAAACAGTAAGTCTAATGGTGATGTTACGCGATCATGGAAATTGCCCAATGAAAATAAAGCAGATAATTATTCTGCATATTTCGCGGCAGTAAATTGGAACAAGAAATCCATTTTCATGGATTTTAATGATAAAAGTCAATTTCAAAATTTAATCGAACTTATTAGAGAAGCGGACATCTTAATTGTTAATTTTAAATTGGGGGATGCCGAAAAATTTCAGCTGGATTACCCTACGCTAAAAAAACACAACCGTCGATTAATTTACGGCGAAATTAATGGGTTTGGGTCATCTAGTGACCGCGTTGCCTACGATCTTATTTTACAAGCTGAATCAGGATTCATGTCAATGAATGGCGAACCTAATTCGAATCCTGTAAAAATGCCCGTTGCATTAATTGATTTGATAGCTGGGCATCAACTTAAAATTGGAATTCTAACCGCATTATATGAAAGAGACTTGGGTAAATCAAACGGGCAAAAAGTAAGTGTTTCTCTTTACGATTCTGCAATTGCATCTTTGGCAAATCAGGCGACTAACTGGTTAATGAATAAACATAATCCAGTACAAATGGGAAGTATGCATCCAAATATAGCTCCTTATGGAGAGCTCTTTAAAACAAGGGATAATGTTCTATTAACTTTTGCTATCGGTAGTAATAAACAGTTTAAAAATCTCTGTCAAATACTAAATTTAGAACAATTAATTGATGATTCGAGGTTTGAAAATAATCATTCACGTGTAAGTAATCGATTAAGTCTATCGTCTTACCTAAGCGAAGCTGTTTCAAATCAAAATGCTTTTGATTTAATTGAAAAGCTAGCGTGCAATTTTGTACCAGTTGCTAGAATAAAAAGTATAAAGGAAGTTTTCGATTCTAAAATGGCGCAAGACCTTATTTTACATGAAGAAATTGATGGAAGGTCAACAAAAAGAGTTAAAACAGCTGTCTTTAAAATTGAAAATGAATAGGTAATTTAATACAATGGACAATCGAATATTAATATACGGAGCAACAGGCTACACAGGTAAATTATTTACAAAGTACTTAATTGCAAATAAAATAAGACCTATCCTTGCTGGGAGAAGTTCTTCTGTAGGCATTCTAGCGCAAGAATTAGATTGTGAAGCACGGTTTTTTGATGTAGATCATATTGTTGCTAACCTTACAGGTGTTTCGTTGGTTGTGAACCTTGCCGGATCGTTTAAAACAACTCAAAAACCACTAATTGAAGGTTGTTTGAAGGCTAAAGTGGATTACATTGATATTGCTGGTGAATATTCGGAAGTTGAGGATGTATTTAAATATAATGAGGCTGCAAAAAAGGCCGGAATAACAATCATGCCTGCTGCAGGTTTTGGTGTTAGTCCAACTGATATTGCAGCAAAAATTGCATGTAATCAAGTTCCAAATGCTATTCACTTAACTATTGCATACGCTACAAAAGGAGGTGCTTCAAGAGGTACACTAAAAACTGTTTTGAAGGATATTAATAAAAGCGGCATTATCAGAAAAAATGGTGTTTTTGAAAAGGCTAAACCGGCTATGTCTGAATTTCCATTTCTGGCAGATGGGAAAACAATTAAAGCCGTATATAATCCATGGCGTGCAGATTTATTTACGGCCAATAAATCTAACGGCATTGAAAATATTGAAACATATTCTGAATTTCCACCCTTTGTTGTTAAAATGATGAAGGGGAAATTAGGGTGGTTAAGAAAGATAATCCTCCGAAGAATAAACTTAATGCCAGAAGGACCTTCTGAAAAGCAATTGCAAAAAGGAAAAACATACATTCACGCTATAGCAAAAAACTCAACTGGTTTGAGTTATGCCGTTAATTTAAAAGGCCCTGAAGCGTATCTTTTTACAGTTGCTTGCCTTTATAAAATTAGCCGAATCTTAATCTCTCATAATGAAATAAAAGGTGTGATCACCCCTTCTTCATTGGGTACAGAATGGTTAAAAGAAATTGAAGGGGTTGAAATTACTTAAGCTAAGAGAATTACTTTCTCTTTTTCAATTTTTTCTTCACTCTATCGTCAATCAGTCTAAGTAAAAGACGTGCATTTTTAGCATCTAACCTTCTTCCAAAGGACTTGTTCTTTTTATGGTGTTCAAATACCAATGCATCTGTTCCTAATGACCAATAAGCATTTTCAAAAAAATTTCCGAACGAAGTTTCTTCTTCTTTTCTCTGGTGAAAATTTTTCATGTTCTCAAAGAAAAATCGATTAGCTTTTCCGTAAGATAAAATCGATTTTTTCAGAAAAAATCCATCTTGATCAATTCTTATGAGCTCTTTTCCGAATCGATACCATAATAATGATTTTGCTGTTTTGTATTCAAAATAAGCCCAAAAACCTAAAAATACAACGCCGTATATAAATTGATTATCTACCTCTTCTTGTGTTGGAGTGTTTAAGTAATTAAGCCCTGCAAAACCTGTTAACAATAGATATAGCATGAATAATCCAATAAATGTAAAACTCATGACCCAAAACGTGAGCAGTATTTCTTTCCACCAAACGCGAATTGGTCGAATAACTATAGTGGTAACTCCTTCTTCATCTTCAACACTAATACGATCACCAATCCATTTTGTCATCTCACTTAATTATATTTATACAAAGAAACAACATTTCTATTTTTCTATTTGACTTGAACCAGGTTGTAATTATCGTATTTCACAATGCAAACGTGTTGATTTTCTCTTCCTGAAGAAGCATCAATAGACTTAAAATTAAAATCATTTTGAACCAACGGAATATAATGCGAATCGATTGCAGCGTTGAAGTTTGTTCCATACAAATGTAATGCGCTTAAAAAATACATTCCAACATCAAATCCTTGTGTACAATATACGTTAGGGTCCGTTCCATAATTATTTCTAAACGATCGAATAAATGCAGTTCCTTTTTGAGAATTGTAATCTACGTAGCGGTATGAAGCGTAATGTTGATTTAATCTATTTCTATATTTCAAATCAAGGTCATCAAACTTATTCCATTCCTCTAATCCAAAAACAGAAATGCTTAATTTCTTTGAGTAAGGATTCATATTCATTACTTTATTTAAACGACTCATTGTTCCTGAAACAAAGCTCAGATTAATTGAAGGTACAATAACAATATTGGCCGTATCTTTTTTGATAATTGCATTCAAATCTCTTCCGCTAGAACTCCCAATTGTCGTTTCTACAATTTTCACATTATAACTACCTCCGACTGCCTTTATTTTTTCATTAAATCGATTTCTAACACGTTCAAATATTGCCATATCTGACGAAGACGAAGAAGGTTTTATTAAAATAATATTGTGATGTTTATTCTTTTCTACAATATAATCAACAGCACCATCCATCAAAGTCATGTTAGAAGCAACTCCTTTATACACGTAAGGGTTTTTAAACAGTACTTCTATATCCGAATTAAATGGAAGTACAATTGGAATTTGTCTTTGCGCGCAAACTTTAGAGGCATATTTTATTGTTCTTTTATATAGTGGTCCAACGACTAAATCAACTTCTGAAAATTCATTTTTTGCAAAAGCTTTAGCTATGACATTGGTATCGTTTTGCGTATCATAAACAAAAATATTTACATTTAACCCTGCTTTCGTCAATGAATCAGCTGCTAATAAAAAACCTTGATAAAAACCAAATGAAATCTTTGTTGTCGAGTACATCTCCTGCACTTGATCAATTTTTAAAGGTTTGCTCATTTTATTATCATTTTTATCGAGCATTAATGGTAAAAACAGCGCAATGTTATATGTCTTTTTAAACGTGTTTTCTTTTTCAATCGAAGTTTCCGTTTCATATCTAGTTAATTCGCCTAAGTCTTTTTCGATTACCTCATAATTAACGCGTTTAACCGGGATAAGTAATTCGTCTCCTTTTCGAATTTTATTATTTCTAAGCCCATTGACAGCCAAAATTGTATCCTGACTGACCATGTATCTTTTTGCTATGGAGTACATTGTTTCATGTGGTAAAACAACATGTTTTACTACTGAATCCTTTAATGAAACATTGTATTCTTCTTTAATCTCTTCTGTTTCTTGAATAACAGGGTCTGTTTGAATGACCTCACCAAATTCTGTATTTCCTGTTCCTGTTCGAGGGACATAGATTTCTTGACCGGGAGAAATTCCGTCTGAAAGATTATTATTTAACTTTTTTAAATCAGCTACTGAACATCCGTATTTTTTAGATATTCCATAAAGTGTTTCTCCTTGATTTATTTTATGTTTTTGATAATGTTCTTTATTGGATACTTCAATTGGAATCAAAATCTTTTGACCAACTGTTAGATTATCTGAAAGTCCTTTATTTGCTTCTAAAATTGATTCTACACTTACATTATAATGCGTGTGAATGCCATAAAGTGTATTTCCTTGTTCAACAAGATGAACATAATATTTTTTACCATCAATTGTCTCTACCTCATTATTAGGTTGAGTAAATCCTAAAAAAGAAAAACCAATTAAAGCGATTAGTAAGGTTAAAATTTGTTTCATCTGTATTTCTTTTAATTCAAGCAAATAAAATCTTTTGCTATTCCCACTCAATTGTAGCAGGTGGTTTTGAACTAATATCATATGTTACTCGGTTTATTCCTTTCACATTATTAATTATTTCATTTGATACCTTAGCTAAAAAATCATAAGGTAAATGACACCAATCAGCAGTCATTCCATCCGTAGAACTTACTGCACGCAACGCCACCGCATTTTCATAAGTTCTTTCATCTCCCATAACTCCAACAGTTTGTACAGGTAATAAAATTGCTCCTGCTTGCCAAACATCATCATAAAGGTTCCATTTTTTCAATCCTTCGATAAAGATATGATCAACTTCTTGCAAAATCCGTACCTTTTCAGCAGTTATATCTCCAAGAATTCGAATTCCTAATCCAGGTCCTGGAAAAGGGTGTCTTCCAATTATTGTTTCAGGGATTCCCAATGTTCTTCCGACTCTTCTTACTTCGTCTTTAAAAAGTAGTTTTAACGGTTCAACTACTTTAAGTTTCATATAATCAGGTAAACCTCCTACATTATGATGAGATTTAATAGTTGCTGACGGCCCTCCTGTTGCTGATACTGATTCTATAACATCAGGATATATCGTTCCTTGCCCTAACCATTTAGCATCTTCTATCTGTTTTGATTCTTCATCAAAAACATCTACAAAAATACCTCCTATTATTTTTCTTTTCTTTTCGGGATCCGATTCTCCTTTTAAGGCAGTATAAAATTTTGACTTAGCATCAACACCTTTAACATTTAGCCCTAGACCTTCATAGGATTTCAATACGCCTTCAAATTCATCTTTTCGAAGTAATCCATTATCAACAAATATGCAATATAGGTTTTCTCCAATTGCTTTATGTAAAAGCGTAGCCGCTACAGAAGAATCTACCCCTCCAGATAGCCCTAAAATTACTCTATCATTTCCTATTTGCTCTTTTAACTTAGCAATCGTAACTTCAACGAATGAATCTGGCGTCCATGCTTGCGAACAACCACAAATTTCTACAATAAAGTTTTCTAAAATTTTCGCGCCATCTTCGGAATGATACACCTCTGGATGGAATTGAATTCCATAAGTCTTTTCATTATTAACCTTAAACCCAGCGTAATCAACATCCGACGTACTGCAAATAACTTCAAAATTTTCTGGAATACTTTTAATTGTATCTCCATGACTCATCCACACTTGTGAATTATTTCGAACTCCATTTAACAAAACCGAATCACTTTTAACAAATGATAAATTTGCTCTTCCGTACTCTCTTATTTTAGACGGTAAAACTTCTCCTCCAAAATTATTTGCTAAGAATTGCGCACCGAAACACACTCCTAATAAAGGAATTTTACCTTTGTATTTTTCAACTTCTGGTTTCGGCGCATTTTCATCTCTAACAGAAAATGGGCTTCCAGAAAAAATGACTCCTTTTATATTATCCGTTAAATCTTTTGGCTTATTCCAAGGTGTTATTTCACAATAAACATTGAGTTCTCTCAATCTACGCGCTATTAATTGCGTGTATTGCGAACCAAAATCTAAAATCAATATTGTCTCTTGCATTCGGCAAAGATAAAAACAAGAACGGGTATATAAATTATTTTTACTGAAATTAATTATTTACCTTCAACTGGCTATAATTTGATTATTTCAATTGAATTTATTCAAGGTCAAATTCTGTTTTTAACCATCCTTTTAAGTTTTCTTTTTGCGGCTTTCCATAAAACTCATCCAAGTAAGCCGTAATCTCTTGTATTTTAACGGCATTGGTTTTATTGGAAAACTCATCTGATATTATTTGAATTTCATCTTTTAATTCGGAAAGGTCTGGAAATACAGGAGAAAAAGAGCTTATTTTATTTGATTCTTCTCCTTGACGGTAATATAACGTCATATCCATTTTACTCGTAGGAATTTGCTCTCCATCTATTTTAAATATTTCCGACTTATCTAAAATCAATTTATTTCCAGCTTCGTATCCTACTTTTTTACGAATTTTTTCTCCGTTATACTCATAGCTCAAGTAAAAGAAATTATCCTTGTTCATTGGAAAACGTTCTTCTCCAATTTCAAGATGTAACTTGTCTAAAACGAGGTAATTTCCTGAAAAATGATTCTTTAAGTCAATCATATTGATTAAAGCACCTGAACGGGATGAAATATTATTTGCTGCAGGAAGTATTTTAGTTTGTCCTTTTTCAGAGGCACTCAATACAAATCGCCCTTTAAGACTACTAATCACAGCAGCTCTTGACTGAGGAGACCTAAATGACAATGCAGTTCCAGAAAGAAAAATATCTCCCTTTTTCATATTCGCTTCGGTCTTCTTAAATACAATCTTTCCATCTACGCGAATCACTTTATATTTGTCGGCTGCAGCAAGTTTTTTTGATTCTTTAATCCCAATGTTAGAGAATAATGTCACTACTAGAGAAAGTGTGATCAATCCAAAAAATATTTTTCTTCTTTCCATGGTTTACTTTTCAAAGGTTATGCTAACGGTTTTACAATTATTATTCCAATTTACAACTATTGTATTAAATCGTTCAATTTATTTTTAATTTGCTCTAAACGATTTACAATTTCAGCATTCCTATCATTTTTTTTGATGCCTTCTTTTTGTTCTTTCAATTTTGATTTGGCTCCTTCTAGCGTATACCCTTCCTTTTTAACCAATTGATAAATTCGCTCAAAATTGAGAATGTCTTTTTTTGTGAATAGTCTATTCCCTTTCTTATTCTTTTTTGGCTTTATGATCCCAAATTCTTTCTCCCAAAAACGAATCAATGAAGTATTAACATCAAACATTTTTGATACTTCTCCAATCGAATAATAAAGTTTTTCTAGCTTTTGACTCACTTTGTATTTCGTATAAATAAATGTAGCTAAAATAATAAAGACATCCTAGTTTGCAAACAATTTAACGTTGAATATTTGCCTATAGCTTTGCCGTAGATATCTCAAAAGGATAACTATCTTTGTATAAAAAAGTATGCCCGCATATAAATTCAGAATATTAGTTGATACCGAAAAGGGCGAAGATATTTTTCGTGACATTTTGATATCTTCTACGGAAAATTTTGAGCTTCTCTACAGGGCAATCATTACTTCATATGATTTTTACGGCGACCAATTGGCTTCTTTTTATGTAAGCAATGATAACTGGGATAAAGGGCATGAAATAGCTTTAATGGATATGGGGTTAGGAAATGACCTAAATGCTCCTTTTTTAATGCAAGAAACTTCGATAAATACTATCATTCAAAATAAAGGTCAAAAACTTATTTTAGTTTATGATTTTCTCAAAATGTGGTGTTTTCTAATCGAATTAATCGAAATAACACCTGAAACAATCGAAGACCCCATTTTAGCTTTGTCCGTAGGAGATTCTCCTGATGAAAACTCTAAGGAGATTGATCTTGACGGGGCAATGGGTATGGGCACTCCTCCTGATTTAGGAAATCATATTGATGATATTTTTTCAGGATTCAATGATGAAGACGAAGATGATTTAGAATCTTTTGAAAATATTGATGATTTAGACATTTGATGAGTTTTGATAAGGACCCTATTGGATATGCCATCAATGATTTTGTCGAAAATGGTTTTACTGAAAATATACAAGTAAAAGCAGACCTGTGTGAAGATGATGTTCTTCCCCCACCCTATCTTTTTCGAACATTTGAGATGATGCCTGATTTAGAAGTTAAGGCCTTGGAAATGTGTGAAGGTACTATTCTAGATGTTGGAGCTGCCGCCGGTTGTCATTCATTTGTTTTGAATGAAAGAGGGTTTGACGTTACTGCAATCGATATTTCTAGAGGTGCAGTAGAACATATGAAACAATTAGGAATCAACGCCTATCATCAAGATTTTTTCTTACTTAAAAAACAATATAACACACTACTCATTTTAATGAATGGTGTCGGAATTGCAGGAAAATTAGAAAATTTAGCCACCTTTTTACAACAAATTAAGCTGCTTTTGAAACCTGGAGGTAAAGCAATTTGCGATTCAACTGATTTGAGATATCTCTATAAAGAAGAAGATGGATCAATGTGGGTAGATTTGAACGGGGCATACTACGGAGAAATGCAATTTAAAATGTCTTATAAAGAAGTATCAACAGACTGGTTTGATTGGTTATATATCGATTTTGAATTGCTCAATGATTATGCACAAAAGGAGGGATTGAATTGTGAACTAGTCTTCAACGGACCTTCCAATAATTATCTCGCCGTATTAACACATCAATAATGGAAAAACAACTCATTTACTTTACCCTTTTATTACTTGCTTTTTTATCCTGTTCTTCTGATAATTCGAGTGAAATTGAACATTCGCCCTCTATAGAAGATGTTATTATAAAAAATGGAAATTCTCTTCTTTGGAAAGTTGAAGGAACTGGAATTGAAACTTCATACTTATTTGGAACAATGCATATGATTAATGAAGAATACTATCATTTTCCAAATACACTTTCTGAACGAATTTCTGGAGTAGATGCGATCATTATGGAAGTGGACGGTATTCCTAACCCTTTTACAACATTTCAATTAATGTCTTTAGACAGCGGCAGTGTACACGATTATTTTAGTAAAGAACAACTTATTGACTTACTAGCATTCATGGACCAAGAATTGGGTATATCTCCACAAGAATTTGATCAAACTTATGGAGCTATGAAGCCCTTCTTTATTCTTCAAACTATTTCTCAAAATTATTTTGATGCAAATGCTAAGTCATATGATCTCACTATTATGGAAATTGCAGGTAGTAATGAACTTCCCATAATTGGACTCGAAACAATTGAAGGACAGTTGGGTTTCTTTGATAAGGTCCCAAAAGAAAATATGGCCGAAATGATTTTGGAGAGTGTAAATGATTATGGCAAGGAGCAGAAAAATACGTTAAAATTAATGGAGTATTATGCAGCGCAAAAAGTAGATAAATTAATCCCTTTATTACAACGTCAGTCACCAGAGTTTATGGAATTTGAAGATGTATTTTTGTTCAATAGAAATAAAGCATGGGTACCCAAATTAGAAAATGAAATGAAAGATCAAAGTTGTTTTGTTGCCGTTGGAGCAGGGCATTTATTTGGCGAAGGCGGATTAATTGACTTACTTCAAAAGCAAGGATTTACAGTGACTGCTATATCTATGGATTGAAGTCAATATCGATTGTTCGTTATTATTTTATAATGCGCGTAATATTACTATCTTCGTGAAAAATTAAAAACCATAACAATGAAAAAATTATTCTTAATCGCTCCAGTTGTCCTATTAATGGCTTGTGGTGGGGAAACAAAAGATGAAATGGATCACGCTGAAGAAGCAATCGACAACATGATGGACAAAATGGAGGAGATTGTTGAGGAAGTGGAAGAAGTAGAAATGCCAGAATTGGTTACATCTTCTTTATCAAGTGATGACGAAATCAAGACTTATTTAGAAGGAAAAAGCTGGGAAAGTCAAGAAACACATGAAAGTGGAATGCACATCATAAAAGAGAATGAAGGAGAAGGAGATGAACGCCCCACATTGGCTGATGAGGTAACTATTTTTTATCAAGGCTACCTTTTAGATGGAACTCGATTTGATGGAACTGCTGATATTCCTGCAACCTTTCCTTTAAGCAATCTAATTCAAGGATGGCAAATTGGAATTCCAATGTTTGGAAAAGGCGGTAAAGGAAAATTAATTATTCCTTCAGAGTTGGCTTATGGTGATAGAGACAATGGTGCTATTCCAGGTGGTTCTACGCTTCTTTTTGAAATCGAATTAATTGATTGGTCTTCAAGAGGAATGTAATTCACTCAAATTAAGATATTGAAAAGCTGTCTACTTCTAGTTGACAGCTTTTTTTATTAAAATCATTTTTTTCAATAACTGCATTTCTAAAAATAGAAAGTGTTATTGTTTTTTTAATAAATTTGCAGGAATTATTACTGAATTGAACCTAATATTTTGAATTTACGCGTTACTAAAATATTTGATTTTGAAACTGCTCATGCGCTTTGGGGTTATGATGGAAAATGTGCGAATATCCATGGGCATTCCTATAAACTGACTGTTTCTATAACAGGAGCAATAATCAATGATGTTAATGCCGTTAAAAATGGGATGATTATTGATTTTAGTGATTTGAAAAAAATTGTAAAAGAAGCGGTAATCAATCCTTTCGATCACGCTCTTCTGGTAAATGGAAAAACACCTCATGCCAAATATGCTGAAGTGGAAAATGGTTTTTCAAAAATAATTCTTTGTGACTATCAGCCAACTTGTGAAAACATGTTAGTTGACATGGTTAAACGTATTTTAGCAGGTTTACCACAAGGTATATCCTTAAAGTATGCAAAGCTTCAGGAGACAGATAATAGTTTTGCCGAATGGTTTGAGTCGGACAATTAGTACTTCCTATTAAATTGTTATTCAAGTAAGAGTTAAACGCTTCAACTTAAAAAACATCCATCACTCAATTATAATTCTTCTATAAATTGGTCGTCATCTAAGAGACCTTCATTTTCTTCCTTCATTGCTTTTTTTCTCTTAGCAATGTAAAACATCAATAACCAAACGATTACAAATCCTGCTATCCCTGACAAAAGACCTAGAATTGTCAAACTAGTTTCATCCTCTAATAAATTTGGGCTAAAAATTCCTACAAATAACCCTGCAATGAATTGGGCAAGAAAAAAACTTACAAAAGCTAAAATTCCCCATAAGATTTTATGTAAGCCTTTGTTCTCTGCTGCTCTACCTATTCCTATTGATAATCCTATTAAAAGTATAATTCCTAACATACGATTTTTTTCAAAAAAAAACTGCCAGGCATAATAACACCTGACAGTTTTTAAGATTTATAATGCTTTGGTTATTTTTTTACCAAAGTAATTGTTGAAGCCTTACCATCAGCTGAAACATTCACATGATATGTTCCTGTAGCTAATCCTTCTAAAGAAACAATTTCTTTATTTGAAGCTTGTCCTTTTAACAATAATTTTCCAGCATTGTCATATACAGTCCAATTGTAAGTTCCATCAAAATCAATAGAGAATTCATTTACAAAAGGGTTTGGATAAACACTTAAGTTATTTAATTCTTCTAATTCAATTCCCGCTTGAGAATCAACGATAAATGTAACATCTGATTGACAAATTCCGTCAGAAACAGTTACTGTATATTCTCCAACTGATAATGCAGAAACATCTTCTGTTGTTGCTCCATTTGACCATAAGAATGTGTAATCAGTTCCTGTTCCTCCTGAAGGAGTAAAGTCTATCGCTCCATCAAATCCTAAACCAGTAAATAAACTTACAACACCTGTTCCTGTTGGTACTTCTAACACTTCTACACTAACAGAAGCTGAAGTTTCGCATCCACCTGCATTTGTTCCTGTAACATTGTATGTTGTTATTCCAATATCTTGCGTAAATGCAACACCATCAGTTATTCCACCATCCCAAACAAATGTAACTTCTTCGTCATCACTTGATCCAGATAAAATTGCTTCTTCACCTTCACATACTGTTTGATCTATTCCACCTGAAATGAATGGGATATCATGTACAAATACTGTTGTAAAACCTGTTGCAGCACACCCACTAACTAAATCTGTACCTGAAACTATAAATACATTTTCTCCAGTAGAAGTTGGCGTAAAAGGAACACCTTCTTCAATTCCTGTTCCGAAAGAATATTCTGTTGCCGTACCTGTAGCTGTTAATGTTACTTCTTCTCCTAAACAAATTTCAGTAACGTCTGCAGTAACATCTACTGTAGGAGATGCAACTACTTCTACTAAAGAATCAGAAATACATCCAGGGTTTGGACAAAAACTCCATGCTTCATTAGCATATGTTCCTCCTGTTCCATTTCTTCCTGGCGCAGTAGCTGCCTCAGTTCCTGTTTGATTGTGAATACCAATTGTATGAGAAGCTGTGCTTGCTTGATCAGTTACGTGAACTTCAATACAATTTGTTGTCTCATGAAGCTGAATTTCGGAAGTAAAATTTTCTCCACTCGACCAGTGAGGTACATTAACAAATTCAACTGTTAAAATACGGTTTGGAGCAGTTCCTGAAGTTTCATAACGAATAGTTCCACCTGATCCTGGATCTAAATCTCCCCATCCAAATGCTGCAATAAAAAGTGGTTCAATAGTATTTGGTAGAACCGATCCTGAACAGCATCCAACATCAGATTCAGCAGGATCAAATAAAAGATATCCGTTAGAAACAATTCTGAAATCAGTAACTACTTCACCAAAGAATTCAAAATCAAATCCAATTGGGAAGGGTCCAACAATATTGTCGTCAAGAACAGCTGCTGAAACATCTGTTCCGGTAACTGCACCTAACGGAGCAAATGTAACTGATTCAACCATATGTCCTACACCAGGAGATTCGTAAGAGATTGTGTGCATTCCCACTCCTGCAGATACAGGATCAAAAACACCTCCAGAAACTCCAGGGCCAGTAAAATCACCATCCGGTGCTGTAGCATCTAAAATAACAGGAGCATCCGTGACACACATAATTGGTGCCGCTCCTAGAATATCACATTGAGCATTGGCAATTAGCCCTAACCCTAGTGAAACCGTAAGAAGTAATGTTTTTTTCATATTCGTTTTTTAATAAAAATTGTAAATTACTAGATCTTGTTTTAATTATAGTTGCTAAAGTTAAGTTTTTTTTTTTGCTTGAGAAAGTAAAGCAAAAGTTTTTTAAACGATTTAAAGCAAAAAAAGCACCACGGATAAACCGTAGTGCTTTTCGATTGTTTTTTTATTTCCTAAAAGACTAGTCTTCTTTAACTTCTTCAAAATCAACATCCTCTGCGCTAACATCTTCAGTATTATCAGATGTTCCAGCACTTTCTTGTCCTTCAGCTGCCTCCGCACCTTCTTGATTTGCATACATATCTTGAGATGCTGCTTGGAAAACTGTATTTAATTTTTCCATAGCTGTATCTAAAGCATCAAAATCTTTTGCTTCATGAGCTGCTTTTAATTCAGTCAATGCTTCTTGAATTGCTTCTTTTTTATCTTCAGGGATTTTATCTCCATATTCATTTAATTGTTTTTCCGTTTGGAAAATTAATGAATCTGCAGCATTGATTTTATCCGCTTCTTCTTTTCTTTTATTATCTGCATCAGCATTACTTTCAGCATCTGCTTTCATCCTAGCAATCTCGTCCTCAGACAGTCCCGAAGAAGATTCAATTTTAATTGATTGCTCTTTTCCGGTTGCCTTATCTTTCGCAGAAATATTCATTATTCCATTGGCATCAATATCAAAAGTTACTTCAATTTGTGGAGTACCTCTTGGCGCTGGTGGAATATCAGACAATTGAAATCTTCCTAGTGTTTTATTATCGTTCGCCATTGGTCTTTCTCCTTGAAGAACGTGAATATCAACTGCTGGTTGATTATCAGAAGCTGTCGAAAATGTTTCCGATTTTTTTGTTGGAATTGTTGTATTTGATTCAATTAATCGCGTCATAACACCTCCCATAGTCTCAATTCCTAATGAAAGTGGCGTTACATCTAGCAATAAGACATCTTTTACTTCTCCAGTTAAAACTCCTCCTTGAATTGCAGCTCCTAATGCTACAACTTCATCTGGATTAACTCCTTTTGAAGGGTCTTTTCCAAAGAAACTTTTAACCGCTTCTTGAATTGCTGGAATTCGTGTTGAACCTCCTACTAAAATGACCTCATCAATATCGCTTGTTGAAAGCCCAGCACTTTTTAATGCTGCTTTACACGGTTCTATTGTTCTTTTTACTAAATCATCAATTAACTGTTCGAAAGCTGCTCTTGTAAGTGTTCTTACCAAGTGTTTTGGTCCAGAAGCTGTAGCAGTAACATATGGTAAATTAATTTCAGTTTGTGTTGTTCCTGACAACTCAATTTTAGCTTTTTCTGCAGCTTCTTTAAGTCTTTGTAATGCCATTGGATCTTCTCTTAAATCGATCCCTTCGTCATTTTTAAACTCTTCTGCCAACCAGTTGATAATTTTATCATCAACATCATCTCCTCCTAAATGAGTATCACCATCTGTCGATAATACTTCAAAAACACCATCTCCTAATTCTAAAACAGAAACATCATGTGTTCCTCCTCCAAAATCAAAAACAATAATTTTTTGATCCTCCGTTTTTTTATCTAATCCGTAAGCTAAAGCTGCTGCTGTAGGTTCATTAATGATTCTCTTCACTTTAAGTCCTGCTACCTCACCTGCTTCTTTTGTCGCTTGTCTTTGCGAATCATTAAAATAAGCTGGAACAGTAATTACTGCTTCGCTTACCTCTTGTCCTAAGTAATCTTCTGCTGTTTTCTTCATTTTTTGAAGAATCATAGCTGAGATTTCTTGGGGCGTATAAAGTCGATCGTCAATTTTAACCCGTGGTGTATTATTATCTCCTTTTGCTACTTCATAAGGAACACGTTTAATTTCTTTTGCAACATTATCAAATGTTGTCCCCATAAATCGCTTGATCGAAAAAATTGTTTTCGTTGGGTTTGTTATTGCCTGTCTTTTTGCTGAATCTCCTACTTTTCTTTCTCCGCCTTCAATAAATGCAACAATAGAAGGAGTTGTTCTTTTTCCTTCAGCATTTGCAATTACAACTGGTTCATTCCCTTCCATAACCGAAACACAAGAGTTCGTTGTACCAAGATCAATTCCAATTATTTTACTCATATACTTGTTATTATTAATTATCTAAATTTTAAACTCATTTCTCTCTATTCAATCATTATGCCAGCAGCAAAAACTGTCATCTGCATTCTCATTTTGTCAGACATTGAATTAATTTGTACATGTTGTGTGACATAAAGGCAGCATTTTATGTCAGCACATGTAGTTGTAAAAATGTTGATAAAAAAGAAATGAAATAAAATAAATACAATATTATATCAGCTATATTTGTGGTTGATTTTAACTAAAAAAGAGGATAATTATGAACTTTATTATTTCAAGTTCAATACTGTTAAAAAATTTGCAACGTATTAGTGGTGTTTTAAATAGTAGTAACTCACTTCCAATATTGGATAATTTTTTATTTGAATTGGTTGACGGATCATTAACAATTTCAGCTTCTGATCTTGAAAACACTATGAAAACCATTGTTAGTCCTGATGAATCAAAGGAAGATGGTAGAATTGCAATTCCAGCAAAACTTCTTTTGGATACATTAAAAAACTTTTCTGATCAACCTCTTTCTTTTTTAATCGATTCAAGTAATTTTGGAATTGAAATTTCTTCGGATTACGGTAAATACAAATTAGTTGGTCAAAACGCTGACGACTTTCCAAAGTCTCCTGAATTAGAAAATTCGGAAGTTATTCTTGTCAACGGAGAAATTATAGCAAGTGCAATTGATAAAACATTATTTGCAACAGGTAATGATGATTTAAGACCTGTCATGAGTGGTGTGTTTTGCCAATTTTCTTCTGAAAAGTTAATTTTCGTTGCAACTGACGCTCATAAATTGGTTCGTTATGGAAGAAGTGATTCTAACGCTTCAAAATCGTCTGACTTTATTCTTCCTAAGAAACCGCTTAACTTATTAAAACAAAATTTATCAGGTTCTGAAGAAGTTAAGATTAGTTACAATGAAACAACGGTTCGTTTCACATTTGATACAATTGAATTAACTTGTAGATTAATCGACGGTAAATACCCAAATTACGAAGCAGTTATTCCGTTAGAAAATCCAAATGTATTAACGGTTGATCGACTTTCTTTTCTAAATTCTATTAAACGTGTTTCTATTTTCTCAAACAAAACAACACATCAGGTTAAATTAAAAGTTGCTGGAAGTGAATTAGCACTCTCCGCAGAGGATTTAGATTTTTCGAATGAAGCAAAAGAAAGATTGACCTGTAACTATAACGGAGATGATATGGAAATTGGCTTCAATTCTAAGTTTTTATTGGAAATGCTTAACCATATTAATACTGAAGAAGTTATTTTGGAAATGAGCGAACCAAATAAAGCGGGAATTTTATTACCAAGTAGCAATGATAATAGTCAGGAAGACATCTTAATGCTTGTCATGCCTGTAATGATTCGCTAACCTATTTTTTAGAAAAGAAAATACCCTTGTTCAAAATATCAAATGTCCACTCTAATTTAGTTATAGAAACAGAGAGGCTTATACTTCGTTCATTTACTTTAGCTGACAAAAACTAATTCATATTCTGCGTAGTTTAAACGTCATAGAGCCAAGCAATTTTATCCTTATTCTTTTAGGCATAATAATTGTAGTTTATCGATTATCTCAAACCTATAAACATGCAGTTTAAACCTATTTTATTTCTTGTATCGTTCATTACTTTGCTTTCTGGATGTATCATTGCAGATAGTCTCTTCACAACTCCTAATGACGCTAATTACGTTGATTTACAAACTAAATCTGAAGAAGCAATAAAAGAAAGTCTTCAAAATGAGAAAGGAGATAGTGCAACCTATAAACCTTATCGTTTTACCCGCTTGGTTGTAAAAGAACCTAAAGAAATTACAGAATTTGATGCGTTAGAAAAACAACTCAAAAAAAACCCAAGTGACACTTCATTATTGCGAAAAGTAACCGAAAAAAAAGAATTCATCCGAGAAAACGGGATTGAAAGAACAGCTCGATTAAATCATTTTTATAAAATAGAAAATGAAAAGGGTGATATTACAGTTGTTTCAGCAGATTATATTATGAATGATACGCTAGGTGTTAAATCATATACGCCTAGAGCAATTCTAGAACTTGATGTTTCTTATAAGCAGATCATAGATTATTATTTCAATCAATATTCAATCTTTAAAGCAAACACGTATGCGGAAGGAAAAGAGTTAAGCATTTCACTCTATAATTATTTCGAAGCAGAATTTGACAGAAAAGCAACAATTACCGAGAGATCAACCTTTTTAAAACATACTTTTAATGTTTGTCGACTAGTTAAAGAAAATGGTAATTTCAATCCGAGTGTTGTAACTCAATTACTTTTTAGAAAATACATTGAAGATGAACGCAAAGATATTCTTGAATATAAATCTCAGAAATTTTCTCCACTATACGAAACAAGGGATAATGAAAAAAATGAGTTGATTGGATACTATTTTTTTCATCAATTTAACGCAATTCAAAATGATGCAACAGCTACAAGTGTTGTTCTTGTCGAATTTTCTCCTTATTATAAGGTCGAAAATGTTTTCCAATTAGACGGAACTTTTGAAAGTTATACAAATTAAATAAGATGAATCTTTTTTTACAACTCGTTTCCTTCATTTATCTTCTTGCACCACCACAACAGGAAATAAATTCTACTATTGATGAAGAAAAAGTAAAAACTTCTGTTATTACATGGGCTGACAGTACGTTTCAAATGCATCAAAATTATAAATTTGAACATTTCAAAGCTTTTTATACAGATGAGTATTTTATTCAAAGTATGCGACTCGGATTGTATCAAGACAAAATTGATGCACTGGAACAGAAAAAAAAGAATGGTACTTATACGGGATCTCAAGAAAAGTATAATGAAGAACTTAAAAAATCGAAGGACGCTTTAAATAACGCTAAAAAAGATATTGAGAAGAAAGTAGATCGTGTTACGCATTATCAAATTCATTTTTGGTCAAATATCCAAATGAATGACGGTATTACGGTTTATTATGAACTCATTTTGAAATTAGACAATGATTACAAAGTAACCGAAGCAAACGAAAATAGTTCGATCGGAAAAACTGGAAAGTCTAAAATTTCATACCACAAAGAAGATCAATTAATCAAAGTAATTGAAAAGTAAATTCAATTTAAATTATGTTTAAACGCGCCATCAACACTTAGTTGGTGAATACGACTTGCTGGAATTGTTTTATAAATTAATTTCTTTGCCCCATAACTAATTCCATCACCTAAAATTAACTGTGCTTCTTTTCTGTTAAAAAAATGTATAACCTTTTTATCAATAAAACTCAAATCATAGAGATAAATTAACGTTGACGAAGGAATGTTATTTACGGTATTTGTTTTAAAAAATTGATCATTCAGCAAAAACAAAACAGTTTCATTTTGAAAAGTGATTGAATTTATATTTTCATCATATTCAATTTCAAAACTTGCTTTTTCATTCCCTGTTTTATAAAACCAGTTATGTTTAACATGAAAAAGTAATTTCTCTTCGTCATGCAAGAGTTTTTTATTTGCTAAAAAGAGATTTTCCCTTCCTTCAAAAACATCAATTGCTATTTCGTTTTTGACATTATAGATCACAAGTTCACGCTCCCTTTCCAATTGGTTATTTTCAACAAAATTGAAAAGTAAAAAACAGATTAGTAAAAACACTCCTGTGAATAAAAGCTTTTTTCGTTTCCACGCAAAAGCACCTGTTAGAAAAAGCAACGTCAGGTAAAGCCAAAAAGTCTCGAACCAATGAATCGAAACACCCCAATAAATTGAATACGGTAATGCCTCAATCCATTTGACGCCAATATTTAAAATTGTAATTAATCCATTTAGGCAAAAAAACAGAAAAGCCTCTATAAATGGGACCCAATGAAGAAAAAAGTAAGTAATTCCTACAATCAAGATAAAAAATGCCAACGGAATAACAATCAGGTTAGAGACAAAAAAGAAATTGGGAAATTGATGGAAATAAAAAAGTCCCAATGGAAAAGTAGCCAATTGAGCGGCTATTGAAACACTTGTTATCTGCCAAACTTTATCTAGTAAAAAATACTTGGTATATACTAAATTGTAAATTTTAGGTTGCAAAAAAACAATTCCCAAAACTGCAAGATAACTCAGTTGAAAACCTACCTGAAAAATAACAAGTGGCTCTATAAGAATCAATAAAAATGCTGAGACTAAAATGGATTGATAAATAGAAGTATCTCTTTGAATTTCTTTACCAATAACAACAAATGAAAACATTACCGAAGCCCTTAATACAGATGATGACATTCCTGTAATTAAGGCATAAGTCCAAATAACTATGAGGATAATAACTACAAACCATAGTTTTCCTCCTTTTAGCAGTTTAATGGGTTTTAATAAAAAAGAAAATATTAGCATAATGATCCCAACATGCAATCCGGAGACAGCTAATACATGCATTGCTCCCGCACTCGAAAATGTTCTTAATGTACTCCGATCTAACTCCTCTTTAGCACCAAGTATGAGTGCTTTTGCTATCATTAAGTTTTGACCTGATAATCCTGATTTATCTAAGCATTTCTCTAAGTAAAATCTTGTTTTGTAAATGTTTTTGAAAAAGGTCGATCCTGAATTTCCTATTTTTATCCAATCCTTTTCTCTGACGTACCCTTGATGAAATATATTATGAATTTTCAAATACCTGGCGTAATCAAATTCCTTAGGATTTCCATTTGCCTTTATCGAATTGAAATTTGTTTTTAAGTAAATTACATCACCGTAGCTTAATCTTTTAGCTTGATTTGTCTTTTCAAAATACAGTAATGTTTCTCCAACAGAAGGCATTTGATTGGCTGTTTTAACAACTGCATACACTTTAATTGAATTTTCTTTTTCTTCTGGAGGTTTTATAAGTTCTACTTGAAAGTAGTTTACATCATTTTTATTTATCTGATTTGCAAAATAACCGGAGCTAAGACTATCTGAATTAAACGCTACAAGGTAAACCCCAAAAAACATGAAAAACAAACTCCAAAAACCCCCTAAAAAACGTCTCGCATAGCGGCTAACGGTTTTCAGAAACGTAATAAACATCAAGAATATCCACCCTATATAAATGAATTCTCTCGGAATTTCAATTGAAGAATAGAATCCAATAATAACTCCACTCATCAAAGCGATAAGTAGCTTAAAAACAAGTGGTATTTTATGATTCTCTGTCAAAAGCAAAAAATGCCCTCATCTACTCAATTAACAGGTGTTCTCTCTTAAAAAATGAATCAAAACTGATCGATACATTACAATTACACGAACATTTGCAAGAATTGATTTTGGGTTAACTTGCTCTAAAATAGGTGAAGATTTAATATTTACCAAAAAAACTGCCCTAATTTCAGGGGTAAATAGAAATCATTTCATATTTTAGCTAGCAAATAAACATCCTTTCAAAAAATGAAATATAAAAAGTCATCTTTTATTCTAACGGCACTAAGTACTGCATTTTTCCTTCACTCATGTGGTGGGGAAAGTGAAACGGATCATAGTGAATTAAATACAGTCGATACCACTGAGATTACATCAGATGAAGATTTTGAAGCCTTATTTGAATCGCCTGATGAAGATTATCATCTTCCATCTCCTCTTCAAGTAGCAAGTATATTTAAAAAGTCTGGATTAGAATTTAATATGGGAGCCGCAAATCCAGTTGAGGCTTCAAAAAATTATGCTGAGAAATTGAAACAGATGCTCAATTTTGGAGTTTACTCTGCAGATATGGCATATTGCGTATTAAATGAGCAAGGGAATGAAGGAAGAAAATATTTACAGGTTCTGACTGATTTGGCTGAGAGAATTGGAATGGCCGCTGTATTTGAAAATTCTGACTTAATTGACCACTTTGATGACAATATTGATGATAAGGATGAAATCGAAATCTTAATGATTGACATTCATGAACGTACTGAAATATATATGGACGAAAATGATATGCAACATCAACAGGCTATTCATTTTGCTGGTGCTTGGACAGAAGGGATGTACCTTGGAGTATACGATTATGAGAAAAATGAAAACAAAGAAGGTTTAGGTGCTCAGATCACAGAACAAATGTCTATTTTGAATAATATTATCAAGGGATTGAATGATCCAAGAAATGATGGCATGGATATTGAATGGTTAATTGCAGACTTAGATAATATTCAAAATACATTTAATGATTTTCAATCTGTCGACGCGTATTTTAGTGATCCAGATGCAGAAGAATTGATACTTGAGTCTGAAGAATACAGTGAACTAGGAGAATTAATAAAAACCCTAAGAACTAATATTACTAACGGATAAACATCCTTGGAGCTATGAAAAAAACATTGACATTATTCGCATTATTTGGATTTGCCATCTTATTTGCTCAAACTGCTTCTAATTTAACCGAGTTTAAAGAGAATATTGCAACGCAAAAAGCTGAAGCAAAATCAAAACTTAAACCATATCGTTTTGATGGTTCAAAAATTACCTACTTTAATTTTAAAACGTATAAGCAGGTAAAAGAAGTAGAAATCTACCTTTTCAATAATACAGATTATCGTTTTTCTTTTAATGGAAAGTCATTGCAAAATGATATAACGGTAGAGATTTATGACAAAGATAAAACAGAAGGAGATCGTACCCTATTGAAAAAATTTGATGGAATTCAAGGCAAAAATATCTTAATTGAATCTGCTGAATTAAATGACACCTACCACAGTGAAAAAGGGACATCAGGGAGGCTTAAACGCGTCTTCGTAGATTATATTATTACTCCGATTCCAGGAGCTGAGAATAAAAAACCAACCATGAAAGAAAGAGGCGCAGTCGTCCTCGTGATGGGATACAAGAATTAAAAAATAATAAACAATATTTTTTAAAAACCCGAATGATTTAATCTTCGGGTTTTTGTATTTTTACGCCGATTTTAAAGTCAATAAAAAAATGATAAATATAACATTGCCTGACGGCAGTAAAAGAGCTTATGAAGCTGGCGTATCTGCCCTAGATATCGCAAAAAGTATTAGTGAAGGTTTAGCAAGAAATGTACTTGCAGCAGAAGTTAATGGAGAAACCATTGATGCTATGCGCCCAATTGACACCGATAGTACAGTTAAGCTATTAACATGGAATGATGAAGGAGGAAAAAGTACCATGTGGCATTCATCAGCTCATTTAATGGCCGAAGCAATTGAAAGTATTTATCCAGGCGTAAAATTAGCAATTGGTCCTCCAATTGAAAATGGCTTCTATTATGATATAGATCTTGGGGGACATCAAATTAGTGATTCTGATCTTCCTTCTATTGAAAAGAAAATGCTAGAATTAGCTCGGGAGAAAAACGTCTACATAAGACAGGAAATATCCAAAGCTGAAGCTGTTTCATATTTTCAGGAAAAAGGGGATGAATATAAATTAGAACTTTTAGAAGGATTAGAAGATGGTACTATTACCTTTTATACGCAAGGTGGTTTCACGGACCTTTGTAGAGGTCCACACATTCCTAATACAGGTTTCATAAAAGCGATTAAATTAACATCCATTGCTGGAGCCTACTGGAAAGGTGATGAAAATAGGCCTCAATTAACTAGAATTTATGGAATCACTTTTCCAAAAGCGAAAGAATTGACAGCTTACCTTGAAATGATCGAGCTAGCTAAACAAAGAGATCACCGAAAATTAGGAAAAGAACTTGGTCTATTCACGTTTTCTCAGAAAGTTGGCCAAGGGCTGCCATTGTGGCTTCCTAAGGGAGCAGCATTGAGAGAACGTCTTGAAAATTTCTTGAAGAAAGCGCAGAAAAAAGCTGGATACGAAACTGTAATTACTCCGCATATTGGAAATAAAGAACTGTACATTACTTCTGGGCATTACGCGAAATATGGAGAAGATTCTTTCAGGCCAATCTTAACGCCAAATGATAGTGAAGAGTTTTTGCTTAAACCAATGAATTGTCCTCATCATTGTGAAATTTTTAAATCTTCTCCCAAATCGTACAAGGATTTACCAGTTCGGTATGCAGAATTTGGTACTGTTTATCGTTACGAACAAAGTGGGGAATTGCATGGTTTAACACGAGTAAGAGGGTTTACACAAGATGATGCACATTTATTCTGTACACCGGAACAGGTAAAAGAAGAATTTAAAAATGTGATAGATCTTGTTTTATATATTTTCAAAACATTAAAATTTGAAAATTTCAGAGCGCAAATCTCATTAAGAGATCCTGAAAATCCAGACAAGTATATCGGATCAAATGAAAATTGGGAAAAAGCAGAACAAGCGATTATTGAAGCTACCGAAGAAAAAGGAATGGATACTGTAATTGAATATGGTGAAGCTGCTTTTTATGGACCCAAGTTAGACTTTATGGTGCGAGATGCTCTGAATAGAGAATGGCAACTCGGAACAATTCAAGTTGATTATAATTTACCAGAACGGTTTGAGTTAGAATATACAGGTACAGATAATGAAAAGCATAGGCCTGTTATGATTCACCGAGCACCATTTGGATCAATGGAGCGTTTTGTAGCTGTCTTGATTGAGCATTGTGCTGGTAAGTTTCCACTCTGGCTAACAACTGAACAAGTAGCAATATTACCAATTAGTGAAAAATATAATGATTACGCGAAAAAAGTTTTGAATTCTCTAAATAATTCCGATATTCGCGGATTCGTTGATGATAGAAACGAAAAAATAGGTAAAAAAATAAGGGATAATGAATTAAACAAAATCCCATTTATGCTTATCGTTGGAGAGAAAGAAGAAGCAAACGACGAAGTTGCATTAAGAAAGCAAGGAGATGGAGATATTGGAACTATGTCAATTGCCTCTTTTGCTGATTTCATCAACAAAGAAATTGAAAACGAATTAAATTGATTATTAACAAAAGTATAGGAGGACAAAGCTATAGCAATTAAGAGAAGAAATAACAACAGAAGAAACTTTAGAAGGAAAGAAGAGCCTTATAAAGTTAATGATAAGATTACGGCAAGAGAAGTGCGATTAGTAAGTGAAGGAGGAGCAGAATTGTTATCCATCAATGATGCATTGAACAAAGCAGCTGCAGCCGAATTAGATTTAGTTGAAATTTCCCCTAATGCAAATCCACCTGTTTGTAAAATAATTGATTACAAAAAATTCCTTTTCGAACAAAAGAAAAGAAAAAAGGAACTCAAATCGAAACAGACAAAAGTTGTCATTAAGGAAATTCGAATGGGTCCTAATACGGAAGATCATGATTTTAAATTTAAATTAAATCATGCAAAAGCTTTCTTAAAAGAAGGAGCTAAAGTAAAAGCTTATGTTTTCTTTAAAGGACGAACAATTGTCTTTAAAGATAGAGGTGAAATTTTACTTTTAAAATTTGCACAAGAACTTGAAGAGTATGGTTCTTTAGAGCAAATGCCTAAACTTGAAGGAAAGAAAATGATTATGATGATCAATCCGAAAAAGAACTAGAATACAATACAAATAAATAGGGATAAAAGTTAAGAAGATGCCTAAAATGAAAACAAAAGCTAGTGCTAAGAAGAGATTCAAAGTGACAGGTACTGGTAAGATTAAAAGAAAGCACGCTTTCAAAAGTCACATTTTGACGAAAAAGTCAAAAAAGAGAAAAGCTAGATTGACAAAATCTGGTTTAGTTCACAAATCAGATGTTGCAAGCATCAAAACACAAATGTGTATCTAATTCTTTTTAGAATTAAATCACTGGTTAAATTATCAACCCGGTGCTTAGTCTCTAAGATTCTTTAAGTAGAACACTAATCACCAAAAAAATTTAAAATTATGCCTAGATCGGTAAATGCAGTGGCTTCAAGAGCCAGAAGAAAAAACACAATGAAACTTGCCAAAGGATACTTTGGTAGAAGAAAAAATGTTTGGACGGTTGCAAAAAATGCAGTTGAAAAAGGATTGTTATATGCTTATGAAGGACGTAAGCAAAAGAAAAGAACTTTTAGAGCACTTTGGATTCAAAGAATTAATGCAGGAGTTCGACCTCACGGAATGAGTTATTCTCAATTTATGGGACAGGTCAACGCAAAAGGTATTCAGTTGAATAGAAAAGTTTTAGCTGACCTTGCTATGAATCATCCAGAAGCGTTTAAAGCGGTAGTTGATTCAGTAAAAAAATAATTTTTTAAATCTTCCTTATTGTATTGTATGACGTCTCGGGAAACCCGAGACGTTTTTTTTGTTAAATTAACAGGTGTAATTTGAAAAAAGTCATTTTCTATTATTGCAAAATAAGTATCCTCAATACTTATTCAATCGCTTAAAGAACTACTTGTTTGAATAAAAACCTTAAATATTTCCAAAAGTTAGGAATTGATCCTACTAATGACCTTAGTCAAATAAAAAAGGCTTATCGAAAAAAAGCTATGCACTGCCATCCTGATCGAAATGATTCAGAAAATGCGCAAAGTGAATTTATTGAACTGACAGAAGCTTACGAAATAATTACGGGTCAGCAAACCACCGTTCAAAAGAGTGACAAAGTTCGTACTGCCAACGAAATGCGTGCAGATAAGATTAAAGAAGCGAAAAAACGTTATCAAAAAATGCAACAAACTGAACGCGAAAAAGATGCTGCATACTTTGAAAAAATCACTACTGGAATTCGTTGGAATATCTTTCGTTATCTAGCCTTTTACACGGCCTTTTTTGGTGTTTTATTGACCGTTGATTATTTTGCTACTGGTAAGCAAAAAGCTATTCCTGAAATAACGGAATATGGAATTATCCCAAAGACAATTTTTTATGAAAACGAATTATTTGTAATCGAAGAATCCAATTATTGGCAAAATAATTTCCCTCCCGTCCAAATGAATTACAGCCTAATTTTTGGTGACTTACGTTCAATTAATGTAATTGATGATCACACAGACCCAAAACAAATTAAATCTCCCTCAGATCGTGTAAAATGCCTTGAGTTATTTGAACAACATGAGTCTCAAGAGTTTTATTCCTATGCTTCCGTGTATTATGTTTTTCCATTCTACCACATTTTTACTCTACTTCCACTCCTTCTTACATTTTACAAACGCCCCAGCTTAAATTTTTCTATCTGGCGATTGGTAAGTATTTGGGTTATTTTTCCATCCATTATGATCTTGACTTTTTCAAACAATAGAATTTTTCATCTATTTGGTCTTTTTTGATTTAAATTCTATTCCTCTAATTCAAGATAAAAAACTATTTTTAACTGAATTTTCACGAAAGGTTATTAACTCCTTGAGAACTTAAAAATGAAAAAAAGCCATTTACTAATTCTTGCTTTGTTCCTCCTTAACATAACTTATGGTAAGCACTATAAGGCTTATGTAATTTACAACAGTAAAGGCAAGCAAGTTGATTTAGATAAAATTGTTAAGTCGACTGAAGGTAAGAAATATGTTTTCTTTGGTGAATATCACAATAACCCAATTTGTCATTGGCTCGAATTTGAATTAATTCGAAATATGCATACGGTGTATAAAAAAAAATTAACCATTGGAGCTGAAATGATGGAATCAGATAATCAATTTGTGATTGATGAGTATTTAAATGATCTAATTTCTGCCACCAGTTTTCAAAACGAAGTTCGTTTATGGTCAAATTATAATACGGATTACAAACCCATTATTGAATATTCAAGAAAAAATAAAATTCCATTTGTTGCTACAAATATTCCAAGAAGGTATGCAAATATGGTTTATAAAAAAGGACTTAAAGCCATTGATGAACTGACCGATTTAGCAAAATCGTACATTGTTCCAATGGATGAATTCGTCTTTGATTCTACCGTTTCTTGCTATAAAAAATTAATTCATTCTTCTGAAGACCATAGTGGATTTGAACTTGCCCGCGCACAAGCCATAAAAGACGCCACAATGGCTTATTTCATTCAGAAAAACGCCAATGAAAAAGGAATATTTTTTCACCTTAACGGTACCTATCATTCAGATAATTATCAAGGTATTATTCATTATTTAGAGAAAAACGTTTTGCGAAAGAAAATTTTAAGTATTTCAACGGTTGAGCAAAAGAATATTTCTAAGTTAGAAAACGGGAATAAAGGATTGGCAGATTTCGTTATTTGTATTCCTAAAAGTATGACAAAGACACATTAAGTCCGTATGGGAAGTGAAATTAAGGATCCTGGCATAGGAACACAATTTAAGCGTAGAACAAAACGCCTCATCAATAAGGATGGTTCATACAACATCATAAAACATGGTGGAAAAAAGGGTTTTCGAGATATTTTCAAATATTTACTAGAAATTTCATGGGGTCGGTTTTTCATGATTCTTTTTTTAGGTTATATATCGTTAAATTTAATTTTTACGGGGCTTTATCTTCTTGTCGGTTATGAAATGATACACGGTGTTTCTCCTGAAGAAGGCCCAATTTTTTTCCAAGTTTTTTTCTTTTCCATCCAAACGTTTACAACAGTTGGTTATGGTGCATTATATCCGAGTGGATTTGGGACACAATTTATTGCAGCGGCCGAAGCTTTTTTCGGGCTCCTATCATTTTCTATTGCAACTGGTCTTGCATACGGTCGTTTTTCTAGACCAAATTCGAAAATCATTTTTAGCGACAAAATTTTATATGCTAAATATCAAGACGGGTACAGCATAAAAGCGAAACTTGTAAATGAGCGAGATAATGTACTACTCGAAGTTTCAGCCAAAATAATTCTTTCAATGGATAAAAAAAATGCAACTGGATCATATGAAAGAACATACTATAACCTTCCTTTAGAAATAGATCAAGTTGAATTGCTTCCTTATACATGGACTCTTGTTCATAAAATTGACGAAGAAAGTCCATTTTGGGGGAAAACAAAAGATGAAATTTGCATGCTAAATCCAGAATTTTTAATTCTTACAAAAGGATTTGATGAAATCTTCAGTCAACATGTACACAGAAAACGTTCGTATGTTGCTCAAGAAATTGGCTGGGATATGCAATTCAAACGTATCTTTGCAGCAAATGATGACGGAGTTTTGGAATTTGACATTAACGATATAAACTTAACGGAAGATGACCACTGAAAAAATCCTTTTAATGGAAGCTTTCTATACTATTCAGGGAGAAGGTTATCATTCAGGAAGAGCGGCTTATTTTATTCGTACTGCTGGATGTGATGTTGGATGTGTTTGGTGTGATGTGAAAGAAAGTTGGGATGAAAAAGCACATCCTAAAACAGCTATCAAAGCCATTGTTGAAGGTGCTAAAGCGAGCAATACCGATTTTGTTGTTATTACTGGCGGAGAGCCTACAATGTACGATTTAACAGCATTGACGGAAGCTTTAAAAGCAATTGGAATGGAAATTGCGATAGAAACGTCAGGAACTTATCCCATCATTGGAGACTTTGACTGGATTTGCCTATCGCCAAAAAAATTCAAGATTCCACTTGAAGAGAATTTTGACAAGGCGAACGAATTAAAAATGATTATATTCAACAAACATGATTTTCAATGGTCAGATGAACTGAAAGATAAAGTAAATGATAAATGTAAACTATACCTTCAACCCGAATGGGACAAGCAAGAAGAGATGTTACCTTTAATCATTGATTACGTTAAAGAAAATACCATTTGGAATATTTCATTACAAACACACAAATACTTGAATATTCCCTAGAAAAACAAATTGATTCAACACAGATGAAAAACTACTTCCTATTTCTTTTCTTATCGCTTATTACATTAACGGCTTGTGCTCAATTTGACCAAGTAAGTAAATGGAATACAAAAAGTAAAAAAGCCATTAAATACGTTGAAGAAGGTATGAAAAAGGCACGTGAAATTAACCCTGCAACAGGTGCCCCTAACTACCTTGCTGGAATTCCTTATTTTGACAAAGCCATTGCCAAAGATCCTAATTTTATTGATGCATATATGATCAAAGGAGATTTTGCTGCGCGTTCAGGAAGAAACGATCTCGCGATTGAAGCTTACCGTGCCGGTATTAAGATAAATCCAAATGTGACAACGACAGGCTATGTATACTATGACTTAGCCATCTTAGAATGGTCTGAAGGACAATATGCAGAAGCGCTTGAGCACGGTAAAAAATACATTTCCAATCGTAATGCTAACCCTGATTTAGTAAAAGAAACCATGTGGTTAATTAAAAATTGTGAATTTGCTGCCGAAGCAGTTAAAAACCCTGTCCCTTTTGAACCTGTTAATATTGGTGCTGGTGTAAATACAGAAGATCCTGAATATTTCCCCACATTAACTGTGGACCAAAAGCAATTGCTTTTTACAAGAATGGTAACAGACCCTAAAAATGGTTTCCAACAAGAAGACTTTTTTGTAAGTACTGGAGATGGAGACTATTGGAATACTGGAATTCCAATGCCGCGAAACATTAATACCTATAACAATGAAGGTGCTCCTACTTTTGCACCAGATGGAAGAACATTAATCTTTGTAGGATGTATTGATCCACGCTATGGTTATGGCGAAGGAAGAAGAGGATACGGAAGTTGTGATTTATTTGTCACAGAGAAAGTTGGAAACAAATGGTTGGACCCAATTAACTTACCTGGAGGCGTAAATTCAAAAAACTGGGAAACACAACCTTCACTTTCTTCTGATGGAAAAACACTTTATTTCATTCGTGGTAACGTTCGTTCAAGTGGTGGGCGCAATAAACGTAACGGAGATATTTATGTGTCTCGCAAACAAAAAGACGGTTCGTGGGGAATTGCTGAAAAGTTACCCAATAATATTAATACTCCAGCTTCCGAATCTTCAGTTTTAATCCATCCTGACGGAAGAACCCTTTATTTTGCTTCAAATGGTCATATTGGCATGGGTGGAACAGATTTATACATGACAACATTGCAACCTAATGGAACATGGAGCGATCCAAAAAACTTAGGTTATCCAATCAACACTTCTGACAACGAAAATTCGTTACTTGTATATTCCAACGGGGAAGTTGCCATTTTTGGTTCAGACCGTCCAGGTGGAAAAGGAGCTTTAGATTTATATTCATTCAAACTTCCCGAAAGTATTCGTCCAACAAAGACAATTTACATGACAGGAACAGTTTATGATATTGCCTCAAATAAAAGATTAGAAGCTGAATTCAGTTTAATTGATTTGGAAACAGGGAAGGAAGTGATCAAATCTTTTTCTGATCGACAAAATGGGGAGTTTTTAGTCACGCTTCCAATCAATAAAGATTATGCGTTAATTGTAAACAAAGATGGCTATAATCCCTATTCAGTAAACTTTAATCTGACGGTTCCGGAAAATTCAACGGATCCTTATCACAGAGATGTTCCTTTGATTCCAATTGGCTCAAATGGAACGGTACAGTTAGATAACGTTTTCTTTGATCTCGATTCATATAAACTTCGAAAAGAATCTTATATCGAGTTAAATCGATTGGCAGATTTCTTAAAACAAAATCCTGATTTAAAAATCGAATTGCAAGGACATACGGATGCTCAAGGTGACAACGCAAGTAACTTAACACTTTCTTCTAATCGTGCAAAAGCAGTGATGGATTATGTTATCTCGCAAGGAATCGACCAGGCAAGATTAACCTCTAAAGGATATGGAGAAACAGTACCCAATAAAGTAGACCTTAAAGGAAACGGGGAAATGGTAGAATTGACCGAAGGGTTTATCAATTCATTGCCTTCGAAAGAGCAAAAAGCAGCACATCAATTGAATAGACGTACTATGTATGAGATTCAGCGGTAGGCTGCTTTAATAGAGTTGCTTAACAAAGCAAAATTAATTGTCTCATAAGTTTCTACAGCAGCATTATTATGAAAACTAATTTCAATCTTAGGTTCACTTCTCTTAACATTAGTTGTTACTATTCGTCCATCCGAAAAAAGGTCTTTACAGAGATTACTCTGGGATTAAAATTCATATCATCAACTTTGATGGAAAGTTTCTTTTCAAAATCAATGTTATCTCAATAAAATCAAACCTTATTTCAAGTTTTCTTAAAATCTAAATTTTCAAAAAATCCTTTGAAAGAACTCAATTTCACGTATTCGTATAAAACGTTTACGTATTTGAATTCAAACTTAACACATTTGAATTTGCAAAAAAAATTACTTTTTTTTCATCTAATTTTATTTGATTAGGTAGTGATTCTAAAGTTTAAATCATTGTAAATCAAACCTAATTGTGTGTGTGTGTGTGTGTTAATTATTCACAATTAGGTTTGATGTTTTTACCGGAAGAGAATTTAGCGTAATTACCAAATACGAATAACGTATCAAATTGTAAATTATTTATTTTATTAAAACCTAAAAAAATGAAGAAAAAAAACATTAAGCACATCTTTTTATTACTAGCAATTGTGCTATCATTTAATTGGACAGCAACTGCTCAAGATTTTGAATGGGTAAAAGGCATGGGAGGAACTGATTTTGATATTGGTTACTCAATAACAACAGATGCTTCTGGCAATGTTTATACTGTAGGTGTTTTTAATCCAGCAGTTGATTTTGATCCAAACGCTGGAATTGCGTATTCAATAGGGCCAGGATTAGGTAGCCAAATTTTCATTCAAAAATTGAGCCCTGCTGGCAATCTTATTTGGGTTAGGACAATAGGCGGATCATTTGATGATTCTGGTCAAAGTATTACTATCGACAACAATGGAGATCTAGTAATTACAGGTGCTTTTTTTGGTACTGTTGATTTTGACACTGGCTTAGGAGTTGCAAATTTGACTGCTGTGGTATCTCCTATTTTTCAATTCACTGATTTTAATCCTTTTGTTTTAAAAATGGACCAAAATGGCAATTATATTTGGGCAAAATCAATTGAAGGAAGAGGTAATGCCACTAACGTATCAACAGATAACTTAAGTAATATTTATATCTCAGGATTTTTTAGTGAAACAGTAGATTTCAACCCTGATCCTTCAATTAGCAATACACTAAGTGGTCCTAATTACGTTAATGAAGCATTTGTTTTAAAATTAGATAATAATGGAACTTTTAATTGGGTAAAAAAAATTGGAGATTCACCAGGAGGAAATTCCGTTGCAAGAGATATTTCTGTTAGTGATTTCGGTCAGGTTAGCGTTGTTGGAAGTTTTTCAGGAACAATGAATTTTACTACAACTAGCGGAACCATAAGTTCTTTAACGTCAAATGGAGTTAGTGATATTTTCATTTTGACACTAGATTTATCGGGGAATTACGCTTGGAGTAGATCAATGGGAAGCACTTCTGCTGATAGAGCTAGAGGCGTAATTACTGATGATCTCGGTAACGTATATACCACAGGTACATTCAGAAAAACGGTTAATTTTAATCCATCAGGAGGGGTCTTTAATCTAACTAATACTGGAGCTGAGGGCTCTTTTCTTCAGAAATTAGATGCTAGTGGGAATTTTCTTTTTGCGAAAAATTTAACCGAAAGTATATCTTCTGGTAGTGCTGGAAGTGGTTATGCAATAACATTAAACGCTTTAGATGAGATATATATTTCCGGATATTTTAATGGAACAGTTGATTTAGACCCAGGGCCAGGTGTAGTTTCGAAAACATCAATTTCAAATTCTTTTATTGACGCATTTGTTACTAAACTTAATTCTTCAGGAGATTTTGAATGGTCTAACAGAATGAGTAATGGAAATACAACTTCTTTTGGAATAACCGTAAGTAATACAAATAATGTCTATACAACTGGTCAATTTGACAACACTACAAATTTTAACGCTGACGGTCCTAGTGCTTATTTAAATACACATGGGGGATTGGATATATTCATTCATAAAATTTCTCCATCTCAACCAGTTATAGCCACTCAACCCAATTTATCTTTATGTTGTTCTGATGGACCAATAAATCTTGGTACAGAATACATTCCAACAGGAAATGTTTACCATACATTTGGTTATTTTACTCCTGAGGATGGCTATCCTGGCGGAATTGGACCAGCTATCGGTGGTGAGTTCATTGATTTACCAGCATGTGTTACTACACAAGATTTTCCTGGTGGGTTTAGACTGTATAGCATTGATCCTTGTACTTGCCCACCTGGCGTATACCCTATCACTTATGCTTATACAGATAATATTTCAGGGATAACTTCTTCAGCTACCATGACTATTACAATAAACGATAGTCCAACAATATCTTTCCCAACGTTAACAGTTGATCTATGCGATTATTCTGGCCCTATTCCAATAAACCCTTTAACTACAGGAATAAATTGTACTGCCTCAGGACCATTTGTTGTCTCTAATCAGTTTGATGCAGCAAGTGCCGGTGTTGGCACACACAATATTGAAATCACTTGTGAATCCGCTAGCGGTAATGGCTGTACAACGACGATTACAGGAACAATTATTGTTGAAGAAAAAGATGCGTGGCACAACACTACATCTAAAGCCATTGCCTTTGAACTTCAAGGAGATGTTGGAAATGATATTTATACGGATGATGATGGTTATGTTTATTCAACGGGATCATTTCGTAAAGAAACCGTTTTTGAAGATCTTTTTGGTAACACTATTATCCTTACTTCAATATCAGCTAAAGAAGAAACATTTTATGCTGTTTGTTATAATCAATGCGGTGAGTTGCAATGGGTGGTTTATGATGAATTTCAAGCATTCAACCATCATAGTTCTGGGTTCGGAATATCAAAAAATGAAGATGAAATTTTTATTGGAGTTAACTATAATCCTAAAGCTTTATTTACAACTATTTATCCTAGTGGGACTACAAGTTCATTCTCACTAAATGCATCAGGAGCATCCGGTATCAATGATAGAAATATTTGTGTATTGGCTGTTGACGGTCCTTCTGTTTCAACTTTTGGAGAAGTAAATGCAATTCACGATAATTTTAATCAGACAACTGGAACTGCTTTATATACAGTACCAAGTGGCCCACAAAATATTTTCCTTTGTGGAAGGTCGGATGATGATGGGGATTTAATTCCAAAAGTATTTTATGCACAATTAAAATATAATACCGTATCAAATCTTTTTAATACGGCTTGGGCAAGACAATCATTAGATCAAAGTCCTAACCACATAGCAAACGATATTACTTTGAATTTATCAAACAATCAAATTCTTTTAACAGGAACTTTTTCAGATGAGCTTTCACTAAGAGATACTCCAGGGTCTACTGTTGCTATCTTTACGCCTGGAATTAAAGATGCTTTTATTACTGCAATAAATTCCAGCGGTTATGTTGACGGGTTTGGAGTAAGAGCATTTGGAATAGAGCCTGGAGAAGAATCTGAAGGAACAAGTATAACTAGCTATGATGATTACTTTTATGTTGGTGGTAATTACAGAGGAGTTACAGGTTCGCCTTTCGGTTTGGGTGCCCCCCCTACTGCGTCTTTTTCAAATTCCACATTTCAAAATAGTTTTATTTTTTCTTATAGGTGGTCTACTAATACAGCGAAAATTGAAAGTATTTGGAATACAAATTCAAGAGTTAAGATTACTGGAATTGATGCTAGAGAAGCAAATGTAGCTTTTGTAGGGCATTCTTTAAATGGGATTGTAGAAACTTCTACTGGAGGGATAACCAGTAATCCTTCAGTATCTGAAAATCAAGTTTTTATTGGGAAAATAGATCTTTTGGCAGGAAATTGGTTTACACCAAAAATTGTAAATTCTACACTTAATTTTAATCTAGGAGATCACATATCAACAAGAGTGAGTATTGGAATAGATAATTATGCCTTTTTAACTGGTACTTATAATGGCCGATTATCTTACTTTACTGGATTACCTAGTAGTGGAGACCTCAATTCATCAGGTATAAATCCACTTGTTTACAATGCATTTTTCCTTAGACATGAATTGAATACTGGAGCCTTAAGGAAACCATCACAAATAGATGATTTTTCAGTTAATGAAAATACTATCGATCATTTGGAGAATGAACTCAACATCAGTGCTTATCCGAATCCAACAAGTGGTTTATTAAACGTTAAAATTGAAAGTGATTTTGATGAAAACTTAATCGATATTGAACTTTATAATGCCATTGGAAAATTAGTGTATTCAACAAAAGTAGAAAATTCAACATTTGAAATAGAATTATCTTCTTTCGAAAAAGGAATTTATATTCTTAAAGCCACTACTAGCAATACAACTGGTCTTTTAAGAGTAATTAAATCTTAAATTGAATAACAATTCGATATTAAATAACACTTAATGTTTCAGAAGAATCAAAGTTGTTAATTACAAGCTGAGCAATGATAACATTGTTCAGCTTGTAATTCTTTAATCGCGTTCTAAGGGAAGTTTAACCTTCTAATCTCACCTTTTGTAAAAAAATATATACTCCTGTGTCATTTTATTAAACCTGAGCATTTAAATTTTCTAACTTCAGTTTATCTTAACAAATTATACACACTACACAGTTTTTATCGGAAGAAAAGAGCCAAATGGAAATTGGCAGTTAAATTTCGTGCAAACAAATTAAGTGATTACAAAGAATTACTTAAATGCATCAATCAAGTTTGATTGATGCATTTATTTTATAAACTTATAACAGACATTAAGCGTTATATTTGTGGTAAGTAGTTAAAGAAATAAATACTTGTCCCAAAATAAATGAACACTTTATATCAATTTCTGCGTTTAATCAGAATCTCGAACATTTTTGTGATGATTCTAACCATGTGTTTGTTTTATGGAATGATTTATGGCTTTCCGCAAGATCTTTCATTTCTCAAACCAGGCTATGTTAATCCATTTTTACTTCAATTTGGATTAGAAGACACTAATTTTATTTTGTTAATTATTTCTGTTGTATTGATTGCAGCTTCTGGCAATATTATCAATGATTATTTTGATCAAAAGGCTGACCGTGTTAATAAACCTAAACGCCTAATAATTGGTAAATACGTCAAAAGAAGATGGGCCATTATTTTAAATTGGTCGTTTAATGGAATTGGTTTTTTAATTGCTTTTTACCTTTCATATAGCGCATCTAATTGGTGGATTTTACTAATCGCTTTTCTTTCAATTAACCTACTCTATTTTTACTCTGCTATTTTTAAACGAAAATTTTTAACCGGTAATCTTATTGTCGCTTTTTTGACAGCAATCGTTCCATTATATGTTTTTGTTTACATTTCATTTTCTGATTTTTCCTTTAGCCCTATTGTTCCCACAAATAAGGAACCTTATTTTTCTATGTATTTAAAACTCACATTAGTTTATGCCAGCTTTGCCTTTATGCTAAACTTCATTCGTGAAGTAATCAAAGACATGGCAGATGTTAAAGGAGACTTACTATTACAAAGTGAAACACTTCCTATTCGACTTGGTTTTGCAAAGACAAAATATATTCTAATTGCATTTTATGGAATTACGTTAATTGCATTGGGCTACTTTACATACCTCCAATTTTTAACAACCTCTAATTTTTCACAGAATTTAAATCACCTCATTGTAGCACTTTTAATGGTAATGACCGTAATTTTTATTCTAGCTTCATTTTTTGTTATTGTCACCAAAAACCAACGAAAGTACTATTTACTCGCTTCGTTTTTTATTAAACTAGCACTACTATTCGGGATTTGTACAACCATCTTTTTTTGGAAATAAAATTATGCTTGAAAATCTTCAACACAAAAAAATAATTTTGGCTTCTAAATCACCCAGAAGACAAGAATTGTTAAAAGGATTAGACATTGCTTTTGAAATTAGAACAAAAGATGTTGATGAATCCTACTCAAACGAATTGCAACCAGAACAGGTTCCTGTTTTCTTAGCAGAAAAAAAAGCCAATGCCTTCAATCAAAATTTGAAACCTGATGAAATTATTATTACATCAGACACTATTGTTATTAGAGGGTTAGAAATTTTGGAAAAACCGAAATCAACTGAAGAAGCTATCCAGATGGTTTCTAAATTATCTGGAAATATGCATAAAGTAGTAACTGGTGTTTGTATCCAATCACTGGAACAAAAAATCAGTTTTAGTGATGAAACAATCGTTCATTTTTCGACTTTAAGTGTTAAAGAAATTGAATATTACGTTAATAAATACCAACCTTTTGATAAAGCAGGATCTTATGGCGTTCAGGAATGGGTGGGTTATGTTGGTATAGAACGTTTAGAGGGATCTTATTACAATGTAATGGGATTGCCTGTTCATAAAGTTTATAATGCTTTAAAAACGTTTTGATTGTTTCAAGGTATTAAACCGTAATCTACTTACCATAAAATCTTAATATTCTTAAAAAATAACTCTTAATTTTGTAGTTATTAAATGACATTGTTAAAATGAAATATAATTTAAGTGAAATCAATGAATTGATCCGAGAGCGCAGAACGATATATCCTGAGCAATTCTCTGATCGAAAAATTCATAAAGAACAAGTTGAAGTTCTCTTAAACAATGCCATTTGGGCGCCAACTCATGGTAATACACAACCATGGACCTTTAAAGTGTTTTTAGAAGAAGGGCGACAAAAATTAGCTGACTTCCTCTCGAATTATTATCGGGAAAATACAACTGATTCAGATTTTAAAGAAATGAAATACAACAAACTGAAAAACCGACCAACTATGGCTGGTGCAGTAATTGCTGTTTCATTAAAACGTGATCCTGAAAGCCGCATTTCAGAACTTGAAGAAATTGAAGCCGTAGCTTGCGCTATTCAAAACATGTATTTGACCTGTACAGCCTGGGGATTGGGTGGATTTTGGTCAACTCCTAAACTTATTTACACACCAGAAATGAATGCTTTTTTAGGTTTAGGTAATGCCGATAAGTGTTTAGCGCTTTTTTATGTCGGTTATCCAAAATCAGATTTAGAGTGGCCAAAAGGACACCGTAAACCAATTGAATACTTTACAGAATGGGTAAGCGAATAGGTGCATTAGGTTTGGTTAATTACCGCGACCATCCAACAGATCGAAATTATAAAGTGTTTAACTTTAATACACTTCGAGAAGCTGAATTGTTTGAGACTTACTTAACCAAAAACAAGATTTGGTTTGAAAGAGATAAAGATGATACCGAGGACAATGATGAACTCTATTTGTTTGCAGTAGAACAAAAGAATTTTGAGCGCGCGCAACGCGGTAATTTTGAAGTTTCAGCAAAAGTGAGGAAGCACATCATTCCGAATGCAATTTTACGCTATGGATTGGTCCTTTTCTTTTTTGGTATTTTGGCACTTGCCATTATTGGATATGTAAAAAAATAACTTTATTTGCTAGTAAAACTCAATATATCCACAATAAAGTTCGTTAATTTGTATCAAGTTATTCTTTAAATTACGTTCATGACTAAAGCCTTTATTCTAATAGTACTTGTTTTTCTAAGTGGACTTGGTTTTACTCAAAAGGGAATTTCTACATTTGGAATAGAATACAAACCCATTATTCCCAACCGTATTATTGGAACTTTTGAGCAAGAGTTTAACGAAGGTATTTTGGAAGCGTCTATTCGACAAAAGTTGGGCAATGCCTTTGGTATGGTCATTCGACGTGGCTTAACAGATAATCTCTCATTTGAAACAGGTTTGTCATTTACTCAGCGTAATTTTAATCTAAACTTTGCTGTTCCGGATTCAAATTTAATGGCGGTAGAAGATGTTAGAACAGTTGCTTATGAAATTCCTTTCAAAGGCCTCGTTTTTATTCGATTAGGAGAACAAGTATTTATGAATACCTCAATTGGTACTAGTTTAAATTATTTCCCTTCAGATGTTCAAGTGCAAATTCCGGTTAAAGTTGGAGAACTTTTCTTATTTGAAGGTGCGCGTTTAAACCGAATTCAAGGTTCTGTCTTAGCTGATATTGGTTTTGAATTCAGAACACGTGATCAAGGTTATTTTTACTTGGGAGGATCTTATAATTTACCATTTACGCAAATTCATACGTTTGCCCTTGCCTACGAATTTGAAGGAGGCGACGAAGTAGCCATTGACAATGTTAGAGGAAGTTATATTACCTTAGATTTACGTTATTATTTTAATGAGAAAAAAGAGGTGAAGAAAAAGAAAAAATAAACTTCTCTCGCTATTTAACTCTTCTATAATAATCTCTATACGCCACATGACCAGTATCTATTCGTGGTGTAGTTCCTGTTGCAAGTGAATCTAATATTCCTGTTCCTGCAAAATTTCGGTCCATATTTCCATCTAACCAAATGTTAAAAGAAATTTGTTTCGGATCAAGTGCTGTTCCTATTTTTTTTGCTTCAAATCCAAATCCTGGAAAATGAGTATATCCTGCCTCTAAGATTTTATCTCCATGATAAAACGTAACAAAACCCTGCTTTTCAAAAATAATTCGATAAGTACCTTCTTGTTCTTCAGCCGAAACAAATTCAACACCATTTGGATCATTAAAATCAAGGAAATAGGTATGCACAAGTTCCCATTCTCCCAATAAAAAAGATTTCTCCCCTTTTAAGCGCATATTTGTTTCATCTTTCCGGCAGGAAATCAAATTTAAAATTAACACTATAAATATTACTTTTTTCATTGTTTTTCAATAAAGTGTTGAGTTAAAATTAATTACTAGTTACGAATAAATTAAAAACAAAACAATATTATTCTCTAACAAAAAAATTTGTGTAATTCTCACAACCAGGTGTAAATGGAAAGAGAAAATCTTTAAAAAAACCTGTTCTTAGTGAATCTTGGCTAACACATCCTCCAAAATCATTTTCTTCTGATTCAAAACTATATTTGATTGCATATTGTGTAGCATCATTCAAAAAACATGATTGGTCTCCATCAAACAAAGTAAAAAATAGATCATATTCATTGATTTTTATTCCATCCTGCCAATAAATGACTTTTCCTTCTTCTAAAAATTGAATTTTAAATGTATGATTTTCAGAAGAAGGAGTTAGAGTATCAATTTTACTGGGAAATGCATCACACCAATTATGGTGATGTACAGTATAATCCCAATTCCATGTACCTACAAAAATGGATTTTTCGCCTTCAAGAGTATCAGGTTTTTCTTTATTACAACTGAATATAAATAGTAATCCCAATAGAATAATGCTATATAATCCTCTGTAAGGAATCATCTTTTTGAAAAATAATTGAAGTAATTTTCACAACCAGCGTCATTTTCGCTAAATGGGAATCGAGTGAAAAAAGTTGCATTTAATGTTCCTACCCCCCCCCTAACATCCTCTTTATTTCCATTCAATGAGATTACTACATGTCTTGAATTAGTATCTTCTTCTTCAAATATTATACTAAAATTATTCTCTTCTGGATAAATCGTTTCTTCAATTGTTGAACCTCCTGTACACCAATTAAAACGGTGAAATGTAGAGTCCCAATCCCATGTGCCCACTAGATAAGATAAATCATCCTCTAATGGATCAGGCTCGAATTTATTGCAACTGAATGCAAAATAGTAACCCGAATAGAATAATACCAAATAGATTTCTATTGAGAATCATCTCTTCGAAAAGTAGTTAGTATAATTCTCACAACCCGGATCATTTTCTCTAAATGGGAATTCAGAAAAGAAGCTAAGACTTGTAGTACCTCTTCCAAAAAAGAGATCATTCATATCTCCGTTTAAATGAATAAAAACTTGCTTTGAGTTATTAGAATGTTCAACAAGTGTATCTATAGTTATACCTTCTTTTCTTAATAAAGAATCTCCCACAAAAAAAGAAATGAACCCTTCTTCTTCAAATACTAAACTGAAGTTATTCTCTTCTGGATAAATCGTTTCTTCAATTGTTCCAAGACCTGTACACCAATTAAAACGGTGAAACGTAGAATCCCAATCCCATGTTCCCACTAGATAAGATAATTCCCCATCCAATGTATCAGGCTTGAACTTATTACAACTAAATGTAAATAGTAATCCGAATAGAATAATACTAATGCTTAATAATTTTGTGTACATAAAATACTAGAGAAATTATTGTTTTATAAATGTACTCAAATAGCTTTCACAGCCGGGAATATGAACAAATGGGAAAGTAAAAACTTTTATTTGTTCATTATTCCCTAAACCAAAAAAAACGTCGTCTTCATTGCCATCCAATGAAATATTAAACGTAAAATCATCATTTTCGCCTATTTGAAAATCATTAAATATTAATCTTTTTGAATCAATTAGTTCATCATTGGCAATAAAATTAATTTTACCTTTTTTCTCAAATTCTAAAGTAAAAGTATCTCCTAAGCTCATTGGTGTAATTGTTTCTTCAAGTGATAGTCCATCGCACCAACCAAAGCTATGAAAGGTATTATCCCAATTCCACATTCCTATTAAAATCGATCTTTCATTATCTAATCCATCATATTTTTTATTACATGAATTTGTAATAAACACAAACAGGCTGATAACAAAAAATGTTGAGATTCTATGATAGATCATCTTTTTGAAAAATAGTTTAAATGATCTTCACACCCTGTATCATTTGATTCAAAAGGAAATCTAAGGAAAATGTTTGTTTCTTCTGTTCCTGATGCTGAAATCACGTCGTTCATATTTCCTCCAAGAGAAAGAGACACATTATTAATATTAGATTCATTTTTATTGAAGAAATCGACTCTTATTCCCTCTCTACGTAATAATGAGTCGTTAGCAAAAAATGAAACATAACCTTCTTCCTCAAACAATAAACTAAATTGATTGTCAAGAGGAAAAATTGTTTCTTCTGTGACCATTCCACTACCTGTGCATCCATTTATACGGTGAAAAGTTGAATCCCAATCCCATGTTCCTACTAGATAGGATAAATCACCTTCTAAGGTGTCGGGTTTGTATTTTTTACAACTGAATGTAAATAGTAATCCGAATAGAACAATACTAATGCCTAATAATTTTTGTGACATAATCTAGTCTCTTACAAAAAAGTTAACATATGACTCACATCCGGGCGTAAATGGAAAGAGAAAATCTTTAAAAAAACCTGTTCTTAGTGAATCTTGGCTAA
>CAYPZN010000024.1:0-11536 GCA_964415335.1 uncultured Crocinitomix sp.
ATGTCAAGCTGAAATAGGTGTCTCTAGTGCTATGGCTGCAGGAGCACTTACCGAACTTATGGGAGGGTCTCCAGAACAAGTGCTAGTTGCCGCAGAAATTGCTATGGAGCATCACCTTGGTCTAACTTGTGACCCAATTGGAGGGCTTGTTCAAATTCCTTGTATCGAGCGGAATGCTATGGGGGCGATTAAGGCGATTAATGCTTCTGAATTAGCAATTGATACGGATCCTGATGATGTTAAAGTCCCGCTAGACAAAGTTATCAATACAATGTGGGAAACTGCAAAAGATATGCATACTAATTACAAAGAAACATCCAAAGGCGGATTGGCCGTTGGTGTGGGGCTAGCAGATTGCTAACACTTCTTATTACCCAAATTTATTGGTTAACGACTTGAATTACTTTGCTTTGTTACAGGTCAAATTTAGTTGTTAATAATCCTTAACATTTTTTAACAGGACTCAATTATGATGCCGCTTGACATCTTGCTAACTTTACATAATTAGAATGGCAAATAAAAAATATGGAAGACTTAGTAAATAATACTGCACCCACCATTGAGGAAATCAACGCTAAAATTCAGCAAGAAAGTGGATTTTTAGATATAATGAATGCTGAAATCAGTAAAGTTATTATTGGACAGCAGTATATGATCGACCGATTGATGATCGGTTTACTTGCAAATGGACATGTTTTACTAGAAGGTGTTCCTGGACTAGCAAAAACATTGGCAATTAAAACACTTTCTGATACCATAGGCGGAAATTTCAATCGTGTGCAATTTACACCTGATCTATTGCCTGCTGATATTGTTGGGACTATGATTTACAATCAAAAGAAAGAAGAATTTAGTGTAAAAAAAGGGCCTGTATTTGCCAATTTTGTTCTTGCGGATGAAATCAACAGAGCGCCAGCAAAAGTACAAAGTGCTTTACTAGAAGCCATGCAAGAAAGACAAGTTACTTTAGGTCAGGAAACGTATGATTTACCAAAACCTTTTCTTGTTTTAGCAACGCAAAACCCTGTTGAACAAGAGGGTACTTATCCTCTTCCAGAAGCGCAAGTGGATCGTTTTATGCTTAAGGTTTACCTAGATTATCCGTCAAAAGAAGAAGAAAAATTAATTGTTCGTCATAATATCTCTCCCAACGGTTTCCCTAAAGCAAATTCGGTTGTTTCTATTGAGCAAATTCTAAAAGCAAAAGAATTGGTAAAAGAGATTTACTTAGACGAAAAAATCGAAAAATATATTGTTGATTTAGTATTTGCAACACGGAATCCAAAAGATTACGGGCTAAATGATTTGGAACACTTAATCAGTTTCGGAGCCTCTCCTAGGGCATCTATAAACCTTGCTCTTGCTGCTAAGGCATATGCCTTTCTAAACAAAAGAGGGTTTGTAATTCCTGAAGATGTTCGTGCAATTTCTCCAGATGTTTTACGCCATAGAATTGGTTTGACATACGAAGCCGAAGCCGAAGACATAACGCAATCAGATATTGTTAAAAAAATCATGGATTTTGTTGAAGTACCTTAATTAAAAGGTTATTCTCATTCAGTTAAATAATAATCGATAGCAATAAAATTTGGAAACAAAAGAACTCATAAAAAAAGTCCGTAAAATTGAGATTAAGACAAGGCATTTGTCCAATCAAATATTTTCAGGAGAATATCATTCTGCTTTTAAAGGAAGAGGAATGGCTTTTAGTGAGGTTAGAGATTACGCGATTGGAGATGAAATCAGAACCATTGATTGGAATGTTACTGCACGTTTCAACGAGCCTTTTGTAAAAGTTTTTGAAGAAGAAAGACAGCTTACTGTAATGTTACTTGTTGATATTTCAGCCTCAGGGATGTTTGGAACAAGAAATCAACTTAAGCGTGAAACGATTACAGAATTATGCGCCGTTTTAGCCTTTTCAGCTGTCTCAAACAACGACCAGATTGGATTAATTTTATTTTCCGATAAAATTGAAAAATTTATTCCTCCCAAAAAGGGGAAGTCGCATATTCTCAGAATTATTAGAGAATTGATCAATTTTGAACCAACTGGTAAAGCCACAGATATCTCAGGCGCTTTAAAATATTTTTCTCAAATGATTAAAAAGAAAAGTATTGCCTTTGTTTTAAGTGATTTTATGGATGATGGTTTTTCTGACGCTTTGAAAATTGCTTCGCGAAAGCATGACGTTGTCGCCTTAAAAGTTTTGGATAAAGCAGAACATGAACTTCCGCAAATAGGAATCGCAAAATTTAAAGATTTAGAAACTGGTAAAACGAAGTGGGTCAATACTTCATCTAAAAAGGTACGTGAAAAATATCGTGCAAAAAATCAAATACGCGAAGAAGAAATTCGCCAAATTTTTAGAAAAGCAAAAACGGATTACGCTGAAATTTTCACAGATGAAGGATACATTAAACCTCTAATGAATTTATTTAAAAAACGCGGGTGAAAAGTATCTTACACATAACAATATTATTGCTTTTTGGTTCGCAAATCTATGCGCAACAAGCGACAATGCGTTTAGATACTTCTCAATTAAGGATTGGTGAACAGACTGTTTTGTATTTGACTTTTGAATACCAAAATCCAAATGGAGATGCGCTTATTATTTGGCCTCAATTTGAGAAAGAATTAACCGAAAATCTTGAAATTATAGGCAAAACAATAGACCTTGAAACACTGGTTGATTCAGGTAGTTCTACTTATATAAAAGAACAGCGTCTTTTAATTACTGGCTTTGAACAAGGAAATTATACAATTCCAGAACAAACCATTTACTTAAATGACTCTGTTTATGAATCTAATTCGCTTGTATTACAGATAAGTACTGTAGAAGTGGATACTAGCAAAGGGATTGCCGATATTAAACCCATATACAGTGTAAACTATCCCTTTTCGGAACGAAGTAGGGATTGGTTTTTAGAAAATTGGTATTGGATTGCAATAATTGTTGCACTAATTATTGCATTTTTAATCTGGCGTTACCTGAAACAAAAAGAACCTGAGATTGAAGCTGAAGTTTTAGAAGAAATCATTCCTGCTCATATTTTAGCGTTAGCAGCTTTAAGTAAATTAAAGCAAGATGAAGAATGGAAATCTGAAAGAAAAAAAGAATATTATTCCACTTTAACAGACACTGTGCGTTCTTATCTCGAAAACAGGTTTAATATTCATGCTATGGAGCAAACAACTCAAGAAATTATTACTGATTTAAAGTATGCCTCTATTAGCGAAGATGACAAGGTCTATTTGAGAAAAATATTGCGTGAAGCAGATATGGTGAAATTCGCAAAAATGACACCAAATGATGAAGATGCTTTTGAATACCTTAATAAATCAATTGACTTTGTAAATAGAACAAAAGAAAAAGAAACCAATAAGAGTGGAAACTAGTTTTTTTGACATAGCAGTATTTGATTATGAGTATGTTTACAAGCATGTATTCTGGCTATTTCTTATATTGCCATTCATTGTCTTTTGGCATTTAAGAAAAGAATCAAATGGCGTCAATTTTAAACGGATTAATTTATCTTCTTTGAATTCATTTGAAAAGGAGAGTTTCAACTTTATTGCCTTTTTCAGACACCTTAATTTTTTAATTTTATTGATTGGTATTAGCTTGGTTATTGTTGCATTGGCACGACCTCATGATGATAAAGATATTGAAGAGTATAAGAAAAAAAATATTGAAGGGATTGACATTGTATTAGCCATGGATGTTTCTGGAAGCATGCTTGCTGAAGATTTTAAACCCAATCGATTGGAAGCAGCAAAACAAGTTGCAATTGATTTTATTGGAGAAAGGCCTACCGATAGAATAGGCCTGGTTTTGTATGAAGGGGATTCGTACACAAAAGTACCACTCACAACTGACCATCAGCTTTTAATGAATGCTTTTAATGATGTTGAAACTGGCGTTGTAACACCAGGTACTGCTATTGGATTGGGATTGGTAACTGCCATCAATCGATTACAAACAAGTCAAGCAAAAAGTAAAGTTATTATTCTACTTACTGATGGTGTTAATAATTCTGGAGATGTTGATCCAATTACTGCTGCTCAAATTGCAAAAGAATACGGCATTCGTGTTTATACGATTGGTGTTGGAAAAGATGGTGTTGCTCCGTATCCTGTGCAATCTCCTTTTGGTATGGTGATGCAAAATATTGCGGTAGAAATTGACGAAGAACTACTTACAGAAATTGCTGAAATTACTGGAACACAATATTTCAGAGCCAAAAATCAAGACGAATTAAAAGGAATTTATGAGCAAATTGATACCTTAGAGAAATCGAAAGTTCGTGTTTTGGAATTCAAAACAGACCCTCCTGAAAAGTTTTATGGGATTTTAGTTTGGGCGCTTATTTTTATTCTTTCATCTAAATTAATTACGAATACACTTTTAAAGAGCATTCCTTAGATATGGAAGAAAATTTACATAAATATAATTTCAGAACCATTTTGTTTTCCATTCTCCTTTGGGAAGGAATTTTTTGGTTAGCTTTTTTTGGGCTTTATTTTTACTTAATTGATCAAGTAGACGCTTTCCGTTTTGAAAATTCTAGTCTTTTGTGGTTATTATTATCCATTCCTGCTTTAATTGGAGGTTATTTCTTATTGATTAATTGGAAAAATAAAGTTTTAAGCCGCCTTGCTGACCAACGATTATTAAAATACTTAACTCAACCTATTTCCTCTTTAAAATCATTTTGGAAATTTTTCTTTTTTAGAAATGCCGTTGCTTTCTTAATTATTGCTTTGGCGAATCCTCAATATGGTAAAGGAAGCACAAAAGCCGTTTCAGAAGGAATTGAAATTATGATTGCACTTGACATTTCTAATTCAATGCGCGCACTAGATCTTGACCCAAGTAGAGACCGATTACGTGTTGCAAAAATGGCAATTGAACAACTTTTAAATAAATTACATGGCGATAAAGTTGGTTTAGTTTTGTTTGCAGGAGATGCTTATATACACCTTCCTATGACAATCGATTACGGCGCTGCTAAAATATTTTTAAGCACTGTTCAACCAGAAATGATGAGTAACCAAGGAACTGCAATTGGTTTAGCAATTGAAAAGTGTATGGAATCTTTCGATTTTAAAAATGGTGTAAACAAAGCAATTATTGTGCTTTCAGATGGTGAAGATCATGAAGGGAATGCATTCGTACAAGCACAAGCAGCATATGAAAAACAAGTTATTGTTAGTACGGTTGGAATGGGAGAAAGTACAGGAACTCCAATTCCAGATTATCAAAATGGCCGCATTGTCGGAATGAAAAAAGATGAAAATGGCAATACAGTGACAACCAGATTAAATGAACAAATGCTACAACAAGTTGCCCAAGCTGGAGGAGGTTCTTATACAAGGGTTCAGGGTACTTATGTCAATCTTTCGGAGTTGTTAGACGCTATCCGTCAAATTGATAAAACAGAATTGGATTCAAAACTGTATACGGACTATAAAGATCAATTTCAATGGTTTTTAGCACTGGGGTTAATTTGCCTTATTATTGAAGTGTTTTTTACAGAGAGGCGCTCCGGAATCATTCATAAATTACAAGAGTTATGAGCAAAATTTTAGTTGTACTATTCTTAATGGGAACTTTCATTTCTTTTGGTCAAAATGAACTGAAAAAAAATTGGTATAAGGGAAATGTTTTCTTTGAAAACGGAGAATACGAAGATGCGCTTTACTATTATAAAAAAGCGATTGAAGAATCACCTTTAAATTTTAAAGCAAACTATAATTTAGGAAATGCTTTTTTCAGAAGCGAAGATTACGAAAAAGCAGTTGAACAATTTGAAAAAATTAAAGACATTGCTCCCACACCAGTTGATAAATCCTGGGTATATCACAATTTAGGAAATGCTTATTTTTTAAATCAAAAAATAGATGATGCTATTGAAGCATACAAAGAAGCTTTAAGAACTAATCCGCGAGATGAAGAAACGCGATACAATTTAGCTTATGCTCAATTTTTAAAACAACAGCAAGAACAAAATCAAGATCAACAGCAAGACGAAAACCAAGAAGACGGCGAAGGAGATCAAAACGAAGATCAACAACAAAATAATGATCAGAATGGTGATCAAAACAAAGACGAAAATGGAGATGGTGATGAGAATAAGGATCAAGGAGATGACCAGAAAGATCAGAATGGAGATAATGGGAACGACGAGAAAGATCAAAATGGCGACCAGAATGAAAATAAAGACGGGAATGATCCTAAAGATGAAAGTGAAAATCAAGGGGATCAAAAACCAGAGCGGCAACCTATTTCTAAAGAACAAGCCAAGCGTATTTTAGAAGCAGCAGGAAGAAAGGAAAAAAAGATTCAGGAAGATTTGGACAAAAAGAAATTAATAGGAACAGGTAAATCCAGCAAAATTGATTGGTAAATAAAATGAAAAGTCTTAGTTTATTTATAGTTTTTTTGGCCAGTTTAGGCTACTCATTCTCTCAAAAGTCCATTGAAGCTTTGGTTAATAAAACGGCTGTAAGTGCAAATGAGCGTTTTACTTTTCAAATTATCACCAATACAGACTGTCCAATAACGGCGCCTAATTTTGGTAACTTAGAAGTTATTTCTGGGCCTTCTCAATCACAATCGAGTTCTACACGAATCGTTAACGGCACAATTTCGCAATCAATTGAATATAGTTGGACTTATCAGCTTAGGGCTAAGAAAGAAGGGAATTATACGATTCCAAAAGTGAGCATGAATTGTGAGGAAGGGGTTTTTGAAACAGATGTTATCAAGATTAATGTGAGTAAAAGTCAAAATAATGGAAGTGCAACCGGAGATTTTTTCATGCGGCTTACATCAAACAAGAGCAGTGTTTATGAAGGTGAATCTTTTGTTGTTACATTGAAATACTATTCTAAAATTAAACCAGAATCATTTGAAGCCTTAGATTTAGGAGATGCAAACGGAATATGGCGTCAAGATTTAAATCCAGATCGACAAAGTTTTCAAACCAATGTCGAAAATTTTAATGGGGTTCGTTATTATAGTATTGAATTAAGACAAGAATTGTGTTTTGCGCAACGAAGTGGCACTGTAACATTAGAACCTTATTTTGCTTCATTAGTTTTTTCCAGAGGTTTTTTTAACCGCTTCAGGAAAGAAACGAATTCCAATTCACTTGATATTAAAGTAAAACAGATTCCTTCAAATGGGCAAGCTGATTTCAATGGATTGGTAGGAGATATTTCTCTTTCGAGTGAGATTAGTAAATCAGATGTAAAAATTGGAGAAGCAATTGACCTTAAAATAATCATTGAAGGAAAGGGAAATATGCAAGCATTAGGGAATATTGAACTAGATTTTCCAGATGAGTTTGATCAATTTGATCCGGAAATTGTTGACAAAACAACTATTTCTAGTTCCGGGATAAAAGGTGAAATGGAATACAATTTCGTTTTAATCCCCAAGCACTATGGAAATTATACGATTCCAGGGTTTTCATTTTCTTATTTCGATTTAAAAAGTGAAAAAATGAAGAAAGTTTCGACAGAAGATTTTATTATTACTGTTGATAAGCGAGATGGCGTAGATATCGATCCTCCAAAAGTTTCCGTTGACCCGAAAGAATTGGATATCCATTATATCGCAGAAAGTGAGTCAAACCTATTTGAAAGAAATCATTTTCTTTTTGGGTCATGGAAATATAATGCACTTCTATCAAGTCCTCTTTTACTCTCTTTTTTATTCATCTTTCTCAAACGAAAAAAAGACAACTTATCTGAAGAAGATCGCCTGAAAATCCAACAAAAAAAGGCTGGTAAATCTGCACAAAATGAGTTTAAACTAATTAGAGAACATATCGAAAAAAATGAAGAGAAAGAAGCTTTAAAATTATTGCAAGATACACTTCTTAATTTCTTCAAGAAAAAATTCAATTACGGTTTATCGGAACTATCCCAACGAATAATTGACACAAAATTAAACGAAGCAAATATAGAGCAAGAAACACGAAATAGTTTCAACAAAATATGGTCGGCAATTGAAATGGGACAATATGCTCCAATCGCACATGAAAACCTTGTTAGTACGGTTAATGAAACTGAAGTATTAATTTCAAGTTTGGATAAAAAAATATAAGATGAAAGCTTATTTTACACTTTTCTGTTTTCTTTTTGTCCAACTCATTTTTGGGCAAGACAGCACATTTACTAAAGGGAACGAAGCCTATGCAAATGGAGATTATGAAACAGCTTTAAACGAATATAATAAACTTGTTGGTGCAGAAAAAATGGGAGCTGCTCTTTATTATAATTTAGGTAATACGTACTATAAACTAAATGAGTTGGGCGAAGCCATTTGGGCCTACGAAAGAGCATTAAAACATGACCCTAGTAACGAAGATGCGCAATTCAATTTAAAATTTGCCAATGCTGATACATTTGACGAAATCGACAATACTGATTCAGCTATTGCCAATTGGCTAAAAATTAATCTTTTTAGTTTCTCAATAAATTTTTGGAGTACATTAAGTATTCTATTCAGTTTTATCCTTGCAGGGGCGCTTTATTTATTTTTAACTATAAGGCGACAAAAATTCAAAAACATCAGTTTAACCATAAGTTTTGGAGCATTTACATTACTGATCTTAACTATAGCGTTGTCTTATGCACACAAGTCAAACATTACAAACCGAGATGAGGCGATTATCATAACAGAGTTTACCGAGATTAAAACAGCTCCTTCCGAAACCGCTGCAGAAAGCTTCACTTTGCATGAAGGTACAAAAGTAGATTTACTGCGCTCTAATGAAAACTGGATTGAAGTTAGTGTTAATGGTAATGTTGGTTGGGTATTGAAAGAAGCAATTTGGGAAATCTAACTTTATTTCAATAAAGTATACTTAGCAAAAAAATCTGCTTTGTATTTTTCATTAAAAATTGCTCCGCTTACCATGCCGGTTAAGTTGATCATTACCTTTGCACTCATTTTATACAAAGAAAAAAGGGAAACATAATGTCTCCCTTTTTCTCAATTTTTATCTATGCTACCCACAACTCGTTGCATAAATTTATTTAACGCATCTCGTTCGGGTACCCCCTCTTGAATCATCTTATTTACTTCAATCGCACCATACAGGTTTGAGAGTAACTCCCCTATTACATCTAACTCGCTTTCTTTGATTGATGGAATCTCAACAATCGATTCGAGCATTTCTATTGCTTCTAAAGCATAATCTTCATCTCTTTCAGCAATAAAAGAGTTTATTTCTTTAATTACAGGCAATCTCATTGACAAAATTTTGTAAACTTTCGAGTTTGTTTGTTTGGATTTGATCTATAAATTCTCCTCCTTTAAATACTGCGAAAGTGGGTAAATTATTTACGTTAGCTAATTTTCTTGATACTGGAAATTTTTCGGCATCTGCAAGAACAAAAGTTGTTTTTTTATTCTCACCAGATAGGCGTTTAAATTTTGGTTTCATAATGCGACAATTCCCACACCATCCAGCAGAATATTGCACTAAAACAATTGGATTATTCTCTACAATCTCTCCTAAGTTATCTTCTCTTAATTCTGTGACCATTTTCAATTTTATTTTTGATTTGACAAATAAGTTGCTACTCCCTCTCTATCCGCATTCATAGCCTCTTTTCCTTCTTCCCAATTTGCTGGGCAAACTTCTCCGTGTACTTGAACATGTGCAAAAGCATCTACTAAACGAATGTATTCATCCACATTACGCCCCAAAGGCATGTGATTGATACTTTCATGAAAAACATCTCCAGACTCATCAATTAAATAAGTTGCTCGGTAAGTTACATTATCACCTTCAATAAACACTTCATCCGTTTCCTCATTATAAGTCGAAACCCCATCCAAAATTCGTAGGCGTTCAGACAAATTTCTATTGGTATCTGCTAAAATTGGATATGTTATACCTTCAATTCCTCCATCATCTTTAGGAGTATTTAACCAAGCAAAATGAACCTCTGCTGAATCTACTGATGCACCAACAACAAGCGTATTTCTTTTTTCAAATTCAGGCAGTGCATCCTGAAATGCATGCAGTTCTGTTGGACAAACAAAAGTGAAATCTTTGGGATACCAAAAAAGTAGCACCTTTTTCTTGTTTTGAATCGCATAATTTAGGATATTAAGTGGCTTAGTATCTCCCATTTCGTCAATGGCGTTTACTGTTATATTTGGAATTTTTTTTCCTACAAAAGACATTTTATATTGTTTTAGTTATTAATAATATTCTGGCACAAATTTAAGTGGTATCAGTGGGTAGAGCTATTTTTCTCGATTCTTAATATCTATACCTATATAGTAAAAATTTATACCTCATTAAAAATCATATAATAAATCTATACAAATGTTTGACTCAATTATTGATTCCTTTCTAACTTGTAATAGCATATCAAACAATCGATAAATCAAAATTTTAATCGCAATAGAATATTACTTATATTTACCTAAAGCTATTTAATGTTTGACAGAATAATCAACATTCTTATTATTGAAAGTAATGATGAACACTTAAAGTCATTGCGTAATATTTTGCAAAATAATGGCCATAATGTCTTTACTGCGAAAACAAATTTAGAAGCGTTGCACTTAATCAATCAAAAGCGTTTTATCATAATTTTTTGCAGCTTGGATATCCCGAAAATTGATGCAAATGAATTTATTGCGCTCCTAAACTCAAAAAACGAGACAAAAAATGCCACAGTAATTGTTACTTCAGGATTTTCTGACCGTGTTTACAAGATTGTTGATGAAATGCGAAGTGGAGCCGTAGATTACCTTTTAAAGCCTTTTGTTCCCAATTTGGTTAAAGCAAAGATTGCTGTCTATAAAAAACTCTATTATAAGCACCTCCGAGTAAGTCGCTTGCTTGAAAGTATATTGCCAGCTCAAACACTTTCCGAATTTGGCACTTATGGTAAATCAAGTCCTAAAAAGAAAACTGGTTGTGCCGTTCTTTTTACTGATTTTGTAAATTTTACGCGAAAAACAAAGCATAGTGATCCTCAAGATATTGTTAAAAAACTAGATTATTATTTTTCGAAATTTGATGAAATTATTCTCAAATACAAATTAGAAAAAATAAAAACAATTGGGGATGCGTATATGGCTGTTGGAGGTGTAACAGAAACGGATCCTGCACCGTCAATACGAATGGCTTTAGCCGCCATAGAGATTCGGAATTTTATGACCACAGATATCCAAACTCAAAAAGCACTGGATCGCGATTTTTGGGAAATTCGAATTGGGATTCATTCGGGAGATCTTGTTGCAGGTGTTGTTGGAAAACACAAATTCAGCTTCGACGTTTGGGGAGATACTGTAAATATTGCTGCGCGTTGCGAGCAAAATTCTGAAGCAAATAAAATCAATATTTCAGAGCGTTATTATAACGAAATCAAAACTTACTTTAATTGTACTCCACGTGGAAAAGTACATGTAAAAAACGGAGGAGAGATTGGTATGTTTTTCATGGAAGAGATTAAATCTGATTTTTCGCTTTATGGCGAAGGGCGTATTCCTAATTTA